>JBGSSK010000195.1:0-7462 GCA_041737095.1 Parvularculaceae bacterium | reverse complement strand
CGGCGCGATCGCCGCTGGCGAGCGCCGCGCCGCCTGGGATGCGATCGAGGCGATACGCGAGGCGACCGTCACGCTTTCCAAGGGCGAGACCTTTGTCGATGCGCTGCGCCGGGCGGGCGTGCGCGCCGAAGATCGCAACGCCGCCGCCCATGCGTTCGGAAAGGTCTACAATTTGCGGCGTCTTCGGCCCGGCCAGGAATTCGCCATGACCCTCGCCGACCCGAGCCAGACTTTGTTCCAGGCGGTTACCACCGCCGAGGCGCCGCCAAGTTTTCTTCTGTCGCTGGATTTCCGCGTCGATCCGGAGAAACGTATCTCGCTGGCGCGCAGCGTCGATGGCGGCTTTGCGGCCAGCGAACATGCGACGCCGCTGGCGAAGCGCATCGCCTCGATCGCCGGCACGATCAATGGCAGCCTTTATCTTTCCGCAAAAAAACAGGGCGCGCCTGACGAGGTGATCGCCGGGCTTGCGCAGATGTTCGCCTATGACGTCGATTTCCAGCGCGAGATTCTCGGCGGCGACGAATTCGAAGCGATTTTCGAAGTCCGCTATGATGAGGCGGGTCGGCTGGTCGGCGGAGGCGACATTCTTTATGGCCGCCTCAACTGGCGCGGCCGCCGCAAGGAAAAGGGGTATTACCGCTTCGACCTGGGCGAGGACGGACGCGGCGATTATTTCGACGCATCGGGCGAGAGCGCGCGGCGCCTCCTGATGAAGACGCCGATCGACGGCGCGCGGCTGTCATCGGGCTTCGGCACGCGCAAGCATCCGATCCTCGGCTATCAGAAAGCCCACAAGGGCGTCGATTTCGCCGCCTCGCGCGGGACGCCGATCATGGCCGCCGGCGACGGCGTCGTCGAGCGCGCCGGGCCTTATGGCTCGTTCGGCAATTACATCCGCATACGGCACGCCCAGGGGTACAAGACAGCTTACGCCCATTTGAACAGCATAAAGACGGGCGTGCGCACCGGCGCGCGCGTTCGTCAGGGCGACATCATCGGCTATGTCGGCACGACGGGACGCTCGACAGGACCGCATCTTCATTACGAAGTGCATCTGAAAGACAAACCGGTGAATCCGCAGAGCCTCAAGATCGCCACCGGCTTCGAACTTGGCGGCAAGGACCTCGCCAGGTTTCACGAAATCCGCGGCCGCGTCGATGCACTGCGGACGCCGCCAACGGAAGAAGCCGACAATGTCGCGGCGACGCGCGACAGGTCCGACAAGTCCTTGTAGCGACAAATTTGCTGCACTGCGCTCAACAGCGATTTCCTTAGTGCCGCTCAAAGCGCCGTGCTAGGACCGCTTGTCGAGAAAAACGCGGCGGGATCTGAAGTCCGCCCTTTATCTGGGGTGCTATCATGAGGAATGTCGCTAAAGGCGCGGTTTTCGGCGCTTTTTTTTCGCCGTCGCCGGCAATACGGAGTCAGCTTTCGCCCAAATCAGCGATTGCGCTACGCGCACCAATAATACGCCTGAAAAACTGACGGAATGCGTAACGATCGAAGGCGTGCGCGCCCATCAGGCGGCTTTCCAGGCGGCGGCCGACGCGAACACCGGCATTCGCAGCGCCGGCACGCAAGGATATCTCGATTCCGTGCTCTACGTCGCCAACACGCTCGAAGCGGCCGGCTATCTTGTTGAGATGCAGCCGTTCACCGTCAATTCCTTCATCATTCTGGGACCATCGACGCTTTCGCAAGTCGCGCCCGGTTCGATCGCCTACGTCCAAAACATCGACTTCGATGTTTTCACATACTCTGCGCCGGGGAACGTCACCGCCCCGGTGACGGCGGTCGACCTGCAATTCGGATTGGGAAATCTCTCGACGAGCGGCTGCGAGGCCGCTGATTTCGCCGGCTTTCCAGTCGGCAATATCGCGCTCATGCAGCGCGGCGTCTGTAGTTTCGAGGTCAAGGCGGAAAACGCGGCGGCGGCAGGCGCGGTCGGCGCCATCATTTTCAATCAGGGAAATACGCCCGAACGGACGGGCCTGATAAACGGCACGCTGCAAGATAGCTATGCGGGAGGCATTCCGGTTCACGACGCGACATACGCGCGCGGCGTCGAATGGGCGAGCACGCCCGGCCTAATCCTATCCATGTTTGCGAACGTCGCCAGCGGTTCTGTCACCTCTTACAACGTCATTGCGGAAACCGCCGCTGGCGATCCGGGTAAAGTCATCATGGCCGGCGCGCATCTCGATTCAGTGCCGGAAGGGCCGGGGATACAGGATAACGGCTCCGGCAGCGCCGCGCTTCTCGAAACGGCGGTGCAGATGGCGAAGGTAAAGCCGATCAACAAGGTCCGCTTCGCCTGGTGGGGCGCGGAAGAAAACGGCCTGATCGGCTCAAACTACTATTTGAACAACCTTTCGGCCGGGCATCGCGACGCGATTTCAGCGTATCTCAATTTCGACATGATCGGATCGCCGAACTATGTTCGCTTCGTGCTCGACGGCGAAGATGCTTCGGCGCCGATTGGATCAGCCGCCATCAAAGCTTTTTTCGCCTCGTTCTACGCCGCCCGCGGCCTCGCATTTGAGCCGGTGCTGATCTTCAACTCGACCGATACGGCGCCGTTCGTCAGCGTCGGCATACCGGTCGGCGGCGTCTTCACTGGCGCGAATGGCGTCAAGACGCCCCAGCAGGCAGCTATCTATGGCGGCGTTGCGGGCGCGCAATACGACCCGTGCTACCACCTTGCCTGCGATACCTTCGACAATGTCAGCCTTGAAGCGCTCGACCTCAATGCCGACGCAGTCGCGGCGTCAGTGCTGCACTTTGCAAACCTGAAGACGAAGAAAACGAAAAAAGTGAAACCGTCGAATTTGTCGCCCGATCAGGAATATCTCGGTCACCTGCTGGTCAAATAACGCGCAGCTGCTTAACATCCGCTCGGCTGCACGCAGCCGAGCGGCGTTGCATCAGCGTCACTTCCTGCCGCGCTTTTCAGACTCCTTGACGTAGTGGTCGACGTCGAGATCGCCCTTCGCCTGACGGGTGATGCGATCCTTGGCTTTTTGCGGACGTTCGTGTCGACCGATCGCGCCGGCGCTCGACGCCGTTTCGCCAATCAGTTTTTTCAGCGCCTTTTCCTTCTCTTTGTCGTCAATCGCTTTTTTCGCCATCAAGGGTTCCCTCAGTTGAGCAGCGCGCCGGCTGGCGGCGCCGCGCCGGCGAAACGCCGTGTCTTGTCGCTTGGCGCTTCGCCATTGACGGTAAGGCCGGTCGGTTCCGCCGACACGTGCAGCGTCTCGCCGCCCTTTACCCGGCCCGCGAGGATCAAATCGGCGAGCGCATCCTGCAATTCCTTCTGAATGACGCGCTTTAAAGGCCGAGCGCCATAGACCGGATCGTAGCCGGCGTCGGCGAGCCAGCGACGCGCCTTGTCGTCAAGGTCGATCGTGATTTTCCGGTCGGCGAGCAGGTTGCCGAGGCGCGTCATCTGGATATCGACGATATGATCCATATTGGCGCGCGTCAGCCGGTGGAAGAGGATGATCTCGTCGAGCCGGTTCAGGAATTCCGGCCGGAACCGCGCCCGCACCGCCTCCATCACTTGCGGACGGACGGCGTCCGAATCCTGCCCTTCGGGCTGGCTGGCGAGATGCTCGGCGCCGAGATTGGAAGTGAGGATGATCAGCGTGTTCTTGAAGTCGACCGTCCGGCCCTGGCCGTCCGTCAGCCGGCCGTCGTCAAGCACCTGCAAGAGCACGTTGAAGACATCCGGATGGGCTTTCTCGACCTCGTCGAAAAGCACCACCTGATAGGGGCGCCGCCGAACGATCTCCGTCAGCGCGCCGCCTTCTTCGTAGCCGACATAGCCCGGCGGCGCGCCGATCAGACGCGCGACCGAATGTTTTTCCATGAACTCCGACATGTCGATGCGCGCGATCGCGCTGTCGTCATCGAACAGGAATTCGGCGAGCGCCTTCGTCAATTCGGTCTTGCCGACGCCTGTCGGCCCGAGGAAAAGAAACGAGCCGATCGGACGATTGGGATCCTTCAGTCCGGCGCGCGCGCGACGCACCGCCATCGATACGGCCTCGACCGCTTCGCGCTGGCCGACGACGCGTTTGCCAAGCGATTCTTCCATCCGGAGCAGCTTGTCGCGTTCGCCTTCGAGCATCTTGTCGACCGGAACGCCGGTCCAGCGCGACACGACGCTTGCGATATTTTCGGCGTCCACCACCTCGTTGACGAGCATGGCCTTGTCTTCGCGCTCTTCAGCGGCGGCGAGTTTCTTTTCGAGATCGGGTATGACGCCGTATTTAAGTTCGGAGGCGCGCCCGAGATCGCCGCGGCGTTCCGATTCGGCGAGCCCCTGGCGCGCCTCTTCCAGTTCTTCCTTAATCCTCGTCGCATTGGCGAGCGTCTCTTTTTCGGCGCGCCATTGCGCCGTCAGGGCGCTCGAATCCTCTTCCAGCCCGGCCAGCTCATCCTCGAGTTTTTCAAGACGATCGCGCGACGCGGCGTCGTCTTCCTTTTTCAGCGCCTCGCGTTCGATTTTCAGCTGAATGATGCGGCGATCAAGCTCGTCTAGCTCCTCCGGCTTCGAATCGACTTCCATGCGCAGGCGCGAGGCGGCTTCATCGACGAGATCGATCGCCTTATCGGGCAGGAACCGGTCGGTGATGTAGCGGTTCGACAGGGTCGCGGCGGCGACGATCGCGCTGTCGGCGATCCGGACGCCATGATGGAGTTCGTATTTTTCCTTGAGGCCCCGCAGGATCGACACCGTATCCTCGACCGTCGGCTCATCGACGAAAACCGCCTGGAAACGCCGGGCGAGAGCGGCGTCTTTCTCGACATGTTTGCGGTATTCATTGAGCGTCGTCGCGCCGATGCAATGGAGTTCGCCGCGGGCGAGCGCCGGCTTCAACAGGTTCGACGCGTCCATCGCGCCTTCGGATTTTCCTGCGCCGACCAGCGTGTGCATCTCGTCGATGAAAAGGATGATCTCGCCTTCGGCGGCGGTCACTTCCGACAGCACCGCCTTCAGTCGTTCTTCAAACTCGCCGCGATATTTGGCGCCGGCGATCAGCGAGCCCATGTCGAGCGCCAAGAGCTTTTTGTTTTTGAGGCTCTCCGGCACGTCGCCGTTGATGATGCGCAAGGCGAGGCCCTCGGCGATCGCCGTCTTTCCGACGCCCGGCTCGCCGATCAGAACCGGATTGTTCTTTGTACGGCGGGACAAGACCTGCATCGTGCGGCGGATTTCCTCGTCGCGTCCGATGACGGGATCGAGCTTGCCCGATTGTGCGGCTTCGGTGAGGTCGCGCGCATATTTCTTCAGCGCATCATAAGCCTGCTCGGCGGACGCCGAATCCGCCGTCCGGCCCTTGCGCAGATTGTTGATGGCGGCGTTGATCGATTGCGGAGTCGCGCCGGCCTTTTTGAGGATCTTGGCCGCTTCGGCATCTGGCGACAACGCGAGCGCGACGAGCAGCCGTTCGGCGCTGACGAAACTGTCGCCGGCTTTCTTCGACTGTTCTTCGGCGGAAGCGAAAACCCGCGCGAGTTGCGGCGCCAGGTAAATCTGGCCGGACCCGCCTTCAACTTTCGGCAGCTTCTTCAGCGCCGCCTCGGTTTCGCCGAGCGCGATTTCCGGGCGCGCGCCGGCGGATCGCAAGAGGTTGGCGGCGAGGCCCTCCTGATCATCGAGCAGGCCCTTCAAAAGATGTTCGGGTGAGAATTGCTGGTGCCCGTCGCGGAGCGCGATGCCCTGCGCGGCCTGGATGAGGCCGCGGGCGCGGTCGGTATAGTTCTCAAATTGCATTTTCTGACCTTGTAACAAGCGTCGTTGCATGCAGTCCGCCCCTCACGAAGGCGACGGCCCACGCCCAACAGATAGGCGCCCGAGGGCGGCGTGCAAGGGCCTCCGAAACGAAAAGGCCCGGCGTCCCGCCGGGCCCTTCAGTGACTTCCCGAGAGGCATTTCGCAAAAGCGTAGGCGGTTCCGCACGATCATGTTGCGCCGTTCAATGGCTGGCGCGAACGCCCTTGCTCTGGATCAAGACGCGGCGCGGCCGTCGGTTCAATGACGGCTGTGGTCTTCCTTTTTCGCGCCCGCCGCCGAGGCGTGTTCCTTCATCATCTCTGCGTGTTTCGCCTTATGATGGGCTTTGGCCTCCTCATAAGTCGCCACGCCATCGTCCCCGGCCATCGCGGTGAATTCCTTTTTCGCTTTCGCGACGTGAAAATCGACGACCTCCTGTTCCGTCACGGCGTTGTCGGCATTGGCGTCGACTTCCTTGAAATGCGCGTCGAATTTCGCGTCCCAGTCCATCTTTTTCTCGCCCTTCTCTCCGGCGATTGCGGCGCCCGCTGCGAGCGTCAACACGGCGACGACGGCGATTGCGTAATTCATTTTCTTCCTCCTTTGTTGATCGATGACTTTGATGGGACGGACGTCAGGTCCGCTTACGGCGATTTTCGACACGGCCGCTCGCATCATAAACCCTTGAGCGGCTGCGGCGCTTTAAAGCCTCTCCATCATAGGCCGCCGAGGCCGACCATCGCACCGCCGTCGATGACGATCTGCTGGCCGGTCATCCAGCGGCCGGCCGGCGACGCGAGGAAAACCGCCGCCCCGGCGATTTCGTCGGGTTCGCCGAAACGCCGCAGCGGCAATTGCCGCGTGATCATCGCTTCGACCTTCGGATCCTTCCACAAGGCTTCGGCGAAATGAGTCTTGACGATGCCGGGACAAATGCAATTGGCCCTGACGCCATCAGGGCCGTATTCAACCGCAAGATTTCGCGCGAGCTGCAGGTCCGCGGCCTTCGAAATATTGTAGGCTCCGATCGCCGCGCTGCCGAGAAACGCGCCGATCGACGACACGATGATGATCGACCCGTCCCCCCGCGCTTTCATCTGCGGCAGGACGAATTGCGAAAGCCAGTGCGTCGCCTTCACATTCGCGGTCATGATCTTGTCGAATTGATCGTCAGTGATGCCTTCCGTAGAGCCGTAATAGGGATTGATCGCGGCGTTCGCGACCAGGATATCGATTTTTCCGAAGGCGGCGTCGGCGCGCTCGATCATCGCCTTAAGCTCGTCCTTGCGCGTGATGTTGCAGGCCGCCGCGCGCGCCGCGTCGCGCCCGAGCGCCTCATTGATTGAGCGGGCGACTGCCTCGCAGGCGTCAAGTTTGCGGCTCGAGATCAGGACATCGGCGCCATGCGCCGCCAGCTGGCGGGCAATCGCCTCGCCGATGCCGCGCGAGCCGCCGGTGACGACAGCGGATTTCCCGGTGAGATCGAACAGGTTGCGAGCGTCCGCCGACGTCGATTGCCACATCAGTCGCCTCCGATTGTCGCGGGAATTATTCCCGGCGTCCCGGCGCGAGACAACCGGAACCTGCGATCCGGTCAGGACGCCGTGACGGGCTCGACGTCTTCCGGCGCGCCTTCGGCAGCCGCGTCGTCCTCGCGCGGACGGCGCGGACGACGACGAC
>JBGSSK010000208.1:0-11574 GCA_041737095.1 Parvularculaceae bacterium | reverse complement strand
CGCCATTCGACGCCGCCGTCCGTAAGGTCCCGCTCGACGCCGGCGCCGAGGGCCCGCATTGCGGCGGCGGTCCTCAAGACATCGTGCCCTTCGAGCAGCCCTTCGATCGTGGTTTCGCCGGCGGCGAGCGCCCCGAAAATCAGCGCCCTGTGGGAAATCGACTTGTCGCCCGGCGCGTCGGCGGCGCCGACGATCGGCGCGCCGCTGCTGGCGCGGAGAGCGTTGGTCAGGTCCTTGTTCATCGAAGACCCCATCTCGATCGGGCCGCTTTTGACAGCGCTCGTGCGACGTGGCAACAGACCCCGAAATCGGATCAGGCACAAAAAGGGAAGAGCCGCCTTGAACAAACCAGAACTCGGCGTGAAACGCGACTGCCCGCAATGCGGCGCGCGGTTTTACGACCTCAACAAAGAACCCGCCCATTGCCCGAAATGCGATCATGCCTTCGTGCCCGAAGCCTTGCTGAAGCCGCGCAAGCCGCGGCGCGAGGACGAAGCGCCGGAAGCTGCGGCGCCGAAGCCGGCCGCCGAGGTTCCGCTCGACGCCGCCGAGAAAGAGCAGAAAGCGCCGGAAGGGAAGCGCAAGCCCGGGCTGGACGGCGAAGAAGAAGTCGACGACGAACTCGCCGATCTTGAAGACATCGACATCGAAATCGATGAAGACGACGACGATACGCTGCTCGAGGACGACGAAGACGAGGACGGCGACGTCGCCGGCATCGTCTCCGGCGGAGAAGAGGAAGACGTCTGAACCAGGCCGGGAAACGGGCTTGCGGAACGATTGGACGGCGGCTAGGTTCCGCGCGCCCAAATCGGGCGGCGTGCCGCCTATTCCCATTAGACGGCGCCGAATCGGCGATCGGGGCTATAGCTCAGTTGGGAGAGCGCTTGAATGGCATTCAAGAGGTCGGCGGTTCGATTCCGCCTAGCTCCACCAGTCCCCGAAACTGATGACGCAGCGACGCCGTCGCCGGTTTGGCGCGGATGAAAATCGCCCTGGTGTTCGGCGTGACCGGCCAGGTCGGTCGTTCGCTTCTCGACCTTGCTCCCTCTGCGCCCGACCTTCGACTGACCGCTTTGTCACGAGCTGAGGCCGATCTAATGATCCCGGGCGCCGCCGCCGCCGCGATCCGCGCGCGCAGACCCGATATCATCATAAACGCCGCAGCCTATACCGCCGTCGACCGCGCCGAAAGCGACGCGCAAACGGCGTTTCGCATCAATGCGCAGGCGGTCGGCGAAATCGCGGAAGCGGCGCGCGAGACCGGCGCGCGTCTTGTTCATTTGTCTACAGACTATGTGTTTCCCGGCGATGGCGAGGCGCCGCTCGGAGAAAACGCGCCGGTCGCGCCGGTCAATGTTTACGGCGCCTCGAAACTTGACGGCGAAGTCCTTGCCTTGAAGGCCGCGCCGGGGGCGATCATCCTGCGCACCTCCTGGGTCTTTTCGCCCTATGGATCGAACTTCCTGAAGACGATGCTCCGCCTCTCCGAAACTCGGACGGCGCTGGACATTGTTGCGGATCAATGGGGCGGGCCGACATCCGCCGCGGCGATCGCCGAAGCGTGCCTCGCCATTGCACGCGCCGAAACCCCGGCCGCCGGCGTTTTCCATTTTCAGGGCGCGCCCGCTGCGACCTGGGCCGGTTTCGCCGAAGAGATTTTCCGGGTCGCCGGCGTGTCGGTCAATGTCAGGAAAATCGACACGGACGCCTATCCGACCGCAGCCCGGCGGCCGAAATTCACCGTGCTTAACTGTTCTAAAATCCTGGCGGCCTATGGCTTGTCGCAGCCGGACTGGCGCGCCGACATCGCCAGCGCCATCAGCCGATTGACGTCGCGACCCTGAGAGGAAAGCATCATGAAGGGCATTGTGCTCGCTGGCGGATCCGGCACGCGGCTTTATCCGATCACCCGCGGAGTCTCCAAACAGCTGATGCCGATCTATGACAAGCCGATGATCTATTATCCGATCAGCGTGCTGATGCTCGCCGGCATCCAGGAAATTCTGATCATCACGACGCCGGAGGACCAGGCGTCGTTCCAGCGGCTCCTCGGCGACGGCGCGGACTGGGGCGTCCGGTTCAGCTACGCCAAACAGCCGCGCCCCGACGGGCTCGCCCAGGCATTCATCATCGGCGAAGACTTCATCGCCGGCGACAAGAGCGCGCTCATTCTCGGCGACAACATCTTTTACGGTCACGGGCTCACCGACGAATTGTCATGCGCCGCGGCATTGAAGGACGGCGCCGTCATTTTCGCCTACCAGGTCACTGATCCGGAGCGCTATGGCGTCGTCGCATTCGACAAGGACGGCGCGGTCACCAGCATCGAGGAAAAGCCCGCAATTCCGAAATCGACCTATGCGGCGACCGGCCTATATTTCTATGATGAGACTGTCGTCGCGCGCGCCAAGAAGGTCAAACCATCAGCGCGCGGCGAGCTTGAAATCACGTCGCTGAATGACTCCTATCTTCGCGATCGCAAACTGAATGCGCGCATTCTCGGACGCGGTTACGCGTGGCTTGACACCGGGACGCATGAATCGCTGCTTGAAGCGTCGCAATTCGTCCAGACGATCGAGACCCGGCAAGGCCTGAAGATCGCCTGTCCTGAAGAGATCGCCTTCAGGCTGGGGTTCATCGACGCCGACCAGTTGCGCCGGCTGGCCGCGCCGCTCGCAAAGAACCAGTACGGCCAGTACCTGATGCGCGTCGCGAGCGCCGGTTGAGCAAGCGCAATGATTAAACCGCGCAGCGGCGGCTTGCGCCGCATCGGGATCGGCGCGGCGGCGTCCCGTCATAAAACCTCTGTCCCGGGCATTGCAGCCGAATTGCGGGCCGACTAAATTTCAAATGCACCTGTCGATGTCGACAGCGGGCGTTGCCGGCGCAACCCTTGTCGCAAGCCGAGAAATTCAGGAAAGGCGAAGCAATGAAGCTTTTCATCATCGGCGGGGACGGGTTTTGCGGCTGGCCGACGGCGCTGCATCTCTCCAGCCTCGGTCATGACATCACGATCGTCGACAATCTTTCGCGGCGCAAGATCGATATCGAGCTGGAAGTCGAATCGCTGACGCCGATCAAACCGGTCTCGGTGCGTCTGGCCGCTTGGCGCGAAGTCACCGGCAAGGTCATTAATTACAAGATGATCAATGTCGCAAAGAATTATGCGCGGCTTCTGCAATTGATCGCAACGGAACGTCCGGACGCAATCGTTCATTTCGCCGAGCAGCGCGCAGCGCCCTATTCGATGAAATCATCCTTCCACAAACGCTATACGGTCGACAACAACATCAATGCGACCAACAACATTCTCGCCGCAATCGTCGAGGCGGATGTCGACGCGCACCTCGTCCATCTCGGCACCATGGGGGTCTATGGCTACGGGAGCGCCGGCACAAAGATTCCCGAAGGCTATCTGCCGGTCAAGATCGAGACGGATGACGGGCGGGAGATCACGCAGGAAATTCTCTACCCCGCCAATCCGGGGTCGATCTATCACATGACGAAGACGCAGGATCAACTGCTGTTCGCGTTCTACAACAAGAACGACAAGTTGAAGATCACCGATCTCCATCAAGGCATCGTCTGGGGCACGCAGACAAAGGATACCCGCCTCGATGAGCGCCTGATCAACCGCTTCGATTATGACGGCGATTACGGGACCGTTCTTAACCGTTTCCTGATGCAGGCGGCGATCGGCTATCCGCTGACCGTCCACGGCACCGGCGGACAAACGCGCGCCTTCATTCATATTCAGGATACCGTGCGCTGCATCCAGCTTGCGATCGAAAACCGCCCGCAGCACGGCGAGCGGGTTCACATCCTCAATCAGATGACAGAGACCCACCGCGTTCGCGATCTTGCGCGCATGGTCGCCGACAAGACCGGCGCTGAAGTGAACTTCATCAGCAATCCGCGGAATGAAGCGGCGGAGAATGACCTTGTGGTCGAGAACCGCCGATTGCTGAATCTGGGGCTGGACCCGATCACGCTTGAGGAAGGGCTGATGGAAGAGGTCCGGGAGATCGCGCGCAAATACGCCGATCGGTGCGATCGGTCGAAGATCCCCTGCGTATCCTACTGGAATGATGCGCAGCGCCAGAAAGCCGACACTTGATGCAAAGAAAAAGGCCGGCGTCCCCTTAATGGAACGCCAGCCTTACTCATACTTCAGTCAAAGCGAATATTCGCTTATTGCTCCGGCGTCGTCTCAACTGCCGTTTCAATCGCGCCCTCGGCCGTATCGGCCGAGACATCGACAACGCCTTCGGCGTCGGTCGCAATTGCTTCAGCGGTCGCTTCCGCAGAGGCCGCGATCGGTTCGATCGCTTCGGCGGCGACAACTTCGCCTTCCGCAGTCATCGTGGTTTCGGCGGTCGCGGCGATTTCTTCCGCAGGCGCTGCTTCTTCCGCAGTCGCCATGGCCGGCGCGGCCTCGATAGCAGCCGCGTCAGTCGTCGCCTCGGTTGCGCACGCGGCAAGGCCGAAGGCGAAGGCGGCGCTGAGCGCCATAGTCAATTGAGTTTTCATAGGATGCACCCTCCGTTGATAATCGCCGGACATCAATCGCAGTCGGCGCTGGTATTCAAGCAGCGGCGATAGGATTTACACAGAATTAATCGTCGGAAGGGTTACGGCCCTGTAATTCTTGGGGTTTTGCGGCGAAGGCGCTGAAATAGCCTACGGCGTCTTCGAGAGTGCGCGAATCGGCGGTCCGCCAGTCGTGGACGCTGTCCGCGTTCAGCAATTCGCCCTGCGGCGAGAGGATCAAAACCGTCGGCGTGCCGATCAGTTTATCGACGCCAAAGCGTTTCGGAAGGTCAAGGTTGCGGTCTTTCTGTCCGACATCGACCCAAACGACATGGAACTGGTTGTCGATTAACGCAGCGAGCGGCGGCGTCTGGAACTTCGACGCAAGGCCCCGGCTGTCATGGCACCAATTGCCGCCGAGGACGACAATGACATTCCGGCCGGTCGTCTTCGCCGACAGCAGCGCGGCGTCGACATCGGCCATTGCGTTTGCGGTCTCGTCGAAAGGTCTCGGCTCGCTGCGTTGCGCGCCGCCGTCCTTTGAACGCTCCTCGGCGAGCGCCAGCGCGAGCGATATGAGGCGCGCCTCGATGGCGTTGAAAGTCGGATGCGCGCTGGCGGGCGGCGGCGCATCGACTCCGGTCACCGCGAAGGCGATTGCAATATCCTCGGCGCGGCCGGCCGCCGGGTCGGCCTTCAACAGCCAGGCGCCGCTGTAGAGCCCGTAAGCTTCGCCCGGGTGGCCGACAAGCGAGCGGCCGGACACCACATCCTTGTCGCCTTCGGCGGTCTGAACGCCGAGCCCGAAAGCGGTGAAATAGCCATTTTCGTTGTCGCCATTCGGCGCCGAGGGATCAAACCGCCAGACCGGCGCCTGAAGCAATTCATCCTCACTCAGCGCACTGACAAGGTTCGCGAGATCCTCGACCGAGGCGCGCAGCCCGCCTTGCGGCGAAAAGAGCGTCGGGTTCTGACCCGGCCGGTAAGCGGAAAGAAACTCGGCGCGGTCGAGATATTCGTCGGCGAGAAATGCCGGCCCGGCGCTCCGCAACACGTCCGGATGATCGACGACCGGCGACCACCCGGTTTCGCCCTTGCGCAACAGCGATGCGCCCTCAAGGCGCGCGGCGGGCGATACGCCGGACCAGTTGTAACCGATATCAAGGCCCTGCGGCGCGAACAGCGACCTCGTCATGAACTGGTCGAACCGCTCGCCCGTGACGGTTTCGATGATCGCAGCGAGAACGCCGTAATTGAGATTGGCGTATTTGAACCAGGCGCCGGGCGCATGGTTTGCGGATGCGTCCGCCTCCGCGAAAGGCGACGCACCCGCCTCGAACAACGTTCGGAAATCGCCGGGCGCCGCAATCCAGTAGGACTCGGGATCGCGAATAGAAGACAGATGCGAGAGCAAATGCCGCGTCGTGATGGCGTCATCCGGAAAATGCGAATTGCGAAGCGTCCAGCCGAGATAATCGGAAACATCCCGGTCAAGATCGACGCGGCGGTCTTCGACAAGCCGCGACATAGCCATCGCCAGCGCCATTTTCGAAATCGACGCGACGCGCATTTTCGACGACGACGAAAGCGGGCGGGCGCATTTTTTAGGCTTTGCCGAATCGACCTGTGCGCAGCCCGCCGCGCCCGCGTAGACCATTTCCTCGCCGACCCTGACAGCCAGCGCAGCGCCGGCGACCGGGTCGGCGGCGCCTTCGCCTTTGACGATTCGGCGAAGCGCACGATCGGCCGCAGCGTTCGACATTGCGTCCTTCGCCGACGCGATATCAACAAAACCCGACAGCAATAATGCCGCCGCTACAACAACGCTAAACTTCATGGCGTCTCACCTGAAATAGGCGCCGAGACGGCGCGTCGCCTCATCAAGAATTTCCGGCTTCTTGCAGAAGCAGAAGCGCGCATAATTTCTTGGCGCGCCTGCATCGCCTGGCGCATAAAACGCCGAAACCGGAACGGCGGCGACGCCGGCTTTCTCGGTGATCTCGCGGCAGAAGGCGGCGTCGTCGTCGCGGCCGACGGATCTGATGTCGACCGTCGCGAAATAGGTCCCCTCGCAAGGCAGGACGGAAAAACCCGCGCCTGTCAGCCCATCGACGATCCGGTCGCGCTTCGACTGCATTGCCGCGACAAAGCCCGTGAAATAATCGTCGCCGAAATCCATGCCTTCGGCGACTGCAAGCTGCAGATGCGGCGGGCAGGTATAGGCGATGAACTGATGCGCCTTCATCATGCCGGTGATCAATCGTTCCGGGCCCGTCGCGTAGCCGATCCGCCAGCCGGTCATCGAAAAGGTCTTTCCCGCCGACCCGATGCGCACGCAGCGGTCGCGCATGCCCTTGAAGGACATGAGCGGCCGGTGCACGACACCGCCGAAGATCAGATGTTCGTAGACCTCGTCGCAGACGACGATGAGATCGCGCTCGATCGCGATTTCGGCGATCGCGTTCAATTCCTCGACCGTCAGCACGCGGCCGGTCGGATTGTGCGGCGTGTTGACAGCGATGATTCGCGTCTTTGGCGTCACCGCCTTCAGGATCGCGTCCCGTTCGATGCGCCAGCCGGGCGGCGTCAGCGAAACGACTTTCGCAACTGCGCCGGCGGCCTCGACCATCGGCGCATAGGAATCATAGAAAGGCGCGAGGAGAATCGCTTCATCGCCGGGCTGAAGAAAGGCGAGGAACGCCGCAGCGAGCGCTTCGGTCGCTCCGGCGGTGACGAGCGTTTCGCGTTCCCAGTCGATTGCAAGATCGTAGAAGCGCTTGTTCGACCGCGCGAGCGTTTGTCGCAATTCCGGAACGCCGGAGACCGGCGAATATTGATTAGGCCCGGATCGAAGCGCGCGGATCGCCGCGTCGATCAGCGTCGGCGGTCCGTCTTCGTCGGGAAATCCCTGGCCGAGATTGATCGCATCATGCTGGCGCGCCAGCGCCGACATCACTGCGAAGATCGTCATCGGCCGATTGGCGAAGACCGGGTTGAGCGCCGGAGGCATGGCAGGACCGATCGAAAATGTTAATTCTTCGTTAGAATACAAATCGTCCCCAGACAGATCATCCTGATCGGCGGACGGCGATCCGTATCGTAGCGGTCCCCGCGGTTTGCGCAATCTTGGCGATCGGCCGACCGGCCCCGCTGGTATTTACTCCGTACACGGAGCAAAGCGCCGGTCAAGGAAAAGCCGTTCCACGGGGGTGGAACGGCTTACGGTCAAGCGGCCTAAGCCCTTGATCTAGTTCTGCGGTTCGGCTGTCGCGTCCTCGGCGGCGTCAACCGCCGCGTCAACCGCTTCGCCCGCTTCGTCGACCGCGTCGGTCGCCATATCGCCGGCCGCGTCCAACGCTTCGCCGGTCGCATCAGCGGCGTCATCCATCGCTTCGACGGTCGCATCGGCCGCGTCTTCGATCGCTTCGCCGGTCGCGTCCGCCGCATCGTCCATGGCTTCAACCGCCGCGTCGGCCGCTTCTTCAACGGTCGCCGGCTCAGCCGCTTCTTTTTTCGCACAGGCGGTCAGTCCGGCGGCGCCGAACGAAACTGCCAACAAAATCAACCACTTCTTATTCATGATCCTTGCACCCCTGCTGGCGCCGTCCGGGAATTCGGCGGCGGAATCGAGCGTCTTTTGTCAGATTTTCCGTTTGCGGTCAAAGCCTTGGCAAGGTTAAGTTTGCGCAACACTGTGCTTCCAGCGGTCGCTCGCAGGCGTTCTCGACGGTCTGCGCTGCGGCGCAGCGCCCTGTTTGCGACAGGCGCGAAGAGGCGCCTTTTCCGGCGCGGCGATCCTTCCTTTTTCGGCTGTCCGCGCGGGGTCCAGCCGCAAAAGGCGCCCTTTTCGGGCGTCGGAAAAGGCGCCCTTTTGCGACCCCCGCGGGGCGCCGCGCCGATCCGCAATGCGATCTCGTCCGCCATCAAATCCTCCGTCCTGCCGCATCATCGCGTGGCGCATTCGCACCCAATGCGGCGCGCCCTCGCCGGTTGCGTCGGCAAGAGCCAGCATAAGCGCGCCGCCAGGGAGGGGGACAAGTCGGGGGACAAGGCAGGGAATAAGGCGGGGGACAAGTCCGCCCCATTTGCGCGAGTTAACCATCTTTGCACTGATAAAACAACGGTCTGGAATTCCGCCTGCGAAACGAGTTCGCGGCGAAAATTCCTGGCGGATGATTCCAGAATTTCCACCGGCGCGCGAAAATCCGCAGGCGGATGAACAACCGGCGCAGGGTCTCTTCGCTCCCCGGACCCTAGGACAGGGGGAGAGGGGCGAGGACCCCGGATCAAGGCGTCGGGCAGCGCTCGTTCCAGCGGATGGTGACGCCGAAAACGCGATTGGTCGCCGAGTCGTACTGGACGTCGAGCGGCCGTTCGCTCTGCGCGGCGCGTTCGATCGCCTCCATTATGCGAGCCCATCGAAGCGTGTCGGCGCTCGTCGCCAGCGTGAAGGATGACGGGTCGGCGTGAACGAGATAGTCGCCTGAGAAATTGAACATTTCCGGTCCTGTCGCCGTCATCAACCGGAACTGCATCGAATAATCGTTGGCCGACTGAGTGTTGAACGTCTCCGACAGGATGCAGCCGGATGCGGTCACTTGATCCGCCGGCTTGATCTTCAATTTGTCGGCGAGCGACTTTGAGAGGGTATCCTTGAGGCCGGGCCTGGTCTCCGCATGGGCCGCGGTTGCGGCGCCAGCAATGAGAATGGCGAGGGCCAGCGCAATTTTCATGGAGCGTTCCCCTTTGGCTTTTGGCGAAGGGAGGTTAGGCCGCGACCGGCCTGATGGCGAGAGGGGATGACCGCCGACGGCCGCGCCGATCCGCCGCGATTTTCCCCGCTTCCGTCATTCAGTTTATCGCTGTCGAGGCCGGCTCACAAAAAAAACGGCGGGATCCGGCGGCCAATCGCATGTCTTCGATATTCGCTCACAACTCGCCGTTCGCCTTCTTCACGGCGTCCGCCTCGAGATAAAGCTCGCCGCCCATGTTGCGGTATTTCTCGCTCATCTCGGCCATGCCTTCCCTCGACAGGCGTTCGAGGTCTTTCTTTTCGTTATCGCTCAATCCGTCGGCGTAATCGCGTACGTCCTGCGTGATTTTCATCGAGCAGAATTTCGGGCCGCACATCGAACAGAAATGCGCAACCTTGTGGGCTTCCTTCGGCAGCGTCTGATCGTGGAAATCGCGCGCGGTCGCCGGGTCGAGCGACAGGTTGAACTGGTCCTCCCAGCGGAAATCGAAACGCGCGCGGCTGACCGCGTCGTCGCGGAGTTGCGCCGCCGGATGGCCTTTGGCGAGGTCGGCGGCGTGCGCGGCGAGCTTGTAGGTGATGACGCCGATTTTGACGTCGTCGCGGTCCGGAAGCCCAAGATGCTCCTTCGGCGTCACATAGCAAAGCATCGCCGTGCCGAACCAGCCGATCATCGCGGCGCCGATGCCCGACGTGATGTGATCGTACCCGGGCGCGATGTCGGTCGTCAAAGGCCCCAGCGTGTAGAACGGGGCCTCGCCGCATTCCTTCAGCTGCTTCGTCATATTGACCTTGATCTTGTGCATCGGGACGTGGCCCGGCCCTTCGATCATCACTTGCACGCCCTTGCTCCACGCGATCTTCGTCAGCTCACCGAGGGTTTCGAGCTCGGCGAATTGCGCGCGGTCATTGGCGTCGGCGATCGAGCCGGGACGCAGGCCGTCGCCGAGGCTGAACGAGACGTCATAGGCGCGCATCAGGTCGCAGATCTCCTCGAAATGCGTGTAGAGGAAGCTTTCCTTGTGATGCGCAAGGCACCATTTCGCCATGATCGAGCCGCCGCGCGACACGATGCCGGTGACGCGGTTCGCGGTCAGGTGAATATAGGGAAGCCGGACGCCCGCATGCACGGTGAAATAATCGACGCCCTGCTCCGCCTGTTCGATCAGCGTGTCGCGATAGACTTCCCATGAAAGATCCTCGGCGATCCCGCCGACTTTTTCCAATGCCTGATAGATCGGCACGGTGCCGATCGGGACCGGCGCATTGCGGATGATCCATTCGCGCGTGTTGTGGATGTTGCGGCCGGTCGACAGGTCCATGACCGTGTCGGCGCCCCAGCGGATCGCCCATACCATCTTGTCGACTTCCTCGGCGATCGAGGACGCGACGGCGGAATTGCCAATATTGGCGTTGATCTTCACGAGGAAATTGCGGCCGATGATCATCGGCTCCAGTTCCGCGTGATTGATGTTCGCCGGGATGATGGCGCGCCCCCGCACGATTTCATCGCGCACGAATTCCGGCGTGATGAAGGGCGGGATCTCGGCGCCGAAGCTCTCGCCCTGCGCAACGGTCGCTTCCGCATTCTCGAGCATCTTCTTGCGCCCGAGATTTTCGCGGATCGCGACATATTCCATTTCTTTGGTGATGATTCCCGCACGCGCGAATTCAAGCTGGGTGATCGGCTCGCCCGCGGCGCCGCGCAACGGTCGATTCTTCACCGGGAATTCCCGTGCGAGATGCTTGCCCGAGGCACCGCCATTGTCTTCGGGCCTGACGTCGCGGCCTTCATACTCGTCAACGCCGCCGCGAGCTTTCACCCATGCGGCGCGCAGGCGCGCAAGACCCTTTTCAACGTCGATCGCGATTGCGGGATCGGTATAGGGCCCGGTCGGATCGTAGACAGGGATCGGCGGTTCGTTCGCCGTGGCGTGAAGATCGATCTCGCGTACCGGCACGCGGATATCGGGATGAATGTCGCCCGCAACATAGACCTTGCGCGAGGACGGCAGCGGCCCGGTCGTCACGTCGGGCGTCTTGAAGTCGGTCGCCGGGATATGTTTGTTCACGCCGCTGCTCCTTCACGCATTCGCGTCAAGAACCGGCAGAGCGACAGCAAACCGAAAGATGTCCGTCCCTACGCCGGTCTTAACCGATCAGGTTCAAAGGGTGCTCGCACGATCAGCGCGATCTCAGCGGGTTCGGCCCCGCGCCCCTCGGAATAGGCGACAAGACCTAGCAAAGCGGGGGCTGTGCGGCAAGGCGGCGGGCGGCGGGCGGGCGGC
>JBGSSK010000153.1:0-2461 GCA_041737095.1 Parvularculaceae bacterium | reverse complement strand
GCCGAGGCCGCCAAGCACATTCGCCGGCGCCGCCAGTTGCTGCAGGATGGCGTTATGCGGAATGGCGCGCAGCGCGCGCGCTGCATCGTTCTTCGACGTCCCGCTCTGACGGCGCGTCTTGCGCGACCCGGTGGCCGGGAGCAGGTTCGGCGCAAAGCTCGAAAGCGCCGCCTGATAATTCGGGCTGTCGAACAGCGCTTCCTGCCAGCCCTTGATGGCGCGGTAGACATCCCAGGAGAAATTGATGTCGGTATAGTAGCGGTCGCTGGCGTTCTTCGCTGGCGGCGTACGAGACCACCGAAACACCGACCTCAGCGTCGCATGCGCTAAAGTCGGCGTCTGGAAATGCAGGTAGCCGTCGCCGCCCTGGAAGCTGCATTCGGCGTTGGTCGCCAAGCCGTCATGGTTGAAGCGCGCGCGGGCCCACGGCGTCATCAGGTGGTCGAGGCGCGCCTTGAAATCGCCGGGATGGCCGCCGCGGCCCATCGATTCGCCATGGGTGTTGAAGATCACGACTTCAACGTCGCGGACGCCTTTCGCGGCGAGCGCGCGCGAGATCAGAATGTGAAGACGCTCAATCGCGAGGTCGGCGGCGACTTGCCCCATGAAGCGGCCGCTGTCTGAAAAACCGCACTGGATCGATATGCGGCCGCGATTGCGGATATAGGCGACGAAGGTTTCCTCTTCGAGAAGGCGTTCGACGAACCGTCCGCCGCGCTCGATCGCATCTGGCGTCTCGAACAGCGGCGAGATGTCAAGCCGGTGATCAACGCCGTAAAGCCGCGCGAGGTAAATCGCGCCCATGATCGTCGCCGGCGCTTCGACCTCGGCGATCAGGAATCGCAGGGGCGTGTCGGCGTCGATATGTTTCAATATCTGTGCGCACAGCATCAACTGCCGGCGCGCCGTCATCTGTTCCTGGAAGACGCTGCCGAAATTGACCGCCCGTTCCTCGGCGGCGGCGGTTTTCGCCGCGGCGGCGTCGAGCGCCGTGCGGTCGACAAACTCCATGCCGGGCGCGAAGCCGAGATCGGCGCGCAAGGCCGAGCGGATTTGCGCGGCGTTGACCCGCAAATGGATGCGCGCGACGCCGAGCCCGAGCGCGTCCATTTCGGCGCGAAGGATCAGCAACGATTTCTGGGCACCGGGATCGGCGCCGGCGAGAAGCGTTTCGATGCGTTGCTTGATGTGTTCGAGGGAAACCAGCCGCCCTGGCCGTTCCTCGGTCAGGCGATTGGCGGCGGCGACGATGGCGGCGGGATCATCGAGATCAGCGGCGAAGAGCTCGGCCTCGGCGGCGGCCTCTTCGCCGGCTTCGATCAGTTCCATCGCGATATCGCGGCCGCCGTCGATACGCTGCAGCGCGCGCGCGTAGCGGAAAAGCTGCAGCGCCTTTTCTTCCAGCCGCAGGCGGATCGTCTGGCCCCAGTGAATATCCGTGCGGCCATCGAGATCATAGCCGACCCATGTCGCAAGGCTCAGCAGCGCGGGACGCGCCCTCGTCCAATCCGCCGGGAAGGTTTGACGCAGCCAATCGAAGCACGCGGCGTAGAGCGCCCGCAAAGCATCCTGAGCGCGCGCCAGCGCCGCCTGCACCTCCTCGTGCTCATCAAGGAGGGTGATCGAATCATCCGGCGCGTGCGGCGCGCCTGCAAGATTTGCGACCTCGCCGCCGGAAGCGAGGCGGCCGATTTCGTCGCGCAGCGCCCGCGACAACGCAAAAGTCGGGTGCGCCGTAAAAACGATTCCCGCCGGCGTCGCTGAAAGGGCGGCCGCGACTTCGTCAAAAGGCCTGCCGGCGAGCGGACGCAGCGTTTCCTCGACCAGCGCCTCCCATTCGCCGACATGGCTCTTGCCTTTGAGACGCGTCGCTCGCGCGATCAGCGCATCATCGCTGATGAGCTTTGCGAGCGCCGACAAGCCGACGCGATCGCTCTCCCTTTCGGCGAGGCGGTCCCATATGTCGATCGTCAGCATTCGAACGCCGCTCGCCAGCGGGTCGCGCAGCGCCGCTTTTTGATGCGCGGCAAGGCGCGTCCGACACCAGTCGCGCAGTTCCTGCGCGGCGGCGTTGTCTTTCGTCATGGGCAGGTCTCCGATCGCCCCGTCGTCGCATCACAGCAAGGCGCGATCAAGCGCGATTTTCCATCCATCGCGCAATTTCCTGCGCAGGCCTGCCGGCATTGACGGCGAGAACACCTGCTGCGTCCGGCGCAGGCGGGCGATATCGTCGATCGATCCGTACACGCCGGCCCGGACGCCGGCGAGGAACGCCGCGCCGAGCGCCGTCGTCTCCATGATCGCGGGACGATCGACCGGCGCTTGCTGCATGTCGGCGAGGAACTGCATCAGCCAGTCATTGGCGACCATGCCGCCGTCGACCTTCAGCATCGCGCAGGGCGCGCCGTCCGCCGCCATCGCGTCAATGAGATCGGCGGTCTGGTAGGCGACGCTTTCCAGC
>JBGSSK010000124.1:0-7025 GCA_041737095.1 Parvularculaceae bacterium | reverse complement strand
TCGTCGTCGCGCTGATGCGCGGATGGGAGGACGTGGAGGCGCTGCGCTACGCCGCCGCCTGCGCCGCGGCGACCCGGCTCTCCGCCGGCACGTCGCTGTTCAGCAAGGATGACGTCGAACGGATTTACTGCGGCGGCCAATAGAAGTTTGCGTCAGAACCGCCAGCGAACGCCAGCGCTTGCGATGTAGCCGTCGATTCGCCCGTCATCGCGAATCGCGGGCGGGCCGACGAATTCGAGATTGACATCGGAGAAGCGGAAATACCTCCCCTCTCCGAAAAGTTCGAGGCGATCGGACATTTCGTAACTGACGCCAATAGCTGCGTGACCGGCCAGCACGGTCTCATCCGACGTGGCGAACAGCCCCGGCGACGCGGCGCCGAGGGTCTGGCGCGCATCGAAATCGAGGAACGCGGCGCCGATGCCGCCGCCGAAATACGGAACGAAACGCTGACTGTCGCTGAATCGGATGTCGGAATAGCTGTTGACATAGAGCGTTACGGCGGACTGGTCGCCGATGGTCTCACCGCCGCCCGGAAAGACGATTGTTGATCCGTCAATATCCGCGTCGAGATACCCGACTTCGAGCTCCACCCGTGGCTGGAAAATGCCGAGAATGCGCATCGGCAATCGATACCCGATGGCGCCGTCGATCGCATAGCCCGTATCACTCTCGAACGCCGTCGGGCCAATAGGACCGATAAAATCGCTGTCTTCGACGAAGACCCCGCCGCCGGAAAGCGACACATAGGGGCCGGCATGCGCGCTGTTCGAAGATATCAAACCATCGGCCATTGCGCCGGTCGAGAGCATCGCCATCGCCAAAACGCCGCCGTTTAGCAAGCTTCTCCTTGAATTCTTCATGATACAGCCTCGTCTTTCATGCAGCGCCGTTTCCCGGGAGAGGAAGCGTCCGCGCTGGATAGACCGTGGCGGAAAATGCATTTCAATACTTCTGACAAGCGAGTGATTGCGCTCACACGGCGGTGAGCGCGCGCGCGAGGCGCGCAAGGTCCCGCACCTCCGATCGTGAGATCAGATCGCGCCCCGCCTCAGTCAGTCGAACTCCGGCGGCCGGCGTTGCATGTAAGCGGCTGCGGCTTTCATGAATTCCGGCGATTTCAGCTGTGCCCCGAAGAGCGCGCTTTCGGTCGCGATGCGCGCGCGCACCGTGTCGCGATTCATCCGGATGAGGCGCTTTGTGTGCAGCATCGCGTTCGGCGCCTGGGCGGCGATCGTGCGGGCGATCGTCCTGCATTCGTCGATCAGCGACGCCGACGGAAAGACCCGCGAGACGAGCCCTGCCGACAGCGCCTCACCGGCGGTCAGAACGCGCCCGGCGATAAATATGTCGTTCGCCCAGGCATTGCCGATCGACAAGGGCAGGAGCAGCGACGATCCGGCTTCCGGGACGACGCCGAGATGAGGAAACGGCGAGCGGAAACTCGCCGCGTCGCTGGCATAGACGAGATCGCAATGCAGCAGCATCGTAAGCCCGACGCCGACGGCCGGACCATTGACCGCCGCGATCACCGGCTTGTCGCAGGCGATGATGGCGTCAAGAAAGCGAACGACCGGCGGCTGTTCGTCAAAAAGTCCCGCGGCGAAGTCGCCGAGATCGTTGCCGGCGGTGAAGCTGTCGCCGGCGCCGGTGATGATCACGCAGCGGACCTGCGGGTCCTTATGCGCCAGCTGCAGCGCATCGGCGATCGCCGCGTACATCGCATGCGTCAGCGCATTCTTCTTGTCCGGGCGATCCATTAGTATGGTGAGGACGCGCCCGTCGCGTTCCGTTTTGACATGGTCGCTCATTGCGGTCTTCCCGATGCTGCGTTGCCGGATTTATCGGTCGCGCCGTCGCAGCGCAAGGAGGCGCCGCAGCCACCGGGCACGGCCAAGACTTGAGCGCAGCTTGTCGAGACGGAGCGCTAGCGCCGCAAATGCAAGGCGCCGCCGGCGTTGGCGATTCCGGCCGGGACCGGCACGCTCGTCCGCGTGTAATCGGTATTGAGGACAAGCCGCGTGTTCTTCCTGAGAGTGATTTTTTTTGCGATGATTGCGGTGTAGGCGCTTTCTTCGGCGACCTCGGCGGTCGCCGCAGCAATAAACTCCGCATCGGGAAGATAAATCGTGCCGACCAGGCGGTCGACAAAATTGCTGTAGATTTCGAATTTGTCGATGCCGGTGACGCCTTTGCTTTGCCAGATCAATACGCCCGCCATCGCGCCCGTTTCCGGCGCCGCCAGCGAAATCGCCGACTTGCCCTCGAATTTGATGCCGGCGTTGACGCCCGTGAAGAAGAGCCCGACGCCGTCGCCGTCGACGCGCGAGATCGATTTCACTTCGAAGGGGCCGTCCTTGAAAACATAGATGCCGGCGTCGAGCGTCACCCTTGATGCGTCATCGACGATGAGGCCGCCGCAATAGACGCCCGGGAATATTCGGCCGACATGATCTTTGAAGGTGAGGTCCTGATGATCGCAGCCGCCGACCGCGGGCTCGATGCGACCGGCGAGCGGATCGTCCCGCTTCGGGCAATCCGGAAGCGGTGGCGAGGAAAAATGTCGGTCATTTTCACCATACCCGCCCGCCGAGCAATTGAAGGCGGTGTCAAGAAAACCGCTCGATTTGACCAGCAAGCCCTTCGGATCTGTCGAGTTCGAGTACACGGAGCAGTCGACGCCGGTCAGGCGGGCATTGTCCTCGATGTAAACTGTGTCGCCTGCTGTCTCCTCAAGCCCGAGAACACAGACATTTGCGCCGCCCGAGACCTGCGCCAGCGAATTCACTTCGATTTGCAGGGGAGATTGATAAAGTGCGACGAGCAAGGTCGGGCGATAGCTGAATTCGGCCTTGACGCTCACGCTCGCCTGTTGATCATCGGCCTCGGCGAACGCACTGGCGCCGTCGAGGCCGCCGGCGCGTTGCAGCAGACTGTTTGCTGAATATTCCGCCCGCTTCTCCGCAATGTCGGCCGCGTTGCGATTCGTCAGGTATTCACGCGCGCCGGCGAGCGCCGCGGAATCGGCGATTTCCTGTAACTCGGACCTGATAGAAGAATAGCGGGCGAAGTCGATTGCGGCGCCAGCGGCGCCGATCAGCACGGGCGCCAGGAGCGCGAATGCCAACGCGATGTTGCCTCTCTCACAACTCAGATGCGACCGCATGTCGAACGCCAGCGTCCCCTCACTGACTCTTGCATAGCTGGGCGCGCATTAACATGGCCTTAAAGTCGGCTTCCGGAACAATAATGGTCCTAGCCGAATCGTCGCACGTAAGGCGTCCCAGAAAAAAGGAGCCGATGCGGGCGGCCATTAATCATGCCGTCAAACTGAATGCGCTCGGGTGATGTTTCTTCGCCCAGACGGAATTCGTTCGGGCCGAGCGGCGTCAGCTTTTCGGCGTTGCCTATCCAAAGCGCGCCGTCGCGCGCGTAAACATAGAGCGGTCCGGCCCAGCGATCGTCATTGTCGTAGCGCCCTGCCAGCGCGCGCAAGTATTCCGCCGGCGGAGGCGCAAAGCCGATCGACGGGTCGACGAGATATTCGGTTTCACCGACCCAGGCGCGCGCTGCCCGGTCATTCTCATGTTCGATATTGACGCCCTTGATGGCGAAATCCGGCTCGGTCGATGCGAAGAGCGTTCCTGTCGCCTGTTGCAGGCGTGTCTCGTTTCCATTGCGCCGCAAGCGAAGCATTTCATCGACGACCGTGACGTCGAAGCGGTCGCCATCGGCGGCGGTGAAGGCGCCGGCGAAGCGCTGCGGATTTTCAAGCGCGATCGTCGGAGGTTTCGGCGCCGGCGCCGGCGCGCCCTCGCGCAGAGCCCGCATCAGCTCGCAGGCGTAGGTCGTCACGCGCACCGGTCTGTAATTGAGCGAATAATGGACATTGGCGGACGCGAACGCGGCGACGCCGGCGTCGGCGTCGACATGCAGCGCCGAGCAAAAGGAGACCATTCCGCCGGTATGGTGAAGATAATTGCGGCCGTCGATCGAAATGCGCGCGACGCCATTGCCGTAATGCGCGCCAGGCCCCCAGCCTTCGGCGGGGTCGGCCAGGAATTTCTTCGCGGTCTCATCGGAGAAGAGCGCCCCGCCCTCGCCATTCGCAAGCCCGAGCAAGAAGCGCATGAATATCGCCATGTCCGCCGCCGTCGCCGCGATGCAGCCGGCGGCGCTGTCGGAATCGACCCATGGCGACGGCGTCATCCGCGACGGGCGCGGATTGAGCCGGTCGGTCAGCGCCGGCTCATAGCCCGTGGCATAGAGCGCGCGGTCGGCGACGCGCATGTCCGCGCGCGAGTGCCTCATGCCGAGCTTGTCGAGGACGCGCGCCTTGATCATTTCGCCGAAAGGGCGGCCATCCGCCGCGCCGGCGATCTTGCCGGCGAGGTCATAGCCGGAATTTGAATAGGACCAGTGCGTTCCGGGTTCGAACCCCGTCCAGAGGCCGCCCTCGGGAAATATCGTTGAATCCCCCGGCAGCCCCGATGTGTGATTGAGGAGATGCTGCAGGTTGATCGCCTCGCCGCCCCTGACGGCGACGCCTTTCAACGCGTCTTGCAGTTTTACGTAGGCTTCGAGTTTTCCCTCATCGATCAGGGAATAGGCGGCGAGCGCCGTGAACATTTTCGAGATGGATCCGATCTGGAAAAGGTGATCCGCGTTGACGGGGATTTTTCTTTCAACATCCGCAAGGCCGGACGTGATGACGCCCTCAAATCCGTCGCGCGTGACGATGGCGGCGATCATGCCTGGAATTCCCCACGCCGCGCGGTGAAGGTCCATATAGTCTTCGAGCGCCTTCAGCGCTTTTGCTTCCGCCTTGCCGCCATTGCCGCGCCACTTCGCCTGTGCGCTGGCGCCCAGCCCCGCAGCGACGGCGGCGCCTCCGATGAAAAACCTGCGATCGACGTCCATGAACCCCTCCCATGTTTTCCCGAGCATAGGCGGCTTCGCGTCGCGCGAAAGCTGGAGGTTCAGCGGGCATCGACCATTCCGCATTCAATCCCGATAGATCGCGACGTCGCGACGATCGCCTTGCTTCACGCCGCGGAACATGCCGGCGCTATTGAAATCCATGACGAACGCGCCGTCGGGCGCCAGCACGATGACGCCGCCGTCGCCGCCGGAGGCCTGCAATCGGTTGTGGATGACGTCGTGCGTCGCAGCCGCGATCGTCTTGCCGCCATATTCGACCTGCGCGCAGATATCGCGTGCGATCGTCAGCCGGATGAAATACTCGCCCCATCCGGTCGCGGAGACGGCGCAGGAATTGTTGTCCGCATAGGTGCCGGCGCCGATGATCGGGACGTCGCCGATCCGTCCGCGACGCTTCAGTGTCATGCCGCCGGTCGACGTCGCCGCCGCGAGGTTTCCTTGCGCATCAAGCGCGACGGCGCCGACCGTCCCATACTTGAAATCATGCGGCGACGCGCTCTCCTCCCCGCTGTCGCGCCGCGCTTTTTCATTTCTGAGCGCATCCTTGTAGGCGCGCCATCGCGCATCCATCTTGAAATAGGATCGCTTCACGAAAACCAGCTTCTGCGCTTTCGCAAATTCCTCGGCGCCTTCGCCGGCCAGCATCACATGCGGCGAATCTTCCATCACCGCCCGCGCAAGGCGCACCGGGTTTTTGATATGGGTGACGCCCGCGACCGCGCCCGCCGCTTTCGTGCGGCCGTCCATGATCGCCGCGTCGAGTTCGTTGCGGCCTTCATAGGTGAAGACGGCGCCCTTGCCGGCGTTGAAGAGCGGCGAGTCCTCCAGCAGGACAATCGCGGCCTCGACCGCGTCAAGCGCGGAGCCGCCGCGCGCCAGCACCGCATAGCCAACGTCAAGCGCCTCTTCGAGCTTCGCCTTGTAGGCGGCTTCCTCCGACGGCGTGTAGCGCCCGGGCTCAAGCGCGCCGGCGCCGCCCTGAATGACGATGGTGATCGGCGGCGCGGCCGGCTTCTCCGAAAACGCCGGCGCGGCCGTCAGCGACAGCATCGCGAGAACTAGACGAATCATCGTGACCTCCGCGATCAAGCATCGCAAATATCACCGGGTGATCAAGCGCGGCGTCGCGCACGCAGTCGCCGCGCTAGCCCGCGAGATTCTTCGCGGCGAAATCCCAGTTCACCAGATGATCGAGGAAGGTCGAAATATATTTCGGCCGGGCATTCTGGTAATCGAGATAATAGGCGTGCTCCCACACATCCATGGTGAGAAGCGGGGTGACATTCTTGGTGAGCGGCGTTTCGGCGTTGGGAGTCTTGCGGACTTCCAGCTTGTCGCCGGCCTTGACGAGCCACGCCCAGCCCGACCCGAACTGTGTTGCGCCGGCGTCGGCGAAGGCGTCGGCAAACGCCTTGTATCCGCCGAATGACTTTTCGATCAGCGCCGCGATCTCGCCCTTCGGCGCGCCGCCGCCGCCGGGCTTCATCGAATGCCAGTAGAAGGTGTGGTTCCACACCTGCGCCGCATTGTTGAACAGCTTCTGATCCTGGCCTTCCGATTCGCGAATGATGTCTTCAAGCGACGCCTTGGCCAGCTTGCCGCCTTCGACAAACTCGTTCGTCTTGTCGACATAGGCCTTGTGATGCTTGCCGTAATGGAAATTCAGCGTCTCTTCCGAAATGTGCGGCGCAAGCGCCTTGCGGTCGTAAGGCAGGTCAGGAAGCGTGATCATTGATTGTCACCATCATAAGGGCGGACGCAACCGAGCGTCCGTTAAGGGGCACAAGTCTAAATAGGCCCCGGTGATGATTTGACAAGCCTCGGCCGCAACGCTTTTATCGATTTCACGCGCAAAGACCGCCGCAGACGCCGAAAGCGCCAGCGCTGATGCGCGGTTTGCGGCAAAGCCGCCGGCCTAAACGTCCGGCAGCAGCATTTTCTGCGCCCGCCATTGTTCGACGATGCGCGAAATAAAGGTCTTGTCGTCGACATCGACGGACCAGCCGTCGGTGAAGCTCGCTGTCAGGCTGCGCGGCACGGCCTCGCGCGGCAGGGCGTCGAAGCGGATGCGCGTCGGCAGTGGC
>JBGSSK010000115.1:0-16323 GCA_041737095.1 Parvularculaceae bacterium | reverse complement strand
GGAAGCGCCCGCCGCGACAGAACCGGCGGCGGAAGGCGGCGCGACGCAATAGCGCCCGCCGACACCCTGAAACAAAAGAGGGCGGCCGTTTCGGGCCGCCCTTTTTTCGTGCAGGACGCCGCCGGCGCGGTCCAGGCGCCGACACTGTCGCTACATCGTGTCGTCGAGGACGAAGGTCACTTTGAGGACGACGCGATATTCCTTGATCTTGCCATTGTCGAGAAGGAGCGACTGGTCCTTCACCCAAGCGCCCTCAACATTCTTCAGCGTTTTGTTCGCGCGTTCTATGCCGCTCTCGATGGCGTCCTTGAAACTCTTCGATGAACCGCAAATCAGTTCGGTTACGCGTGCGACGGCCATGCCAACCTCCAAAATCGCCCAAGCGCGCCCATTGCGCGCCCCCAAACGGGCGGGCCGGACCCTAGCATTCCTGCCGGTCGATCGCAAAACGGGTCAGGCGCGCGTCACCGCCGCAGCGAAGCAGCCATGCATCGCATTATGCGCGTGAATATAAGCGACGTCGGCTCTCGCGAACGCCGCGTCAATCTTCTCCCGGGTTTCACCGCCGTCGCGCCCGAGATCGGCGCCGATCAGCATGCCGCCTTCGTCAAACAGGCGAAGCGCGATCGGTCGCCGCATCATGACCGGCGGCAACTCATCGACGAAAGTCGCTGCGGCCACTGCATTTTCGCGAACGTAGATCGCGAAGGCCGACCGATAGGGCGTGGCCGCCTTGTGGCTTTCATAGTTCAAGAGCAGCAGCGTTTCGCCCGGCTCCGCATCCTCAAGCGTGACGCGACACGGAAAGCCGGGTCTGGCGTCAGCGGTTCTGCGAATGACCCGGCGCGCGGCGAGCGCCTCGTCGGAGAGGTGAAGCAATGGCGCAAACTCAGCCGGATCGAGGCCGCGAATGACGAAGGACATGGTCGTCTCCCTTTTTCAGGCCGACAGGATGACGCAGCGCGCGCGGGCCGGCGACCCGATACTTGCGGGGCGCAAAAAACCCCGCCGAAGCGGGGTTTTTCATCATTGGGAAATGCATCGCGGATCAGAGCGCCGCGTTGAGCTCCGGCAGGATCTTGAAGAGATCGCCGACAAGGCCGTAATCGGCGACCTGGAAGATCGGCGCCTCCTCATCCTTGTTGATGGCGACGATGACCTTTGAATCCTTCATGCCCGCAAGATGCTGGATCGCGCCGGAAATGCCGACCGCGATATAAAGCTCCGGGGCCACGACCTTGCCGGTCTGGCCGACCTGATAATCGTTCGGCATGTACCCGGCGTCGACTGCGGCGCGCGACGCGCCGACCGCAGCGTTCAGCTTGTCGGCGATCGGAAAGACGAGCTTTTCGAAATTCTCGTGGCTGCCGAGCGCCCGTCCGCCGGAGATGATGATCTTTGCGGCGGTCAATTCAGGCCGATCCGATTTCGTCAGCTCTTCGCCGACAAACGAGGAAAGACCCGGATCTCCCTCGCCGGCGATTTTCTCGACCGGCGCCGATCCCGTCATTTCCGCCGCCTTGAACGTCGCCGTTCGGATCGTGACGACTTTCTTTGCGTCGCTCGACTGGACGGTTGCGATCGCATTCCCGGCGTAGATCGGACGCACGAAGGTGTCGGCGCTCACGATCGCGATAGCGTCCGAGATCTGCATGACGTCGAGGAGCGCGGCGACGCGCGGCAGGATGTTCTTGCCGTTCGCGGTCGCCGGCGCGACGATCGCGTCATAGTCTCCCGCCCTGGCGACGATCAGCTTCGCCATCGGTTCGGCGAGGAGACGCGCATAGGCCGGATCATCGGCCAGCAACACCCTGCGTACGCCGGCGATCTTCGCGGCTTCCGACGCAGCGGCGTCAGCGCCCGAGCCGGCGACAAGGATGTCGATATCGCCGCCGAGTTTGCCGGCGGCCGTGACGCATTTCCCGACCGAATCGGCGAGCGCCTGGTTGTTGTGGTCGGCGATGACGAGAACAGCCATCAGAGTACTCCCGCTTCGTTCTTCAGCTTGTCGATGAGGGTCGCGACACTGTCGACCTTGACGCCGGCGGTTCGCTTCGGCGGCTCGGCGACCTTCACAATTTTGAGGCGCGGCGCGACATCGACGCTGAAATCCTCCGGCGTCTTGATGTCGAGCGGCTTTTTCTTGGCCTTCATGATGTTCGGCAGTGACGCGTAGCGCGGCTCGTTGAGACGAAGATCGGTCGTCACGACCGCGGGCAGGGCCAGTGAAACGGTCTGCAGGCCGCCGTCGACTTCGCGGGTCACTTGGATCTTGCCGTCGGTCCTGGCGATCTTCGACGCGAAGGTGCCTTGCGGCCAGCCCATCAGCGCGGCGAGCATCTGCCCGGTCTGGTTCGAATCATCGTCGATCGCCTGCTTGCCCATGATGACGAGGTCGGGCTTTTCGGCCTCGCACACCGCCTTCAGGAGCTTGGCGACGCCAAGCGGCTCGACCTCGGCGTCGGTCTTGATGAGGATCGCCCGGTCGGCGCCCATCGCCAGCGCCTGGCGCAACTGGTCCTGCGCCTTTTCCGGCCCGATCGATATGGCGATGACTTCGGTTGCGGTCTTCGCCTCGGCGAGACGCACCGCCTCCTCGACGGCGATTTCGTCAAACGGATTCATCGACATTTTGACATTGGCGAGGTCGACGCCCGTCTGGTCGGATTTGACCCGAACCTTCACATTGTAATCAATGACGCGCTTGACCGGCACGAGGACTTTCATCGGCGGTTCCTCATCTTGGAATGGATCGGCAGCGGAGGCCAAAGCCCCCGGAAGCCGGTGCGACCATAGCGACGCCGCGGGGGTCTTTCAACGCTGCAAGGCGCCGCAGGAGAGCGACTAGAGTACCGTTCAAATCAGCGCGTTAGGCAGATCGCGGCGATCACGCGCCGGGGCCGCGACCGACCAGCATCAGGAAGATCAGCATCAACAGGATGGTGACCCCCTGCGCAAGAACCCTGAGCCGCATCAGCTTGTTGGAATGCTCGCGCGCAAAAGCCCCGCCCTTGGCGAGCGAATAGATGCCGAGGCCGAGCACGACGAGGGTCGCGGCGAGCCCGATCGGGATCAGAAAGAATACGAATTTATCCATCGGCGCCTCGTCAGGTTTTTCCGGATCATACTACGCTGCGGGACGATTGCACGGACCAACAGGCCCGGCGATTTGTCACAAGCGCGAGACAGCGTCGGCCATGACGGCGAATTAACCCGCAACAGGCCGGATTTACGCAGAGTTATGTGGTTCGCCGTCCAACTGGCGGGTAGGCCGCTGCCAAGGTTCAGGCGCGGAGTGATCATGCCCATCGATGTCGTGCTGTGCGGCGACCGCCGGGTTGTCTGGGGAATGGCCGCATCGGCGCGATCGGCGCTTGAGCATGCGCGCGACGTCATCAATATCCACGTGATCTGCGACGGGTATGGCGCGGCGGAGAAGGGCGAGCTGACGCGCTCCTGGCGCCCGCATTCGAAATGCGGCGCAATCGAATTCGTCGATATCGCCTCCGAACGGATCGCAGGGTTTCGCTCGACGATGTATCTGAAAAGCAAGGCGACCTATTCGCGTTACTTTATCGGCGACCTTCTTCCGACGCTGCAACGCTGTATCTATCTCGACATCGATCTCCTCGTCATGCGTGATCTCGCCGAGGCCGCGCGGATGGACCTTGGCGATGCGTGGCTTGCGGCGGTCCGCGACATTTCCGTCCGCAAGCGCCCCTGCCAGCCGGCGCTCCGTGAAAGGCTCGGCCTCCGCGACGAAAGCCGCTATTTCAATGGCGGGTTCCTCGTCCTCGATCTTGAGCGCTGGCGAGCCAATGACCTGACGCAGCGGCTGGTCGACATCAGCAATACGAAGTCAGAACTGCTTCATGCGCAGGACCAGGACGCGCTCAACATGGTGTTCGAGGACCGCGTTCTCTTGCTCGACGAGACTTGGAACCAGTCGCAATATGAAAAACCGGCGACGCTCGAAAACCGCATCATCCACATGATCGGACCGGTCAAGCCGTGGAACGCGCGCTACAAGGAAAAATTCGCCGATCCTTATTATCGCGACGTCATCGCCCGCGAATTCTACGCTGTTCTCGACAGGACCGCGTTCGCCGGCCTTCGCCCGCCGGATATGCTGGGGCTCGGCCGTTTCGGAGAGTATGTCGCCGCCAAAACGCCGACAGCGGACATGATCAAGCGCAAGATCAGGCGCTTCGTGAATGCAGGATCGCCTGCTTTGACTTGATGATGGTCTGGCGACTGTCGCGGTTTTCGCGGCCGGCGCAAACCCTTTGCGTCCGGTTGCCCCAGGGCGACCCAATCACCCCGGAAAATCCGAAATAATCACATCCCAATGATCCTCAAGGAGCGAAAATCTTTTCGCTTCTTCCGCATCGAGTTTCTTGAGGTCCTTGTAAAGCCGCGTTTTGGCTTCCACCCATTTTTCTTCCCATGCGGGATCATTCACGGCGGCGGCTGCGTCGCTGTAGGTGATGGTCACGCGCATATCCCAACGCGGGCCGCCGGCAAGATGCGTGAAAGGATATTCGGTCTTCATATCAAGAATGAAACCGTCCTTGCGCACCTCTTCGAGCAGCGGTTGGTGATTCTTCTCATAAAGCGCGACAAACTCTTTGAGCGAACCCCACTTCACGCGATAATAATATTCCACCTTTGTCGGAATATCTTTTGCGCGCGCTGCGACGTTTGTTTCGCTTTGAGCCAGCGCGGCTGATGCGAATGCTGACGAGGCGAGTGCGGCGGCCATGGTGACGATGGCTTTCATCGAGCTTCCCTGTATTGCGCAAATAAGAACAAGGCCGGGCTACTTCGCCCAGCCATTGAGAATTTTCGAATGCCAGGCGGGCATCGCCGGCTCCGGCTCGATCGGCGTTCCGGCGACAAGAACGATTTCCGGCGCCTCATCGAGCGATGACAGCGGGAAGGAATTGAGCCCGGCGAGATAAGCGCGAAGGTCGGCGTCCGCCGGCGCATCGACTCCGATGCCGCCGTCCTCGGGCTTGGCCGCCGATGGCGGCTTCAACTCATCGACGGTGAAATCCATCCGGACGTCATAGGTCCGTTCGGCCTGATAGCGCAGCCAGCGTTGCGCCTTGTACCAGCGCGTCTTGATCTCATCATCCGTGCACGTTGCAAGTTCGTCGCCCGAAGCGCCCCAGCGCCGTTCGGGGCAGTGGTAGGGATCGAACGACAGGTCCCAAAGGCGATCTTGCGCATGGCCGAGATTCATCCGGATGCGGCTGTCGTCCGAGCGCCAGTAAGTGAAGGTGCAGGCGTCCTTCTCCTCAACATAGGCCGCCCAGAGATCGCGCGGGAGATTGTCGCCCTCATAACGAATGTCGGCGGCCCCGGAATTGAATTGATCGACGAACTCGGTGATCGTTCGTTTCAGATCGATGAACGCGACTTTAAGGCGCGCATCGCGCGACGGCGTCGAATAGCCTTCCCAAGGACCATAGGTTCCGTAGATGTTCGGCGGCAGCCGCGGCGGATGCGGCATTTTCGGAAAGCCGGCCGAGACCGCGCGCTCGACCGCGATCTTGCGGTCGCGGATCGCGCCGCAGATGGTCTGCATCCCGCCCCGCAATTCGTCGACCGGATTATAGGCGAAGCCGGGCGCGGCGAGTTGCCGTCGGATGAAGTCGTAATAATTGACCGACCGTCCGCGGACGACGAAGTCTCCATATCGCCAGTCGCCGGTCGGGTTGGGCTGGTTGCCGACGAATTGCTCCATCGAATAATGCGCGATCTCGCCGTTCTTCGCCGCGCGGATGCGGCCGCCGACATAGCTCCCGTCGGCGGTCTGGCGCGCCCCTTCAAGGCGGATCGGCCGCCAGCCCTTGAGGCCGGCGCCGAGGTCGGGTTTTGACCGCAGGAAATTCGCGCCATAGGTCGTGCGCGTCACCGAGCGGTCGGGGTGCGAGGCGATGACGAGAACGCGGCCGTCCTCGAGAATGTCGTAAACGATCCCGACATGGCCGTAGATGTCATAGGCGAGAACGCCCGGCCGCACCGCCTCGCGGTCGATCTTCACCGGATAGAAATCGTCAAAGAGCGCGCCCTCGCCATTGTCGGGGTGGGTGCGGAACATCGCGGTCGAGACTTCGCCGGCGATGCGCCCGATATAGCCGCTGGCGGAAACCGGCTTGCTGGCGACCGCATCGCGCCGCGCCGCGACGACATTGCCGTTCGAGGAATAGCGCAGGTCCTCCGCTTTGCCATCGGCCGTCCGCATGGCGTTCTGGTAGGAAAATGGCAGGCCGTTTTTCCAGGCGAAATAGGCGCGCAGCACATAGGCCATGTCGGCGCAGTCGCCGGTGAATTCAGGATCGTCCGGGCTGTAATAGCGGTTGGCTGAAACGGCGAGGCAGGATTCCAGCGAGGTGCAGGTCGACCGGCCAATACCCTGAACGAATTCGGAATAGGCGTCCTCGTCCGCCTTGCTCCATTCGGTTTTGACGATTTTCCAGGCGTCGCCGCGGTTGATCGCTTCGGCTGACGCCGCGGAGGCAAACGCCAGCGCCGCCATTCCGGCGGTCGCCGCCCCCATCCGACGCACCCAACCCCTTCGAACCATGAGCGCACGTTAACCGCTGATTAACCGGCGCGGTAGGGGATCCGATTGAAAAATCGCAGGGGAACCGACGCAAATTCGCGCCGGAGTTGCATTTCGCCCACGGCTGCCGGCGCCGTTACGGCGCAGGAAATTTCAAGTCTTTCGTCAGGAAATCGAAATACCGATCTGGTCATTTCATGAAGGCAAGGGAGTGGGAGCATGGAGGCTTTCGGTCTGTTTTCGGTGGCGCTGGTCGCGCTGTCGATCTTTATCCTGTGGTCGACCGTCAAGATCGTGCCGCAAGGATACCAGTTCACGGTCGAGCGTTTCGGCCGCTATGTGAAAACCATCAAGCCCGGATTGCATCTCCTCACGCCCTTCATCGACCGGATCGGCCGGCGGATGAACATGATGGAGCAGGTTCTCGACATCCCGCCGCAGGAGGTGATCACCCGCGACAACGCGACGGTCTCGACCGATGCGATCGCCTTCATCCAGATCATGGATGCGGCGATGGCCGCCTATGAGGTGACCAACCTCAATATTGCGATCGGCAATCTGTCGATGACGAATATCCGCACAGTGATCGGCTCGCTCGATCTCGACCAGGTGCTCTCCAATCGCGACGACATCAATGAACGGCTCTTGCGCGTCATCGACGCGGCGACGCAGCCATGGGGCGTCAAGGTGACGCGCGTCGAAATCAAGGACCTGTCGCCGCCGGCGGACATCACCGAAGCGATGGCGCGCCAGATGAAAGCCGAGCGCCTGAAGCGCGCGGAAATCCTGACCGCGGAAGGCGAGAAGCAATCGGCGATCCTGCGCGCCGAGGGTGAAAAGCAATCGGCGATCCTGCAGGCGGAAGGCCGCAAGGAGGCGGCGTTCCGCGACGCCGAGGCGCGCGAACGCGAGGCGGAAGCGGAAGCCAAGGCGACCGCCATGGTGTCGGAAGCAATCGCCAAAGGCGACGTCAATGCGATCAACTACTTCGTTGCGCAGAAATATGTCGCCGCTTTTGAAAAACTCGCGACGTCGCCGCAGCAAAAGACCGTTATCGTGCCGGCGGAAATGTCGGCGCTGGTCGGCACGATCGCCGGCGTCGGCGCGCTGGCGGCGGATGCGCTCGAACAGGGCCGCGAGCGCCGCGGCTCGGTCCCGAACGCCAACTGAGGGAGATGATGATGGTTGGGTTCCTAGCGACGATGCCGTTCTGGTACTGGTTCGTGCTCGCAGCGCTCCTGCTGATCGTCGAGATATCGACCGGCACGACGTATTTCCTTTGGCCGGCCGCGGCGGCGACGCTGGTCGGCTTCGCCGACATCTGGCCGCTCGGCGGCGCCTGGCGCGAGCAGCTTTTCCTGTTTGCGGTCGTCACCGTCCTGCTGACGGTCTTTGCGACCCCCAAGGTGAAACCCTGGCTGCACAAGAGCCGGAAGGATCACCCAAATCTCAACGAGCGCGGCGCCCAGAAGATCGGCGCGCGCGTCAGGGTCGAGGAAGAATTCGCGTCCGGCCGCGGCCGCGTTCGCTTTGCTGACACGGTCTGGTCGGCGGAAAGCGAGAAGGGCGAGAATTTCGCGCGCGGCGCGGAAGTCGAAATCGTCCGCGTCGACGGCGCAAGGCTGTTCGTAAAAGGCGTTTAGCGCGCCCGCAAGCGCTCAATCGCGGATCCCCTGTTGCGCGCCGGGGAAAAATATTCTTCGCATTTTCCGTCACGTTTGACCCTGCTCGCTCGTCCTGGCGTCAGGGCGGGCGATCAGGCTCGCCGCGAGGATCGAGGTCCACCGGATGCGCATTGATAAAAGGGATGTCTTTTTTGAGGGGAAAAAGGGCGCCTTTCGCGGCTGCAGCGCGCGCGGGCGCTCAGAAAAACAGCGAAGGTCCGGTCAAAAAGGGGCGCCTTACGCGGCCACGCCGCCGCCGCGTGCGGCGCAACCCCGCCAACGCGCGGTTTCTGAAACGGTGGCGGTGAAACGATCACCCACCGTCGGCGTCGGGCCCGCCGGATCTGCCCCGCCGAACCCGCCCGCAAGACCGGACTTTGGATTGACAGCATACCAACCAGTTGGTATGCTAAGGGAATGAAGCTTGGCGCCCGAACCAAACTGCTCGACGCCGCGCTCGGAACGATCCGGGCGCAGGGCTATTCGGCGACATCGGTCGACGATCTTTGCGCCGCGGCCGGGGTTACGAAAGGCGCCTTTTTTCATCATTTCAAATCGAAGGACGCGCTCGCCGTCGCCGCCGCCGATCACTGGAGCGAGACGACGTCGGCGATGTTCGCGGATGCGCCCTATCACGCAGCGGACGATCCCCTCGATCGCGTGCTTGCCTATATCGAGTTCAGGAAAAATCTGGTGCAGGGCGAAATCCCGGCGTTCACCTGCCTTGTCGGCACGATGGTGCAGGAAGCGTACGCGGCGTCGGACGCCATCCGCGACGCCTGCTGGCGCTCGATCGCAGGGCACGCCGCGACGCTCGAAGCGGACATCGCTGCGGCCATTGAAAAATACGATGTAGACGGAGTAACACCGGCGAGCCTCTCGCTCTATACTCAAGCGACGATCCAGGGCGCTTTCATTCTGGCGAAGGCCAAGGGCGATCCGGGAGTTGCGATCGACATGATCGGGCATTTGAAGCGTTACATTGAGCTCCTCTTCAAGCGGCAAGGACGAAAGGCGTCAATACCATGATAATGCACCATGTCGGCGAGATCGCGCCGAAAGAGCTGCGACTTGATGCGACGCTCAGCGCGCCGCGCGCGGCGGTCTGGCGATGCTGGACGCAAGCGGCATTGCTGAAAGAATGGTACTGCCCGAAGCCCTGGCGGGTTTCCAGCGCCGATCTTGATGTGCGCCCCGGCGGCCGTTTCAACACTGTCTTCGCCGGACCGAACGGCGAGCGTGTGGAGAATGCGGGATCGTTCCTGGAGGCGGTCCCGCTCGAGAAACTCACCTTCACCGACGCCTATATTGAAGGGTTCATCCCTGCCGAAACGCATTTCATGACCGGCTATGTCGAGCTTTCGGACGCGCCGGGCGACGCCACGCACATGATCTGGGGCGCACGGCACGTCAATGATGACGACACAAAAAAGCACCTCGCAATGGGCTTTGCCGATGGCTGGAAAGCCGCGGCAGGGCAGCTCGAGGAACTTGCGAAATCGCTTGGCTGAAATTTTTCGACACAAGGGAGCATTGATATGAAGACATTTCTCGCGGTTTTCACCGGCGACGAGGAATCGATGACGCAATCCGGGTGGCGCGATCTTGCGCCGGAAGAACGCAAGGCGCGCGAGGAGAAGGGCATGGAGGCCTGGGGCGAGTGGATGGCGGAAAATGCGAGCAAGCTTGTCTTTAATGGCGGTCCGCTCGGTTCGACGAAATTCGTCTCGAAGGCGGGCGTCAAGGACATTTCCAACATGATGGCCGGCTTTGTCGTCTTCAAGGCGGAAACGCACGAGCGCGCCGCGCGGAAATTCATCGACCATCCTCATTTCACGATTTTTCCAGGCGTCGGCGTCGAGGTCATGGAAGTGCTGCCGATTCCGGGAAAATGAAGGAGATCTCGATGACGATCAAAAATCGCGTTTCCACCTGCCTCTGGTTCGACTCGAACGGCGAGGAGGCGGCGACCTTTTACGTCTCGCTGTTCCCGAATTCGTACATCGTGAGCGTCGCGCGCTATGGCGAGGGCGGCATGATGCCGAAGGGGCTCGCCATGCTGACGCGGTTCGAGCTTGACGGCGCATCCTTCGCCGCGCTGAATGGGGGTCCGCATTTCGAGCTGAGCGAAGCCGCTTCGCTCGTTGCGCTTTGCGATACGCAGGTTGAAATTGATCGCCTGTGGTCGGCTTTGACGGCCGATGGCGGCGCCGCCAGCCAGTGCGGATGGCTGAAAGACCGCTTTGGCCTTTCGTGGCAGATCCTCCCGACGCGGCTCGATGAGATCATGGGCGGTGACGAGGAGAGCGCAGGGCGCGCGTTGGCGGCGATGATGACGATGTCGAAGATTGATATTGCAGATATTGAAGCAGCAATGAAAGGTTAGGAATTCATGACCTATGTCGATGGGTTTGTTCTCGCTGTGCCGAAAGCGAACAAGGAAGCGTACCGGAAGATGGCGGAGGAGGCGTGGAAAATCTTCAGCAAGCATGGCGCGCTGCGGCAAGTGGAATGCTGGGGCGACGATGTGCCGGAAGGAAAGGTGACCTCCTTTACGATCGCGCTGCAACGCAAGGATGACGAGGTCGCGGTTTTTTCCTGGATCGAGTGGACCTCAAAGGAGGCGCGCGACAAAGGCAATGCGGCGGCGATGGAAGAGTTCTCCAAAATGCCCGACATGACCCCGGACAAGATGCCGTTCGACGGCAAGCGCATGTTCTGGGGCGGGTTTCAGCCGATCGTCGATAAAACGCGCTGAAAGCCGTCCGGCGCCGGTTCAATCGAAGCGGCGGCGGCCGATATCGTGGCGGACGACGGAGCGGCCGATCGGCCAGAGCGCAAAGCCCGCGAGCTTCAGATGCGCCCAGGCGAAGGGGAGGCCGATGATTGTGATCGCGCAAGCGATCGCGACGACAACATGGCCGAGCGCGAGCCACCAGCCGGCGAAGACGAACCAGACGATATTGCCGAGGACGCCGAAGAGACCGGTGCCGATATCCTCGCCGTAAAGGCGGTCGCGGCCGATCGACCGGACGCCGAACGGCCATAGCGTGTAGACGCCATTGTCAAAGGCGGCCCTGGCGAACGGGATGCCGATGATCGTCACGATCATGATGATCGCCGCGATAAACCAGCCCATGGCGGCGACGGCGCCTCCGGCGACTAGCCAGACGACATTCAGAATGAATGACAGCGGGTCCAAAGCATCATTTTCAGCGATCGGGTGGTCGCGCAGCATCGGCATTCTCCTTCTACCCGTCATATAGGGATGATTTCGCCGTTTCGCAGGCGCCTTGTCGCAGCCGGCCGCCCGTTCATCGCCAGATCGCCGCCCAAAACCCGCCGCACTCCGCCCGCAGGATGCGTTCCATGAGAATTGTCGTCGCCGCCTTTTCGGTCCTTCTCGCTGCTGCTGCGCCGGCGCTCGCCGGTCATGGCGATTTCGGCGCCCGGCTCTCCGAAGCCGCGATCGAACGGACCAAGGCGCGCGTCGTTTACGATCCTTCCTACCAGCGGATCTCCTATCCGATGGGCGACGTCGCGGCGGATCGCGGTGTCTGCGCCGACGAAATCATCCGGGCGCTGCGGGCTGTCGATGTCGACCTGCAGCCGCTCGTTCACGAGGACATGAAATCGAATTTCAGCGCCTACCCGCAATTCTGGGGATTAACCGCGCCGGACAGGAACATTGATCACCGCCGCGTCCCCAATCTTGAAACTTACATGACGCGCCGGGGATGGCGCCTTGCGCCCAGTCTTGACCCGAGCGCCTATCGTCCCGGCGATATTGTCGCCTGGAACCTTCGCGGCGACGCAGGTTTCCTGCCGCATATCGGCATTGTCACCGATGCGCGCGGCGCATCCGGATGGCCGATGGTCGTGCACAATATCGGCGCCGGGCCGCAACTTGAAGACGTCCTGTTTTCGTGGCCGATGACCGGCCGCTATCGCATGGCCGCGGATCAACATTAGAAGTTCGCCGCCGCCGGCGTTCAGTCGGCGAATCCGAGCCGCCTGACGATCTCGCCCGCAGCGACGCCGTCGCGGCGCAAGGCGCGCAAAGTCGCCGCCTCGTCGCGCTTGGCGAGCCTGCGGCCGCTATCGTCAGTGATCAGCCGGTGATGGCGGTAGACAGGCTGCGGCAATCCGAGCAACTCCTGCAACAGGCGGTGGAGATGGGCGGCTGCGCGCAAATCCTCGCCACGGATGACATGTGTCACGCCCTGCAGCGCATCATCATGGACCGAGGCGAGGTGATAGCTCGTGCCGGCATCCTTGCGTGCGATGATCGCGTCTCCGAAAATTTCGGGTGTCGCCTTGAGCGTCCGCGCGCCGAACTCGCCCTCCTCGACAAAGCTCAGGTCCGCCGCTTGTCGACCGAGCTGATCGAGCGCCGCCGCCATCGATAATCGCCACGCATAAGGGGCGCCGGATGCAAGCAAGGCCTGTTCTTCGCCGAGCGTCAGAGGCGCTCCCGTGAAGACCGGTCCGTCCGGCCCGTCTGCGGCGAGGTGCGGCGCGCGGGCGATTTCATCGATGATCTCCCTTCGCGTTTTGAAGCACCGATAGACGACGCCGCTGTCGATCAAGGTTGAAAGCGCCCGCTCGTAGTCGACGAAATGCTCCGACTGCCGACGAACCGGCTCCAGCCAGGCGAGGCCGAGCCATCCCAGATCTTCAAGGATCGCCGCTTCAAACTCCGGGCGGCAGCGGCCGCGATCAATGTCCTCGATTCGCAGAAGAAACGCGCCTCCCGCCCGCCGGGCCGCTCGCCAGGCGGTGAGCGCCGCGAACGCATGGCCGAGATGCAGGAAGCCGGTCGGCGAGGGAGCAAAGCGGGTGACGAAGGTGGTCATGACACGACTGACATTTTACCATGACACGCACCCGAACCCAATCAGCGTTTGGCGACCGGGCCGCTGCTGCGCTATCCTTCCTTCATCGCAGCGAGGGCGAAGGGCATGGCGAGCGACCTCCCGGATATAGATCCAGGCGACGGCGAAGTCGGCATATCGCCCGCAGAGGGCGTTGTCGGCGCCGCGATTGCGACAGCCGCCGCCGTCGCTTGCCTTTCCTGCGCGGCAATAATCACCGGCCCATATTGCGCCAATTGCGGTCAGCGCAATGATGACATGCGGCGAAGCACCTTCGTTCTGATCAAGGATTTCTTTTCCGATACCTTCGCTTTTGATTCGCGCATATGGCGCACGCTCGGGTCTATGGCGGCCAAACCCGGCCTCGTTCCCAACAATTACAGCCATGGCAAACGGTCGCGCTACACGCCGCCCGTGCGGCTGTTCCTGTTCGTGAGCTTTGCTTTCTTTCTCGTCCTCGGCATGACGCACACCATGTTCGTCGCCGTCGACGTCAAGGCGAAGACGCCGGCTCAGATCGCCGCGGACAAGGCCGCCTACGAAAAGGCGCTGGAGGAGATGTCGCCGGAGGCCCGCACAACCGTGAAAGGCTCCGCCGAACGGGGGCCCATCGTCATTGAAGGCTCCGAGGTCGATTGCGACATCAGTTTCAGGACTCGATTTTTCGTTCGCCCCGCGGATCTCGACATCGACCAGAAGAAGTGGCGCGACTGTTATACAAGCGTCTCAAAAGCCGCGTCGATAGAAATTGACGCGGCCGAAGGCGGCGCTGTCGGCTCGCTCGGCGACAAACCGGTCACCGAGGCCGACGTCCTTGAAGGGTTCAACCGGGCTCTCGCCGGCGTCGATCAGATGGTCGCTGACCCGGCCGCATTCAACAATGAAATCAATGTCTGGCTGCCGAGGGTGATGTTCCTGATGGCGCCGATCTTCGCCCTCATTCTCGGCGTTTTCATCCGCGGCCGCGACGCGCTGCTGTTCGACCATCTGGTGCTTTCGCTCTATAGCCATGCAACCGCATTCGCGATCCTCGGCGGCGCCATCTTGCTTGCGCAATTCGGCGTTCCCAATGTCTTTCCGGTCGCGATGATCTTGCTCGCGGTCTACATGGTCGCCGCGTTGCGGCGCGCCTATAATCGCGGATGGATCAAGACGATCTATTCGTCTGCATTCGCCGGACTTGTTTACCTGGTGATCTTGTCATTGATCGTCGGCTCGATCATCGCCAATCAGGTGTGGCGCGCCGCCGCCTGACTCAGCCGATCCGCATCAGCGCGACACCTGCGAGAATTATCAGCGCGGATCCGATGCGCCAGAACGATGCGCGCTCTTTAAGGAAGATGACGGAGATCGCCAGCGCAAAGAGAATGCTTGTTTCGCGCAGCGCGGCGACTGCGCCGATCGGCGCCTTCGTCATCGCCCAGATGATCAGCCAGTAGGCGCCGAGCGAAAGCGTCGCCGCAAGAAAGCCGATCGGAAGCTCGCGTGCGACCGCCTTGATGGGGCCGCGGCGCACGCCGGCGTAAACGGCGCCGATCATCAGTCCGTCGAACAGGAACATCCAGGCGATGTAACTCGACGGCGAGGCCGCGCCGCGTGCGCCGATCGCATCGACGATCGTGTAGCCGGTGATGAACAGCGATGTCGCCAGCGCCCAGAATACAGCCCTTCGATCGAGCGCGGCGATCGCGCCGCCGCCTTTCAGCGACATCACGGCGATCCCCGCCGACAAGGTCAGTACGCCCGCTGAAAGATAGGGTCCGAGCGTTTCGCCAAGCAGGAACAGCGCAATCAGCGACGACAATAGCGGCGCCGATCCGCGCGCCAGCGGATAGACCTGACCAAGGTCGCCGGCGGAATAGGCGCGTATGAGGAATAATTTGTAACCTGTGTGCAAAAGGGCGGACGCGAATATCCACAACCAGGTGACGCCATGCGGCATGGCGACAAACGGCAGCAACGCCAGCGCGATCAGCCCTTGCGCGACCCCAAGCGTCGAAATCGAGAAGAAGCGATCGCCGCGCTCCTTGATCAGCGCGTTCCAACCGGCATGCATGAAAGCGGCGATGAGAACGATCAGGAAAACGTCGTTTGACAAGTCAGGGCCTGCGGGCGCCGGCGGTAAAAAGCACAGACCGTTGCGCGGCTGCGCTCGCTGTCATGACCGCTGCAATCGCGTTGGACGACGCGGGTGTCTCGCCGGTCAGCCAAAGCCGGATGAACCCGAGCTGCTGATCGGCGAGATGCAAAGCGCCACCGTCGGCCCCATCACCCAATCGTTCCGCGATAAGGCCGCCAAGCGTTCGCACGGCGCGCGCCGCAAGCGGTCCGGTCAGGAGTTCGACGGCGCCTTTCCGGTGCTCGCGCAAATGATCGAGAATCTGGACGAGGCGCTGGTCGTTGCATTCTCCAGCCGCAGCGTCTGCGATGATCGACAAAGGCCCTTCCAGCGCAGTCATTAGCAGTGAATCGCGGCTGTCGAAATGCTCGTAAAAAGTCGATCGCGCAACGCCTGCCTCATGCAGCACCTCCGCGACACGCGGTTTCAGACGGCGCCGCGTGACAACCAGGCGGTTGAAGGCGTCGATGATCACCGCCCGTGCGCCGGATGCCGTTTTGATCATTCGCCGCCCCTTCATGCCACTTCGGACTTTTCAGATGAGAAGTCCGTACCCCTTCGCGGCCGCACTCTCTAGCGTTTTTCGCGGATGGCCATTTTCTCCGGCCGACAAAGGCCGAAACGCAGGACAGAAGAGATGACAGGGAAATCAGGAAACGATCGGGCGGCGGGGATTGTTCTGGCGGCCGCCTCGATCGCCATAATCGTCGGCATGGGGCATCATCCGCGCGGCGTCGATCATCTGGGACTTGCACGAGTGGTCCACGGCGCGCTCATGGTGCTGGCGATCATCAGTTTCGCCGGCTACCAGCGTTTCGCGGCGCGTCTCGGCGTCGACCGGTTCATGGTCGGCCTCGGCCTCTCGGCCTATGGCGCGGCGGTCGCCGCCAATTTGCTGGCGGCGACGATCAATGGCTTTGTTGCGCCTGCTCTGATCGAGAAAGGGTCGGAGCGGGCGTTGATGCCGCTTCTGTGGGAACTCAATCAGGCGCTCGCCTATGGCGGCGCCTTCGCCGCGTCTGGCGCCATCGCGCTCTGGAGCGGATGCTGCCTTGCGCGCGGCCGCGCCGCTGATCGTCTTCTCGGCGCCTTCGG
>JBGSSK010000108.1:0-2422 GCA_041737095.1 Parvularculaceae bacterium | reverse complement strand
ATCCCTCGCCGCAGAAGTCGCGGCCTGGCAGGACAATCGCAACAAGCATCACGCCAAAGCCGATTGGCAGTTCACAACCGCCGACGCCCGCGTCAAACTCAAAAGGTTGTACCCCCAGTTCGAATGACTCACGGCACTAGTCGAGGCCGGCGCGCCTGCGAAGTCGGCTTTCGGAAATGTCATGCCCCGCGCCTATCCGAGCCCAAAAGCACGCACTGGTTGCGGCGCGCTGGGCGCGGCATCAAATGCACGAAAATCGAAACGAAATAATGGGTCAAAGAGCGCCTCCAGCAATATTTCATCACTTGTTAACCGTAGTGCTCTTGCCGTCGGCGAAAATCGGAGTAACGAAGTGACTGTTATGTAATCCTTTCAGTAACCAGTTGGAGTTTGGGGGTTCTATGTCCTTGGCTAAATCATTCGGCGGCGATGGCGTTCGCAGCGTTTTCTCCGGCCAGCGCCACGGTCATCGCCTATGGCCAGCCCGGTTTTCCGGCGGTCACGGTCGCGCCGAACACCTTCACGGCGGCCTTCTATTCGGACGATTCGAACACCGATGTCGGTAACCAGAGCCCGGCCAATGTGCAGGCGGTTTTGAGCGGCTGGTTCGGTCAGTCGCTGTCGTTCGTCGGCGGCGGTTCGTGCGGGTCGTCGCCCAGCTATTCGAACAACTGCACCGCGTTCGACAATGGCGGCGGCAATTCGAACAAAGGCGGCATCTCGAACCTGACGGCGCAGATTTTCGGCGTCCATTTCGGCAACCGCTTCATCGCCTTCCTGTATCCGGGTCCGGTCAACGGCTTCCAGATCAGCGGCCTGCGCTTCGGCGTCAGCAACATCTACGCGTTCAATGGCGGGGACACGCCGGAAATTCCAGTCCCGGGCGCCATCTGGCTGATGGGCTCGGCGCTCGCCGGCCTTGGCTTCGCGCGTCGCCGCAAGACCCTCTGAATCGTTTGAAATTCCGGGGAAAAGGCCCGCTTCGGCGGGCCTTTTTCGTGGCGGTTTGACAGCGCCCCGCCCCGCCATTAAGACCCCGCCCTTCATGACGGGCCGCGCGTCGCCGCCGTTGCAATCGCCTCGGGGATCAGCCCCATGGCCGGAGCGCGCAAGAGTGAGGATACGTGACCAAGCGCTTAAATGCGAAATACAAGATCGACCGCCGCGTTCAGGAGAACATCTGGGGTCGTCCGAAATCTCCCTTCAACAAGCGCGAAACGCCGCCGGGCATGCACGGCGCCGCCCGCAAGTCGAAGATCTCCGACTACGGGCTGCAGCTGCGCGCCAAGCAGAAGCTCAAGGGCTATTACGGCAGCATCAATGAGCGGCAATTCGAGAAACTGTATCTCGAGGCGATCCGCGTTCGCGGCAATACGGCGGAGAACCTGATCGGCCTCCTCGAAAGCCGGCTCGACGCCATCGTCTATCGCGCGAAATTCGTGCCGACGGTGTTCGCGGCGCGCCAGTTCGTCAATCACGGCCACGTCAAGGTGAACGGCCGGCGCACCAACATTCCGTCATTCCGCTGCAAGCCGGGCGACGTTATCGAGGTGCAGGAGAAAGCCAAGAACATGGCGCTCGTGCTCGAAGCGCTGCAAAGCCCGGAGCGGGACATTCCGGAATATGTCGATGTCGATCCGAAGAAAATGACGGCGACTTATGTTCGCATCCCGGAACTTGCTGAAGTTCCGTATGCGGCGAAAATGGAACCGAACCTCGTCGTCGAATATTATTCGTCATAGGTCTTGTTCGAATTGAATTGAAAAAGCCGCCCGGAAATCGGGCGGCTTTTTTGTTGCGGACGCTTTTTGCAGTCGGTTGCGGCTTACTCGGCGACCTTCGTTTTGAGATCCGCGATCAGCGCGTCGATGCCGGCGGCGCCGCCGCCATTGTTGGCGATCACCGACTTGAATGTCGATTGTTGTTCGATGGCGAGCCAGACGCCGGAAGCGCCGGCGTCGACGACCGCCTGCGCGCCGTCGGCGCCGCGATAGATGCGCCAGTGAACGACGAGGTCGGCGTACTGGCTGCCGGGCTTGGCCCCGACGACTCTTGAATTGACGATGATGTCGCGGGCGCTGCGGTCGACACTATCGGTGACTTCCAGCGATTCGCCCGTATAGGGATCGAGCGTCGACTGATAGACGCTCGTCGCATAACGGCGAAACAGCGGCGTATATTCCGCCATCTGCGCGTCGCTCGCCTGGCGCACATATTGACCAAGGACGAAGCGCGCGACGCGGTTCATGTCGACATATTTGTCGACCAGCGCCTCGATGCCGTCATTGCGCGCGCCGATGTCCGACGTGGCGAAAACGGCGTTCGCCTCGACGAGGATGGCGGCGACGAAATCCTCGGCCGCCTTGTCGGCGTAGGCGGGCGAGAGGGCGGCGCTCGCCGCGGCGGCGGCGGCGATCGCGGC
>JBGSSK010000064.1:0-2796 GCA_041737095.1 Parvularculaceae bacterium | reverse complement strand
GGCGCCTGGGCCTCGGCGCAATCGCAGCCAATGGACGGGCGTTTCGCGCTCGAAAAGGCGGTCGCGCGCGAGACGGCGCGCTTCGGCCTTGGGCCGGTGCCGCGCCCCGATCACTGGTCAGGCTTTCGCCTCCTCCCCGCCGAAATCGAATTCTGGGTGAACCGGCCGTTCCGCCTGCATGACCGGCTGAAATTCCGTTGTGCGGGGGGCGGCTGGACGACGGAACGGCTTTATCCCTGATGGAAACACGGCCAGACTGACCGCGCAGTTTCCGGGGGGAGTGCGATGCATATCCTCATCGCCGAAGCGCGGCGGGCGCTCATTCCGCCCGGCTGACGATCCGGTACTCGCCGCTCATCATCGGCTCGCCCGCGGTCTCGACGGCGCCGGTCCCGACAAGCCGGATCAGGTGCGCATAGACGTTGAGCGCCGCCGCGCCATGCAGGCGCTTGTCGATATCGGCGTAGATGACCGGCACGATCTCCTTGATCCGGGTACGGCCTTTCCTGAGCTGGTCGAGGATTTGTCCGTCGCGGATGCGGCGATGCGTTCTGATGGCGCGCACGAAGGGATGGGGATTGTCGATCGGCGCGCCATGGGTCGGGTAATAGCGGCGATCGGCGCGGGCGATCAGCCGGTCGAGACTGTCGAGATAAGCGCCCATATCGCCGTCCGGCGGCGCGACGACCGTCGTCGCCCAGCCCATGATGTGATCGCCGGTGAACAGCGCGCCTTCCTCGATGAGGGCGAAACACAGATGGTTCGACAAATGCCCGGGCGTCGCCACCGCCTCGATTGTCCAGCCCGGACCGCGGATCAGGTCGCCGTCCTTCAAGAGCGCGTCCGGCTTGAAGGAATAATCGGCGCCTTCGTCGAGCGCCGGCGCATCGAGCGCCTTGTCTGCGACCGGATGCGGACCCATCGCGCGGATCGGCGCGCCGACCCGGTCGGCGAAGCGCCGCGCGCCGCCGCAATGATCCGAATGCGTGTGGGTGATCAGGATATCGGAAACTGTCGCGTCGCCGATTTCGCTGACGAGCGCGCGCTGATGCGCCTCGTTCATCGGCCCGGGGTCGATCACCGCAAGCGGGCCTGCCGCAGGGCCGACGATATAGGTTCCGCTCCCGGTGAAGGTGAATGGGCCCGGGTTTTCGCAGATGATTCGGCGGACAAGCGCTGAGAGCTGATCGGCGCGTCCGTATGCGAATGAAATGTCCTTGACGAAGGGAATTGCAGCCAAGGATCAGCTCTTCAGCCGCTGATCGACGAGATCAGCGAAGGCGTCGGCGATGCCGCGCATCGCTTTCAGCTTCTCCTCGCCCGACAGCGCCGATGGCGGTCCCATGTCGGTCTTGTTGGCGTCGACGATATAGATGCGGCCGTCTTCGCGGTCGCGCAGAACGTCGAGGCCGCCGAAATCGAGCGCCATCGCCGACGTGAACTGTGCGATCTGCGCCTGTTCCTGCGACGACAGCATGGCGTCCGTCGGCACGATGTCGACGCGGTGATTGTCGTTTGAAAAACGCAGATCGCGTGTGCGGCGCTTCAAATAGACGAACGGCGCCTTGCCGCCGACGATCGGCGTTCTGATATCGATGAATTCGCGACCGTCGAACGTGTTGTCGACTAGGCGCTGATAGACGCGGTCGCTGCACGGCTCGATGATCGGGCAGGAGACGATGCGCCCGTCATGCTTGCCGTTCAGCTCCGATTTCTCGACCGCAAGGCCGCGATGCGTCGCCGGATCGACTTTCAAGGAATAGCCGAAGGTCTCTTCAAAGACGCGGCTGACGACGCTCTTGCGGATATCGTGGCATCCGATGTTGAAGGCGGGGCGGTTTGACGGCGCGCGCAAGGGCGCCGTGCGGAACTCGCGGTCCTCGAAATAGAAATGCAGGTCCGCGTCGGCCGGATCATCGACGATTTTCACGTCGGCGAGCTGGCAGACCGGCCAGATCGCATAATAGGACCGCGGCTTGCGCGGAAAGAACGAAATCCTCGCCCGCGGCTCGCGCCCCTTGACGACGCGCGCGGCGCGCACGCCCTGCACAAGGCCGATGAACGAAGCGATCCGCAAGGCGTCGCGCGCGAACGCCGGACTCCAGCGGATAATGGCGCCGGTTTCCTTGGCGACGATCCCGCCGCCGCTGAATTCGAACTCGGAAAAAAACGCCATGTAAGGCCTGTCGCCCCGCCAACCGGTATGACCGTCGCCGACGGTCGTTAACCCCGACCTTCAATATGGCTTTTTCCCCGATGACAAGGAAATAAAGTCTGCGCGATCAGATGGCGGCGCCCGGCCCGGCCTTTGCGACGGCCGGGCCATGTGTGCCGATCGTAAACAATCCGTTAACGCCGCCTGCGCCGTCGTCTTAGCGATCTTCGCATGTGCGGCGCCCGCCGATGCGGCCCCGCCGATCACGAAAAGCGCCGCCGCGCAAGGGACAGCCGGCGGGATTGCGCTTGGCGAAAGCCATGGCGGCGTCACGGATCAGGCCTATGTGATCGCGCCGCCTTACTGGCTCTATGTCGTCGAAAGGGAACGCGGCAGTTTTCTTGACTGCGGCGAAGGGCAGGAGGCGCGAACGACCGACGCCTCCGGCCGCGACGTCGCCGCGCTTTCCTGCGGCGTCACGCTCACCGAGACGATCATCATCCCCGCCGCCGCCGCCAGCGCGCGCATCATCGTTCATTATTAGAATAGACTAGGCGCGCGGTCTGACGCGGTCGAGCAGCGCGCGCTGCGGCGCGATGTTGTAGCCGGCGTTCGCGGCCTCCTCGATGATCGCGTCGATC
>JBGSSK010000171.1:0-11940 GCA_041737095.1 Parvularculaceae bacterium | reverse complement strand
GGCCTGCCGGCGCCCGACATGGGCAGGAGCGGTTCGCCGACGGCGGTCGTCGCCCATGCGCCCGCCCAGTCGCGCCCGCCGATGATAACCGGCGTTACGGAATCATTGGGTCCTTCGCCGGTCTGCGCCCAGACCGGGCGGGTCGCCATTCGCCCTGGCAAATCCGACAGAAGGTAGAAGGAGCGATAGAGTACGTGATCTTGCGTGATCGGCGCCAGCGGCGGCAGGTCGAGCCCGGCGACGATCGTCTTCAGGGCGCGGGCCTCCGGCGTATCGACGCCGGCAACAGCGCGCTCGTCATCGCGCGTGTCGAAAATAATGAGTCCGCCAAAGCGCATGAAATTCTCGATATTTGTGAGCGCCTGTTCCGATGGTGCGGCGGCCCCTGGCGTCATCGGCCAGTATAACACTGGATAAACGGAAAGATCGTCCGTCTCCGGATCAACGCTGGCGGGCGTTGCGGGCTCGGCGGATGTCCGCTTTGCGATTTCGGACGAAAGGGCTTTGAGCCCTGCAAGAGAAATGCGGTCGGTCGCGGGATCGCCGGTGCGCACATAGGCAAGCCGCATTGCAAGCGCGGCGGCCGTCGCCTCGGTCTCGATCGGTCGACCGAGCGGTTCGGCGTATAGCGGCTGCATCGGAGCGATCAGGATGGCGACAGCGATTGCTGCGGCGAACGGCGACCGCAGACGACCCGAGATCGACAGCGCGACAACGCCGTCTGCCAGCAGAAGGAGGAAAGCGATCAACAACAGGGGCGGGCCCATCATGACCGGCGGATTTGCGATGTAAGGACGGACGAAAGCGCCGTCGATCGACAGCGGCTTGAAGTCGTCGTCGGTGGTCACTGCGTTTACGGCGATTGGCGCTTCGGGCGCGCCGTAAAGACCGGGCGGCCGTTCCTGCGACGCTCCTTTTTCGAGGTCTGCGAGCGTTGAAGCTGCGATGTCGCGCGGCGGCTGTCTCAGGGCGCCGAAGCCGTCAAGCGTGCGAAACGGCGTCACGCGCTTCGCCTCGCCGTCGCCCTGGTTCTTCGGGCCAAGCGTCGACAGGAAGACCAGTTTGCGCAGCATGTCGATGAAGACGGACGACAGCGGCAGGTCTGACCACTCCGGCGTTGCAGTCGTGTGAAAAAGCGCAATGGCGCCGGCGCCGATTATCTCGCCGGTGACGAGCGGCGTGCCGTCGGCGAGACTGGCCCAACTGCGGGCGGTCGTGTCGCCGCCGGGCTCGGCAAGAACTTGTCTGCGCACAAAGGCGTCATTTGGCGGCGCAAGGCCGGCGAACGGACCGCTTGCATCAAACCCGGTCAGCAATTGCGGCGTTTCCCAGGTAAGGGCCCCGCCGAACGCGCGTCCTCCGCCGCGCAGGGCGACCGGCAACAGCAGCAGGGAAGAATCTGCTGCGGCGTCGGCGAGGGTCGGCCCTGCAAAGCGAATGATGACGCCGCCCTTTTCGATCCAGGCGCGCAACGCCTCGGCGTCGCTTGGCCGGATGACGCCGACATCGTCGAGAACGATGACCGATGCGTCCGACGCCAGAAGGGCGCCTAGCTGGTCCGTAACGAATGTCGCATAGGGTTCTAGCGCTTTGCGAACATAATGCGCGCCGGATAGCAGCGGATCATTATTTTCTTCGCCGCTCGCAAGAAATCCGACTAGCGCGCGCCGCTCGCGCGCATCGACCAGCTGGACGGCGCCGGCTGAAGCGACCAGGTCAAGTTTCGCCTGCGCCATTTCGTTCTGGAGCGCGAGCGGCAGGTCAAGCGATCCGGTGACGCTTCCGGCGCCGGGCGCTTCAATCGCGGTCCGCGCCAGCTCCCGGCCGTCGCGCGCCAATGCGACAAGGTCGCCGCGCCATGCCGCGCCGATATTGGAAATCCGGTAGGACACGCTGGTGTCCGTGCGCTCGGGCGGATGCAGAGCGAGAATGTGTCGGGTCATATCCGCGTAGACCGTTACGCCGCGGATATTCTCGAGCGCGCCGATGAGCGCCGCTTCGCCCTCGTGCAGGACGCCGTCCGACAGAAACAATATTTCAGCGTCGCGAAAATCGCCTTTCAACATGTCGATGCTTCGGACGGTTGCGGCGTAATCAGGAAGCAGCGGTTGAGGTTGCAGCGCGCGCGCGGCGTCTTTCAGTTCTTCCCCGGTCATCGGACGCGGCGTTTCATCATCGCTCGGGACGGTCGCGATCAGATAGGTTTCGCGTCCGGAGCGTACCGACTGTTCGGCGGCTTGCGCGATCGCGTCCTGCCGGAGACGCCAGCCGGGCGCCGCCGCCCAGCTGTTGTCGACAATAATCACTAGGGGACCGCTGCGCGCCGGCGGCGGCGGCGCATTCAGAACCGGCCCTGCTAGTCCGACGATAGCGAGGCCCGCAATCGCGAGACGCAGCAACAAAATCCACCAGGGAGTCCGTTGCGGCGTCTCCGTGGTTTTCGCCAGCTTGCGCAAAAGGTCGAAGGCCGGAAACTTCACCTGTTGCGGCGACGGCGGCGTGGCGCGCAGCAAAAACCAGATCGCCGGCAGCGCGAGCAGCGCCGCCAGCAGTAAAGGCGATATAAACGACAACGCGCCCATCAGACTGACTTACTGGTTGCTGCTCTTGCTACCAAGATCGTCCCCGCTGGTCCGCGAGTGCGAGATATAGCGCGAGGAGTGCGGCATTCGCCGGCGCGTCTGTCCGGTGCGACAGGAAAGTCCACTGAAAGCGTCGGGTGAGGGCGACGAGAGCCTCGCGATGCGCAGTGAATTCCTGTCGATAGGCGTCGCCTAGCGCTGCGGCGTCGCCGAACACCAAGCGGTCGCGCGATTCGATATCGACGAATTCGGTCCTGCCTTTGAACGGGAAAGTCTCCTCGGCCGGATCGACAATCTGAAGCAGCGCGCCGCTGGCGCCGAGCGCCGCGCAGCGCGACGCTGCCGCAGCAATCGCATCAAGGTCGGTGAAAAAGTCGCTGAGGAAGACGACCCGAGCATGCGGGCCTATTGGTGCTGCAGGCGGCGAAGAAGCGCGGTCATCGAACTTCTCGTCGCCAAGCGCCTCAAGAAATCGCGCAGCGGCGTTGCGGCCGTGAAAGAGACGGGGGCCGTGACCGAAGAGGCCGATGCGCTCGCCGCCTTGCGCCAACAGCGAGGCGAGAGCGGTCGCCAGAATATCGGCGCGCCGGCGTTTGGTGGCGGCGCCTTTCGACGAAGAAAAATCGAGCGACCGCGACGGGTCGCGCCAGATCCACACCGCCGCCGCCGCGTCCCACTCGTTCTGTCGGACATAGAGCCGGTCGGCTGCGCGCGCCGATTGACGCCAGTCGATCGTCGAAACGGGATCGCCGAAAGCGTAGGCGCGATGCTGCCAGAATGTTTCGCCCGGCCCGGCGCGACGACGCCCGTGCAATCCCGCTGCGACCGTATGCGCAATCCGCTCGGCTTCGATCAACAATGGCGGAAATGCCGCCGCGATTTCGTCAGCCTTATGGCGGATTTCCTGCGTCGGGCGCATCTGCGGCCGTTCCGCCATGCTCAGAAAGCCTTCTCAACGATGCCGTCGATGAAATCATCGATTTCGACGCCCTCGGCGCGCGCCGAGAAATTCAGCGCCATGCGGTGACGCAGGACCGGCTTGGCGAGACGCCGAACATCTTCAAGCGACGGCGCGCGCCGTCCCTCGATTAGCGCGAGCGCGCGTGAGGCGAGGGACAGCGCCTGACTTGCGCGCGGGCCCGGGCCCCAGCCGACCAGCGACATGACGCGGTCATCGGCGCCGGCGATTGGCCGGGCGCTTCTCACCAGCGTCAGGATTGCGTCGACAATTCGATCCGCAATCGGCATGCGCCGAACGAGGCGTTGCGCCCGCATCAAGTCATCGGCGGTCATTGCCGCCGCGACCGCCGCGGTTTCTGAGCCGGTCGTTGCAGCGAGCATGCGTCGCTCTGCTTCGGCGTCAGGATAGGAAATATTGATCTGCATCAGGAAGCGATCGAGTTGCGCTTCCGGCAACGGGTAGGTGCCCTCCTGTTCAATCGGGTTCTGTGTCGCCAGTACATGAAACGGCTTCGGCAGATCATGCCGCGCGCCAGCAACGGTCACATGCAGCTCCTGCATCGCCTGCAGCAGCGCGGACTGAGTACGCGGACTGGCGCGGTTGATTTCGTCCGCCATCAGCAGCTGACAAAAGATTGGTCCCGGGATGAAACGGAATTCGCGTCGGCCGCTGTCCGTTTCCTCCAACACCTCCGATCCGAGCACATCGCCCGGCATCAGGTCGGGCGTGAATTGCACGCGCTTTGCCGACAGCCCCATCAGGTCGGCGATCGACGTGACCAAAAGGGTCTTGGCGAGGCCGGGTGCGCCGACGAGGAGGCCATGCCCGCCTGCCGCGAGGGTTGCGAGGGTCAGGTCGACAACCTCCTCCTGGCCGAACACCACGCCCGCTAGCGCCCGCCGCGCCATCATGAAACTGGCCGCGGCGGCCTCGAATTCTGCAAGGACGTCGGATTCGGTCATGTTGATTCCATGGCTGGAGGCCGCGCTGCGATCCTGTCGCGAACGCCGGCTAACCTGTTCAGATATCACGGTTTTGATGAGCTGTTGCAACCGTTTGGCTGACCAAGGCTTCGGATTGTCGCAGGCGACTTGCCACTTGCGGTCCAAGCGACAACTTCTCTAGCATGGTTCGGCTAATGCGCCGCGGAAAGTGCGTAGGATTTATGGTTAGCGCGGCGTTAAGAGGGGCGTGGCAAACATAACCGCCGGAAGGTCGGCTCAATCGACGGCGTCGTCCGTCAAAGATAGGGGTTGTTCAGTGTCGGAAGAAGACAACAAAGGCGGCGTCTGGGGCTTCATCAAGGGCTTTGGAAAATTGCTGATCGGCATATTGCTGATCCTGCAGGGTATTGTCGCCTTGGCGATGATGTTGCTGTTCGTCGGGATTTTTGTGTCGATCAGCGACGGGATCAGCGGCGCGAAGCGGTCAGGCGCCAGCGTTCCGAAGGAAGCGGCGCTTCTGATCAACCCGAACGGCGTCCTGGTCGAGGAAGCCGAGACTGAGGATCCATTTGAAACCGCGCTAAGCAACGCCCTCGGTTCGGAAGAGCCGAGGCAGATCGAAGTCGGGGCGCTCGCGCGCGCAATCCGCGCTGCCGCGAAGGATGATCGGATCAAGGGCGTCGTACTCGACCTCTCGCAGCTTTACATCCCGACGATCAGCGCTTCGAAGGCGCATTATATCGGCGCCGTGCTCGACGAGTTCAAAGCGACGGGCAAGAAAGTTTACGCGGTCGGCGACAATTACGGGCAGGAGCAGTATCTGATTGCGTCGCACGCCGATGAGATCCACATGCACGACAAGGGCGCGCTCGTCCTCGTCGGCTATGGGTCGTATGACGCCTATATGAAATCGTTTCTGGAAAAGATTCTGGTGACGCCGCATATTTTCCGCGTCGGCACGTTCAAAGCGGCCGTCGAGCCGTTCCTGCGTGATGACATGTCGCCGGAGGCCGAGGAGGCCAATCTCGCTTTTCTCGGAAGCATGTGGAACAGCTACAAGATCGCAGTGGAATCAGCCCGCCAATTGCCGGCGGGTTCGATCGATCGCTTCGCCAATGATCTGAATTCCATTCTACGAGAGACGAATGGCGATTTCGCTCAAGCGGCGCTCAATATGAAACTCGTCGACCATCTCTCGTCGCGTCCCGAGCAGCTTGCGGCGATGCAGGCGGCGTTTGGCGTGGATGAGGAAGGCAAGAGTTTCAAGAATGTGACGCTCTCGAGCTATCTGCTGGCCATCGGTCCGGAAAAGGATGGCGCCAATCCGAATATCGCGATCGTCACCGCCGCCGGTACGATCGTCGACGGCGAAGCGGCGCCTGGCACGGCCGCTGGCGGCGATACGGTCGCCGGCTATCTGAAACAGGCGCTCGATGATGATGACGTCAAAGCTGTCGTCCTGCGCGTCGACAGCCCAGGCGGTTCGGCGTTTGCGTCTGAAGTCATTCGCGACGGCGTTCTCGCCCTCAAGGAAGCCGGCAAGCCGGTCGTCGTGTCGATGGGCTCGCTTGCGGCGTCAGGCGGTTACTGGATTGCGGCGCCGGGCGACGAAATCTGGGCGGCGCCGACGACGGTCACGGGTTCGATCGGCATATTCGCGTTCTTCCCGACATTTGAGAAAGCCGCCGCCTACTGGGGCGTCAATATCGACGGCGTCGGCACGTCGGCCCTGTCATCGCTCTACGCGACCGGCGTCGGCCCGCTTGAAGACAATGTCGCTGACATCTTCCAGCAGAGCGTCGAGGACGGCTATCGCGATTTTCTCGGCGTCGTGGCCGAGGGACGCAATCTGACGCCCGACTATGTCGACGGCGTCGGGCAGGGCCGGGTGTGGATCGGCGAGCAGGCGGTCGGCCTGAAGCTCGTCGACAAACTCGGCGATATTGACGACGCGGTCGCTGCGGCGGCCAAACTCGCCAATCTCACCGATTATGACCGCGTCAAGCTGCGCGAGGAAGTCTCGCCCTTTGAGATGTTCTTCTCGCAAGCGGCGGCGAAGGCGATGGCGGCGTTGGGGTACAAGCGCGCCGACTCAAAAGCGTCGCGCACGCTTCTCGGCAAGGCGGTTGCAACAGTGAAGAAAGAACTTGAATTGTTCGACCAGTTCAATGATCCCAATGCGCTCTATGCGCGCTGCCTTTCCTGCGGAAACTAGCTTTTCGCGCTGACGAACAGAGGGGGCCGGCGTCCGACCTACGGGCGTCGGCCTTTCGTTTGATGACAGACTTGATGCGATATGCGGCGGAACTCGGCCAGCAGGACGGGCGCAAGCTCCCGCCGGTGGAAAAGTGGAATCCCGCCTATTGCGGAGAGCTTGATCTCGTCATCCGCCGCGACGGCGTATGGGTCCACGAAGGAACGCCAATCGGTCGCGCCAAACTGGTGCGTCTTTTCTCGACAGTGATCCGCAAGGAAGGAGACCGGTATTTTCTCGTGACGCCTGCCGAAAAGCTCGGGATCACGGTCGAGGAAGCGCCATTTACCGCGGTGCTCATGCGAACGGAGCAAGGGCAGCAGGGACCGACCATCATTTTCACGACGAATGTCGGCGACGAAGTTGCGGCCGGACCCAGCAATATCTTGACATATAGAGAGACCCCCATCGGCCGAGCGCCTTTTGTGCGGGTCCGCGGCAACCTTGACGCGCTTGTGTCCCGTTCGGTGTTCTATGACCTTGTCCGACTTGGCGAAACGCGCGACATCGATGGAGAAGCGATGTTCGGCGTCGCCTCTTCGGGCGCGTTTTTTCCTTTCTGCAAAGCGAACGGATTGTCCGCCGAATTCGGTGACGAATAGAGTGCGTTCGACAAAATTGGATCGTGAGATGATTGTGACCGACTGGCGCAATCGCATAGAGCGCAACATTGCCATGATGAGCGCAAAGCGAGTGCGAGCGCTTTTCGCCGAAATCAATCCGCAACTCGTCGGCGACGCCCGCTTTGAATCGCGCTGGACCACGAAGCGGCAGGAGGCTGCCGTCCTCGTGCCGATCATCAATCGACCGGATGGGCCGACAGTTCTCTTGACCGTGCGGTCGTCCGACATGCCTTCTCACGCCGGGCAGATCAGTTTTCCCGGCGGCAGGGCGCATCCGGAGGATCGCGACCGCGTGGAGACGGCGCTTCGGGAAGCCAATGAAGAAGTGAACATTCCGCCTTCCGCCGTCGATGTCATCGGCGAGCTTGGCGTTCATGAAGGCGGACTGGGTTTCGCCGTGACGCCGGTCGTCGGCATCGTCGATCCCGGCGCGCCGATCCGCGCCTGCCCTCGGGAAGTCGCCGAGATTTTTGAAACGCCGCTCGCCTGGCTCGCTGACCTCTCGAACCACAGGCTGGAGGACCGGGAACATCAAGGGGTCACATACCGGATGTTCGCCGCGCCCTTCGGGCGCTTTCATATCTGGGGCCTGACCGCAGGCATTCTGCGCTCGCTCGCCGAAACCTTGCAGGATGAGCATCGCGGCGAATGACCATCGCGTTGTCACCCTTGCCGCCGGATCTCGCGCCGAATTTCGCCTGGATCGACAGCGCCCCAGTTTGCAGGGTGATTGCGGCGCTGGAACGTGAAGAAGCCGGCGCTGCGCGCTTCGTCGGCGGCTGCGTCCGCGACGGTCTTTTGGGTCTCGCCCCAAAGGATGTCGATATCGCAACGCAATTGACGCCCGACCGCGTCATCGCAGCGTTGACACGCGCGCATCTCGGCGTCGCACCGACGGGTCTTGATCATGGCACGATTACCGCGATCGCCGATCATCGGGGCGTCGAGGTGACGACATTGCGCGCCGATGTTTCGACGGATGGACGGCGCGCGGTCGTCGCGTTCACCCGGGACTGGGAAATCGATGCGAGGCGCCGGGACTTCACGATCAATGCTTTGTATCTGACGCCCGATCGCAAGCTGTTTGATCCGGTGGGCGGCGCGGCCGATCTGGCGCGCCGGGCGGTTCGGTTCATCGGCGCACCCGAGGACAGGATACGCGAGGACTTCCTGCGCATCCTGCGCTTTTTCAGGTTCTCGGCGCGGTTCGCCCCGAACTTTGATGCGATCGGGCTCGCCGCCTGCGGCGCGTTGAAGGAAGGCCTGCGTCAATTGTCGGCTGAACGCGTCGGCGACGAGATGATGAAATTGCTGGCTCTCGAAGCGCCGCAGGCGGCGATAACGGCGATGAGCGCCAGCGGCGTTCTTGGCGAAATCTGGCCGCCGGCGCCGCAGATCGAAACGCTGGCGCGCCTGAAAACGATCGCGCCCGCCGCTGCCGCGCCGGTCGCGCTTGCCGCGCTTTTTGGAGCGGCAGGCGAAGGCATTGATTCGAGCTTGCGCCTTTCCAATGCGCAGGGCGCACGGCGCCGTCAAGCTATCGAAAACGCTGGCTTGCTCAGTCGCGCCCTTGGCGATCATCAGGCGCGGGCGCTGCTCTATCGTATGGGCGCCGAGAATTGGCGAGATGCTTGCCTGCTCGCCGAGGCGATTGAAACAAGCGCCTCTGAAACGCCGCAGGCGCGAGATCCCCTCTTTGAGAATTTGGGCCAATTGGCGGATCGCTGGACCCCGCCGAGATTTCCTTGTTCCGGGAAGGACGCGCTGGCGCTCGGCGTACCGGAAGGACCGCTGGTGGCGCAAACGATCCGCGCCGCTGAATCGCGCTGGATCGCGGAGGATTTTCCGCCGCCCGCCCGCGCTCGCGCGATCTTCGAGGAAGAGGCGTTCCGCGCTATTTCGAAAGGCTGATATTGCGAAGGCTTGTCGCAATCGCTGCGAAGGCTTCCGACAACTCACTCGAACTCGCCGCGTCGAAATAGTACGACGGGTTTGTCGCGCAGGTCTCCAGAACTTCCTTGATGTTCGGCTCGGTGACGCTGAACGCGATTGAATAGACGACGATTTTCTGAGCCTTGATGTTGGCGCAGATTTCCTCGGTCAATTGATCGGCGAGCGTCTTGTTGCCGCTTTCGTGATAGGGGTAGTTCGGCGCCTTGGTGTTCTCGCCGTCCGTCATGATGATCAGGGCCTTGGCGCCGTTTTCCTTTTCGAGATCGGCGAAGCTGACGCCCTCGTCGAAGGGCTTCTCTGGCGTCAACAGGCTCCAGGCCCAAATCAGCCCCGATGGTATGTAGGTGTTTCCCTTCGCCGCAAGGCCATTGATCGCAAGCTCGATCTTGGTCTGATCGTTCGACAAGGGCAGGAGGTCCATTGGGCACTGGACACTATAGGTTCCGGTCGCGAGGCCCGGCGCCGGCGTCATGACGTAGTCGTTGTCCTGCACATTCAGCGGATAATTGCGTGATCCGACGCAGCCGAGCCAGGCGCCCGCCGGCATGCTGACCCAATTTTCTGTTTTGTATTTTGTTCCGACATTAACATATTGCGCAAACGGAACGATCCCGATCTTGACCTTTGAGGCGTCCGCCTCGAACAGCGTCTCCACGAGCTCTTTTGCCGAGCTCTTCAATGCTGCAAGCTTGCCGTTGGCGCCCATCGAGCCGGTCGTATCGAGAGCCATCGCCACTTCGATCAGCTTCGGCTTGCCGAGCCGCACTTCGGCGCGCGCGCCGACATCGGTGTCGTCGAAGCCGAAAATGCCCATGATCAGCGTATTCGCCGTGCCGGTCACGTCGAGCGCGAAGGATCCCGAATCCTCATCGAATGTCACGGCGAAGCCTGAAATCGTCGGCTTCATGCCGGACCGAAATGAATTGTCGAAGACGCGTTGCGCTACATTGGTCAGTTCGGTGTCATTCGCGCCCGGGTGGTTGATCTTGTATCGCGCCGCAGCGAGGATGGCGGCGTCTGTTGCTTCGTTGACAGCGGATCGGATCATGTTCGATCGCTGGAGATCGATCGCGATTCCAGCTGCGCCGACAATCACGAACAGCATCAGGCCGAACATCATCGCGATATTTCCGCGACGGTCGTCAATCATCGAACGAAAAACTTTGAACGCGCTCATGGCCGCCCTCGCCAGTCTCAATTCCCGCCGCCTCGCAGGAGACTTGATCACAAGCGAAAATTAGTCTGTCGCCATTAAAGGAATGATAAGAACGGGCGGTTGAAACAAAAAACGCTCCCGTCACGGGAGCGTTTTTCCGTTTCAATTTGAGACGGATCAGGCGGCTTTTTCTTCCGCCGGGTCGCGCAGCACATAGCCGCGGCCCCAAACCGTTTCAATGTAATGGTCGCCTTCGGTCGCCGTCGCCAGCTTCTTGCGGAGCTTGCAGATAAAGACGTCGATGATCTTCAATTCCGGCTCGTCCATGCCGCCGTAAAGGTGGTTGAGGAACATCTCTTTGGTGAGAGTCGTTCCCTTGCGGAGCGACAGGAGTTCCAGCATCTGGTATTCCTTGCCGGTGAGGTGGACGCGCTGGCCGCCGACCTCGACCGTCTTGGCGTCAAGATTGACCGTCAGGTTTCCGGTCGTGATGACCGACTGCGAATGGCCCTTCGACCGGCGCACGATCGCATGGATGCGCGCGACAAGTTCGTCCTTGTGGAAGGGCTTCGTCATGTAATCGTCGGCGCCGAAACCAAGGCCGCGGACTTTCGTTTCGATGTCGCCCTGTCCGGTAAGGATCAGGATCGGCGTGTTCACCTTGGCGACGCGCAGCGACTTCAACACGTCGAAGCCGGTCATGTCGGGCAAGTTGAGGTCGAGAAGGATAATATCGTAGTCATAAACCTTGCCGAGGTCGACGCCTTCTTCGCCGAGATCCGTCGTATAGACGTTGAAGCCATCCGATTTCAGCATCAGCTCGATGCTCTGGGCGGTGGCGCCATCATCTTCAATCAGCAAAACCCGCATTGCCCGCTCTCCTGTTCGTCGCGACGTCGCCCCTGACGGCGCGCGCATTTTTTGATTTGCCTTAACCAGATTTAGGTTGATTTGCTTTCATAAAGGTTAACGCCGGCGGAAAAATGCGAGCAGCTTTCGCGCCGATCTTAAGCCGCGGACAAGAAACGTTACTGGCCCGACCCGCAAAACCCTTTGGAACGCAGGGCGCGTTAATCGCCGATCGCCAGCAGCGCTGGTAGGTTGATTCACGAATTTACGCGAGCTTAAACGACGGGGTGTTAAGGTCCTCGCCTGCCAGCGCTTCGACGCAGCGCCAGAGGACCGAGAGTTGATGAGCACCGCCGCCGCCAATACGCAAAACGCCCGGGCGGTCCTTCGCCGCTACGGGCCGATTTCACATTACGGGGCGGTCGACAGCGTCACGGATATCGCGATCGAGGTCGAAGACCGCCTTGGCGCGCTCGAGGTCGGCGCTCGTGTCGAGATCGAAACCGCATCGGGCGGACTGACGGCTGAAGTTGTCGGCGTTGGTCGCGGGCGGGCGGTCTGCCTGCCATTCGGCGGCGTCGGCGGGGTGCGGAGGGGGGCGCTCGTGTCGTTCAGCGG
>JBGSSK010000438.1:0-4562 GCA_041737095.1 Parvularculaceae bacterium | reverse complement strand
GAGGCTGCGGCCGCGGCGGCGCGGATGGGCGCGCGCACGCTGCTGGCGACCCACCGGATCGACACCATCGGCGAAATGTCCTGCAATCCGGCGATCGGCGGCCTTGGCAAGGGCCATCTAGTCCGGGAGATCGACGCCCTCGACGGGCTGATGGGCCGCGTGATTGACCAGGCGGGCATTCAGTTCCGGATGCTCAACCGGTCGAAGGGCCCGGCGGTCCGCGGCCCGCGATCGCAGGCGGACCGCAAACTCTACCGCCGGCATATGAAGGCGGCGATCGAAGCGACCGCCGGGCTAGACCTCCTTGAGATTGCGGTCGAGGACCTGCTCGTTTCACGTGAAAACCGCGTCGAAGGGATTGCCGGCGCCGATGGATCGGTTATCCGGGCCGGCGCGGTCGTCCTGACGACTGGCACCTTTCTCAAGGGCGTCATTCATATCGGCGACAAGCGCGTCCCCGCGGGACGCGCGAGGGAGGGCGGCGTCGAGGCGCCCGCGATCGGACTGTCCGATCGCCTCTACGGCTCGGGCTTTGCGATGGGTCGGTTGAAGACCGGAACCCCGGCGCGGCTTGATGGGCAGACCATCGACTGGCTCGGATTGCAAATGCAGCCGGCGGACGCCGAGCCGGTCCCGTTTTCCTTCCTGACCGATCGCATCCGGGTTCCGCAGATCGAATGCGGCATCACCTATACGACCGCCGCGACCCACGCGGTGATCGAGCGCAATCTGAAGAAATCGGCGGTCTATTCCGGCGGCATTTCCGGCCGCGGCCCGCGCTATTGCCCCTCGATCGAAGACAAAATTGTCCGGTTCGCCGAGAAACAGAGCCATCAGGTGTTCCTCGAACCGGAGGGCCTTGATGACGACACGGTTTACCCGAACGGCATTTCGACCGCCCTGCCGGAAGCAGTGCAGGATGAATTTCTCGCCACGATCCCGGGCCTCGAGCGGGCGCGGGTTATCCGCCATGCCTATGCGATCGAGTATGATTACGTCGATCCGCGTGAGCTCTACCCGACCCTTGAGACCAAGAAGCTCGCCGGGCTGTTTCTCGCCGGCCAGATCAACGGCACGACAGGCTATGAGGAGGCGGCGGCGCAAGGGCTGATCGCTGGTGCGAACGCGGCGGCGAAGACCGGCGGCGGGGGGGCGATCCTGATCGATCGGTCGGAAGGCTATATCGGCGTCCTGATCGACGATCTCGTCACCCGCGGCGTCACCGAGCCTTATCGGATGTTCACTAGCCGCGCCGAATATCGGCTGACGCTGCGGGCCGACAATGCGGACCGCCGGCTGACCGGCATCGGCGAGCGACTCGGCCTAGTCGGCGCCGAGCGGGCGAGGGCGTTTCACGTGAAACAATCACGACTTGCGGCGGCGCTCTTGTGGGCGCGCCGCGATGGGCTGACGCCTAACGAAGCGGCGAAACACGGCATTTCCATAAATCAGGATGGCCGCCGTCGCAGCATTATCGATCTTTTGGCGTTGCCGGGCGTCACCCTCGCTACCCTGACCGCCATCTGGCCGGAGGCTGGCGCCCTGCCAGCGGACATCGCCGAACAGCTCGAAATCGAGGCGCTGTATTCCGGGTATCTCGGACGCCAGGAGGCCGACATCCTCGCATTCAAGAAGGATGAGGCGCTGCGTCTCCCCGCCGATCTTCCTTATGCGGACGTCAAAGGGCTCAGCAACGAAGTCAAGGCGCGGCTGACTGAGACCCGCCCGGCGACGCTCGGGCAGGCGGGCCGCGTCGAGGGGGTCACGCCCGCCTCGCTCGCCGTGCTCCTCGCCTGGCTCCGCAAGAACGATCGGGCCGCCGGATGATTTACGGCCCCGCGAAGTTCGCGGCCGAGTATGGCGTTTCACGTGAAACGATGGCGCGCCTCGAAACATTCGACGCATTGCTGCTCGACTGGTCATCCCGCCATAATCTGATTTCGCGGTCGACGATCGAAGACCGATGGGAGCGGCATTACCGCGACAGCGGGCAGCTTTACGAGTTGATGCCGCCAACCGCCCGCAGCCTTGCCGATCTTGGCAGCGGCGCCGGATTTCCCGGCCTGGTGCTGGCGGCGATGGGATTTGAGGCCGGGCTCAGGGCGACCCTCGTCGAATCAGTCGGCAAGAAGGCGGCGTTCCTCGCCGCCTGTGTCGGCGAGATGCGCCTTACCAATACGCAGGTGCTACCACAACGCATTGAAAGTATTACCGTTTCCCCGCCAGATATCATAACCGCCAGAGCCCTCGCGCAACTTGATAAGCTCCTTGGCTACGCGCATGAAATTGCGAGCGAAAGGACCCTCCTGATTTTACCGAAGGGACAAGATGTTGAGGATGAATTGACCGAAGCCGCTAAATATTGGCATATGGAGGTTGAAAAGAGGGCGAGCCGGACCAATCCCGGCTCTACCATTCTCGTCATACGCCAGTTGCGGGCGAAAACTGACCGAAGACCCGCAAAGACCCGGAAACCGTCGTGACCCCTGACGTCGCCGCCCGCAGTTCCAGCCGCCCGCGCATTCTGGCGATTGCGAACCAGAAGGGCGGCGTCGGCAAGACGACGACGGCCATCAACCTTTCGACGGCGCTGGCCGCCGTCGGCGAAAAAGTCCTTCTGATCGATCTTGATCCTCAAGGAAATGCGTCGACAGGTCTTGGCTCGGAAGCGGCCGATCGCGCAGTGACGACTTATGACGCGCTGATGGGGGAATACCGGCTCGAAGCGGCGGTCATCGATAGCGGCATTCCGGGCCTGCGGCTTGCGCCAGCCGGCGTTGATCTCGCCGGCGCGGAAGTCGAGTTGATCGACGCCGAACGGCGGCATTACCGGCTCGCCGACACGCTGGCGGATTATCTCGAGAGCGCGCCGGAGACGAGCTATGTCCTGATCGACTGCCCGCCGTCGCTCTCGCTCCTGACGATCAACGCGCTTGCGGCCGCCGACGCCGTGATCATCCCGTTGCAGGCGGAATTCTTTGCGCTCGAAGGGCTCTCGCAGATCATGCGGACGATCGATACCGTCCGCAGCCGGATCAATCCGCGCCTTGAGTTGCAGGGGATCGTTCTCACCATGGTTGATGGTCGCAACAACCTCGCCAGCGCCGTCGAGGAAGATGTTCGCGCCCACATGGGTGAAAAGGTCTACGATACGGTGATACCGCGCAATGTCCGGATCTCTGAAGCGCCGAGCCATGGCAAGCCGGCGCTGCTTTACGATCTGAAATGCGCCGGGAGCCAAGCCTATATCCGGCTCGCCAGCGAAGTCATCCAGCGCGAACGCGACGCGCGCAAGGCGGCGTGATGCGCAAGGCGACAGGACAATGGCGATGAACGCAGCAAAAAAGGCGAGGGGGCTCGGGCGCGGACTTGACGCATTACTCGGCGACGCGCCGGCACCGCGACGCGACGACGTAGAGCGTGCGCCGGAAGGCGGAGCCGGCCGCCGTCCCGTGACCCTGCCCATTGAATTTCTGAAACCCAATCCAACCCAGCCGCGACGCCAGTTCAATGAGGATGCGATCGAGGAGCTTGCGAGCTCGATCCGGGCGCGCGGTCTCCTGCAGCCGATCCTCGTCCGCCCTGCCGGCGCGGACAAATACGAAATCGTCGCTGGCGAGCGGCGGTGGCGCGCGGCGCAGCGCGCCGGCGTCCATGACGTGCCGGTCGTCATCCGCGAGCTCAGCGACACCGAAACCGCCGAGATCGCCCTGATCGAAAACGTCCAGCGGGTCGATTTGAATCCGATGGAGGAGGCTGCAGCCTATCAGCGCCTTGCCGAGTTTTACGGGCGCACGCAGGAAGAAATCGCTGGGGCGGTCGGGAAATCCCGCAGCCATGTCGCCAACATGATGCGGCTGACCGCCTTGCCGGCGAAGTCCCGCAAGGCCCTTGAGGAAGGCGCCGTGTCGATGGGTCACGCGCGCGCGCTCCTTGGCGCCGCCGAACCTGATGCTGCGCTCGCCCATGTGATCAAATACGGCCTGAATGTCCGCGACACCGAGAGCTATATCAGGCGGCTCAACGAAGAACCGGCCGCAAGGCCCGCTGCCATTGAACGCGAGCCCGCCAAACCGTCCGTACCCGGAAGAAAGGACGCGGACACGCGGGCGCTCGAAGCCGATCTAGCCGCCGCCCTCGGCCTCGAGATCGCGATCGACCACAAGCCGAAGGGGTCAGGGGTCCTGTCGATCAGCTATCGAAGCCTCGAGCAGCTCGACGATGTCTGCAAGCGGCTGATGGGAACCGCCGTCTGACGTTCCGGACGCGCGTCCACCGTCGCGTTAACGCGACGCCAGCGCGGCGATGCGCATGGCCGCCCGCTCGACGATTTCCGCATCAGGGAGCCCGGTCGATTTCGCGCCAAGCTCCGCGTCGATCAGCAGGTCCAACGCGGCGTCGATTTTCTGCGGCGTCCAGCGGTTCAGACGCTCCTCGAACGCCCGTTTCTCCATGAAAAACACCGGTGGACGAAGCTTTCCCATTGCGGTCTCGGCGCTCGCGCCGTCCTCCATGACCGCGCGCGCCGTCCGCAGTCGCGCGAATTCGCGCTGCAGCGCTCG
>JBGSSK010000413.1:0-9627 GCA_041737095.1 Parvularculaceae bacterium | reverse complement strand
ACCGCGCCCTCCGCCCTCAGCCGCTGCACGACAGCGGCCTTGCGGTCGGGCAGCACGTCGGCCTCGACATCCGTGATGCCGAGCGTTCGCGCGACGGCCTCAGCGGTCTTGCGGTTGTCCCCGGTCAACATGATGATCCGTAGGCCTGCCTCCTTCAGCGCGGCGAGCGCCCCCGGCGTCGTCGCCTTCACCGGATCGGCGATGCCGATTATGCCGGCCGCCGCCCCATCGACACCGACAAAGATCGCGGTTGCGCCTGCCTCGCGCAGTTCGTCCGCCTTGCGCTCGAGAGCGTCGGTAGCGATGCCCCGCTCTTTGAGGAATCGGGCGTTGCCGATCGCAACAGCCAGGCCGTCGACCGTCCCGAAGATACCTTTACCTATAGGCGAATCGACGTCTCGCGGCTCCGACACATTGAGCCCGCGATCCTTCGCCGCCGCGACGATCGCCAGCGCCAACGGATGCTCGCTCGCGCGTTCAATGCTGGCGGCCAGGCGCAGCATCTCGTCTTCAGCAAACCCGGCGGCGGGCGCGAGCGCAACCACCTTCGGCTTGCCTTCAGTCAAGGTTCCAGTCTTGTCGATGACGAGCGTATCGACCTTTTCCATGAGTTCAAGCGCCTCGGCGTTCTTGATGAGAACGCCTGACTGCGCCCCGCGTCCGACGCCGACCATGATCGACATCGGCGTAGCAAGGCCGAGCGCGCAGGGGCATGCGATGATGAGGACCGCGACCGCCGCGATGAGGCCGTAGGTCATGGCGGGCGACGGCCCGAAGAACGACCAAGTGATGAAAGCCAAGATCGCGATCGCAATGACGGTCGGAACGAACCACCCTGAAACCTGATCGGCGAGGCGCTGAATCGGCGCCCGGCTCCGCTGCGCATCGGCGACCATGTGAACGATGCGCGACAGCAATGTGTCGGCGCCGACTTTCTCCGCGCGCATGACGAGCCCGCCGGTCGAATTGACCGTGCCGCCGATGATCTTTGCGCCAGCCTCCTTCGTTACGGGCATTGATTCGCCCGTAACCATGCTTTCATCGACCGCGCTGCGGCCTTCGACGACGACGCCGTCGACCGGAACTTTCTCGCCCGGACGCACGCGCAGCCTGTCGCCAACGGCGACAACGTCGAGCGCGATTTCCTCGTCGGTTCCGTCCTCGCGGATGCGTCGTGCGAGGGACGGCGTCAGGTCGAGCAGTGCGCGGATTGCGCCGCTTGTCGTTTCACGCGCGCGAAGCTCCAGGACCTGTCCGAGCAGGACAAGGACTATGATGACCGCCGCCGCCTCGAAATAGACCGCCGTAGTTCCATGCGCGGTTCGGAACTCCGGAGGAAACAGAGAGGGCGCGATCGTGGCGACGACGCTGTAGATCCACGCGACGCCTGTTCCCATGGCGACCAGCGTGAACATGTTGAGGCTGCGATTTTTGATCGACGCCCACGCCCGTTCAAAAAACGGCCAGCCGGCCCAAAGCACGACCGGCGTCGCCAGCGCCATCTGCAGCCATGGATTAATCCGTACCGGGATAAGCCGGTCGAGTCCGAAGAGGTGCGCGCCCATTTCGAGGACGAGGACCGGGATCGCGAGCGCCGCGCCGACAAGGAAGCGCCGCGTCATGTCGGCGAGCTCGGGGTTCGGTCCCGCGGCCGCGGACGGCGTCATCGGTTCGAGCGCCATGCCGCAGATCGGGCAGAACCCGGGACCGTCGCGCACGATCTCCGGGTGCATCGGACACGTCCATTGGGCGCCGGTATTCGATGCGCGACCGGCGTCGGCTGGTGCACTGCGCTGCGCTGATTTCGGCGACGGCGCGCCGTGATCACGCAGGTTAGCGCTTGTGCCAGCCGCGCTGAGATAGCGCGCCGGATCGTCCAGAAACTTCGTCTTGCAACTGGCGCTGCAAAAAAGAATCTCCGCGTCGTCATGCCTGGTTCGGTGCGGCGTGTCCGGTTTCGGTGTCATTCCGCAAACGGGATCGATGGCGTCAGATTGAGCGGACAGCTTGGCAAGAGTAGCGGCGCGCATGGGAGCCTCCTGACGGTATTGGAGATTTCGGTAATATACCCCCTAAAGGTATATAACTGAAGTAACCAATTGGGGTATAAACACCGCTCGCCGGGATTAGTGCTCGCCGTGTTCTTCAATCTTCGACGACGACCAGTGGATATGGACGATCCGCCATTCGTCGCCGGTCTTCTGCAAGGTCATTGTTTCCATTAGACGGCTGTGGACCGGCTTCTCACGGCAGGTTCCTTTTGAAACCCCTTCGCTGACGACTGTCGCAAGCGACCCGTTCTCGAAAACGCGCCGGTCCTTGATGGCAGTCGAAACCGCTTTCGAGAAGGCGATGTCGGCCGGCATGTGATGCCCAGCATATTCCGCAAAAGATCGTTCCGCGCCGCCGCTCTCGGCGATGTAGACGTCAGGCGCGAGCAGCTGTTCGAGAGCCGCCGCGTCGCCGGCTTTTAGCGCGGCCCTGAACGCGTCAACAACGGCCGCCGGAGTCATGCTGTCGGCGGCAAAGGCAGGAGACGCGATCACAAACGCTATGGCGGCGGCGAGGACAGTGAGCTTCATAAACTTCTCCTATTCGTTGGGACCGGTGACGGTGGTGGCGGACACAATCAACAAGAGCACGCCAAGAAACAACATGGCATCGAAGCGCAGCGTCGCGCGCAGCGCTTTCAGTCCTGAAGGCGGGGCGATCGCGAGCTTTGTTATGACAACAGTCATGTTGAGGGCGCCGATTCCAAGCGCCGCCATGGCGAGCGCGAGCTTGCCGAGCAGCAGGCGGCCGTAAAGCGAGCCGACAACGCCGTCGATTCCGCCGCCGATGCGCCACAAAAGCCAAATGCCGGAAAGGAAGAGCAGGGGAACGAGGATGACGGCGATGTGGCTGAACATCCGTGTACGGTGAAGCGTCGCGGCGTCGGCTTCCCCGGTTCGAGGCCAGAGCGTAAGGGGCGCGACGAACCAGAACGCCGCGATCAGCGCATGGAGCATGACCGCAAAAGGCGCGACGCCCGGCGCCGCAAGGCCCGCGCTGTGCCCGGCGAGGCCGAAGCCCGCTGTAATGGCGACGGCGGCGGCGAAGGCGATCCAACGAATCTCGAGAAACGCGGACACGAAGAGCAGCGACGCGCCCGCGAGCAGCGCCATGGTCTGTCGCCCGACGCCGATCCAGGTCCAGGAAAACTGATCCGGCGCGAATGCGGCGGATAGGCTCCCGCCCATTTGCGCGTTGACGATCAGGAGGCGGATGAGCGTCGCTGCGGCGATAGCGATCCCCAGCCACAGGAAAAGCCGCCGCGTCGAAACGATCCCGATCGCCCGATGCAGGGCGACGCCGGCGCCGCCCAGCGCTGCTGCATAAAGCAGGAGCTTCGAGGCGAAGGCGGCGGCGTCAAGCATGGCTCAGGGCGTCTTGGGCGCAGCGAGGGTGAAGCGGATCTCTCCGTTCATCGCGTGCCCGTCCTTCGCCATGATCCGCCATTTCGCGACATAGGCCCCGGGCGTGAGGCGCGGCAGCGGAACGGCGAATGTCGCGTGCATGCCTTTGGGCGGCGCGTAATCGAGCGCGATGGGCGCGCCTGCCGCATCAGCGCCCGCGTCGGTCTCGATCGCGAAAGAAGTAAGGCCCACCGCCTGGCTGAATTCGATCTCGAAAGCCGCAGGCAATGTCTCGATGATCGCGGCGGCGCCGATATTGGAGGCTTTGAGACTGACATGGGCGAACGCGGCGCCCGTCAGCGCGGCGGCGGCGACCACAAGTGCGGCGGCCCATCTGATGATGCGCATGCGTGCTTCCTCTCGTAAAACTAACCCCGAATCGAAACGCTGCGTTCAGAACCAGAGCCTGACGCCGGCGACAAAGGAAACCGCGCCCGGATCGTCGCCCGCCAGTCGCGCGAAGTCGGCGGTGTCGCCGACCGAACGCTCCCAGTTGACGCCGACATAGGGCGCGAATTCGCGCTTGATCTCGTAGCGCAGCCGGAGCCCGATCTCCGCCTTCGACAGTCCCGATCCGATCCCGAGCGCTGCAACATCCTGCGCCGCGAAATTCAGCTCCGTGCGCGGCTGCGCGATAAGGCGCTGCGTCAGCAGCAAATCATACTCCGCCTCGATGCGCGCGGTCACATCGCCATGGCCGCTGACGAAAACCGCCGCGTCGATCTCGAACCAGTAGGGCGCAAGTCCCTGCACGCCGAGGACGGCGTAATTGCGCGACGGGTCCGGCGCGAAATCCCGCCGGACGCCCGCCTGCATATCGAAATAGCGCGAGATCGGCCGCGACCACAGCGCCTGCAGTTCGGCTTCCTCAAAGCGGTTGTCGCTGACATCATATTCGATCTCCGACTTGAGCCAGAGCTTGTTGCGATCGGTTCCCCACCAGCCCTGACCATCGAAGAGGAGCGTCGGCGATCCTTCATTCGACTGATATTCAAGGCGGTCGGCGAGCGCAAACCAATTGATGCCGCCGCCATGCTCACGATAGAGCGCGCGGCGCGACCGCGCTTGATCGTCCTTGTCCCAATAGGCGTCGGCTTGCGCGCCGGGCGTCGCAGGCGCTTGCGCGAAAGCCGGCGCGGCGAGGGCGATCGACATGGCGGCGAGCGCCGTCATCAAGCGAGCGCTCATCGTCCGCCCCCGTGCCCGTCATGATCCATGGTCTTCATGTTGTGGGGCTTTTCGGGCGGCGGCGCTTTGGCGGGTTCTGATCCGTGTCCCGTCGATCCGTGATCCATGCCGCCATGATCCATCGCGCTGGCAGGCTTGGCTTTCGGACTCTCGCCGAGGGAACGCTGCGCCGAATTCTTCAGCCTTCCCATATGATCGCGCAGCGGTTCGTCCTCGCCAGGCATGACGGAGACGACCTGCATCATGCCGGCGTGCATGTGAAACAGGAGGTGGCAGTGAAACGCCCAGTCGCCGGCATTGGCGGTGAAGTCGAACGCCATCTTCTCGCCGGGCTTGACGTTGATCGTGTGCTTTCTCGGCTTGTGGTCGCGCTCGCCGGTCACGACTTCGAAATACTGCCCGTGCAGGTGAATGGGATGCGTCATCATGGTGTCGTTGACCATGACGAACCGCACGCGCTCGCCTTCAGTGACTGTCACGAGCGGCGCTTTGGCGTCCGACATCTTCATGCCGTCGAACGACCACATGAAGCGCTCCATATTTCCGGTGAGGTGTATTTCAACCTCGCGTTCCGGTTCGCGCGTATCGGGATTTGCCTCGAGGCTCTTCAGCTGAAGATAATTGAGCGCGCGGTGCGGTACGTTTTCGAGGCCGAGGCCGGGCTCGCCGAGGCGGTTGGTCGTCACTTCAGCGACATTGTCGACGCCGGCGCCAATCTTGTGCTTGTGCCCCTGCGGTTCGCCATCGCTCATCGCGCCATGATCCATGCCCGCCATCGATCCGTGATCCATGCCGCCCATCGACATGCCCATGTCCTGGTGGGTGAGTAGAGGGCGCTCGCGCAACAGCGGCGCCGTCGCCACGAGGCCGACCTCGGGCGCCAATGTCGCGACCGCCTGGCCGGAGCGATCGATCGATTCCGCGACGAGCGCGAATGCACGGGCCTTCGGCGGCGTGACGATCACATCATAGATCTCCGCGACGCCGATCTGGAACTCGTCGGTCTCGACCGGTTGCACGTACAGCCCGTCGGCGGCGACGACCGTCATAGGCAATCCCGGAATGCGGAAGTTGAAGATCGTCATCGCCGAGGCGTTGATGATCCGAAGGCGCACGCGTTCCCCGGCGTTGAAGATCGCCGTCCAGTTGTCCGCGGTCGCATGGCCGTTGATGAGATAGGTGTACGCCGCGCCGGTGACGTCCGCGATGTCGGTCGGCGTCATGCGCATCCAGCCCCACATCGCGCGGTCGGCGATCGTTGCCCGAAGGCCGTTCGCCTTGGTGTCCCGCATCAGGTCTTTGGCGGTCCGCTGCTGGTAATTGTAGACCTCGTTGTTCTTCTTCAGCTTCGCGAACAGCTGATGCGCATGCAGGAAAGACCAGTCGGAAAGCACCAGCACGTATTCGCGGTCGGATGACACGGGGCTCTTGCCGGCGGGGTCGATGATCAGCGGCCCGTAATGGCCCATCTGCTCCTGCAAGCCGGAGTGCGAATGGTACCAATAGGTGCCGCTCTGCGGGACGGCGAACCGATAGGAGAAGGTCTCGCCCGGCCTGATGCCTGGAAAGGAGACCCCCGGAACACCATCCATCTGGAACGGCACCAGAAGCCCGTGCCAGTGGATCGAGGTGTCCTCCTCCAGCATGTTCCGGACACGGAGCGTAATTTCCTCGCCTTCACGGAAGCGAATGAGGGGCCCCGGCAGCGTGCCGTTGGTGGTGATAGCGTGCCCGGCGCGGCCGCCGATTTGGACGGCGCTATGGCCGACCGTCAGATCGAACTCGGTCCCGGCGAGTTCGAAGACGCCTTTATTGCCGGCGGAGGCGCTGCGCGCCCAGGCAGGGAGAAGCGCGCCCGAAGCAGCGAGGACGCCGCCGCCAGCCGCCGTCTTCAACAGGGTTCGTCTCGAGAACATCAGTGGCTCCGAATGGACTGCAAAGGAAACAGCCGGCGCAACATTAGCTCCGCGCCGGCCTCGCGCGCGGCTAATGCTGGCTGTGGTCGCCGGCCGCCGCCGCGGCGTCCTTTTTCTTCGATCCATGATCCATGGCGCCGTGATCCATGCCGTCCATCGCGCAAGGCTTGCCGGCGTCGCTCGCGACCTTCATCGCGGCCTTATGCATGGAGGCCATGCACGCCTCATGCGCGCCTGCTTCCGCATCCGGCGAACACATCGCCGCGATGACTTGCCCCTTCGCTTTCTTGTCGGGCGCGAGCAGGAAATGCACGCGGTCGCCCGCCGCGAAGGCGGCGAGATCGACCGCTTTGTCGACCGCGAACGGCATGGTCATGTCGTCCCAGCCGAGCGCCGGGATCGGTCTGTGAGTGATGGTCGCGCGCGCCTTGGCGACATCGACGGCGGCAATGACGCCGTCGCCCATCGGCAGGCCGCAATGCTCCGCATGGTCCATGGCCTTGGCGCCGGCATCGCCCGCTGGCTCCATTTGATGTCCCGGCGGATGGGCTATTGCGGCCGGCTCGGCGGCGAAAGCGGGCGCGCTCGCAAAAAGCGCTGCGGCCAGTAGGAATTTTCTCATGGTGTAGGTTCCTGAAGATGACACCGCTCGCGCGGCTAAAGGTTGCGAATAACAAACAGCAAAAGGCGCGCATTGTTCGTGCGCCGCTTTGCCGTCTCAGATTCGCAAACGTATCTTCAGGCTGACCGGCGTTCGTCGCGGCGGCGCGGCCCAATGAAGCCGGCGCGCCAGCGCGCCGACCATATCCTGCGGCGTCGATGCGATCGCGGGCGACGCCGCGACCGCGAAACTCTTTTGCAAGGCCGGCAAGGATCCCGTCGCCAGTGATCCATCGCCTGCGAGCGCGACGGTCTCGCAGTGACCGCAGTCGCTGGGGGAGGGCGCGGAATGATCCGGCGTTTCGGCGACACCTTCGTCGCCATGATGATGTGCGTGACTCGAATCGCTTATCGAGGACTGAACAACCGGCGCGGCGTCCTGCGCAGCGCTAAGGCAGGCGCACGCGGCGTGGCCCGCGCTCAGTAACAGCGCGGCGATCGCCAGTAGCATCTGTTTTGCGGCGCCGATCACGACCGTTGACCATCCCTTCGATGCGCCTTATATATACCCCTCGGAGGTATAAGTCAAATGCATCACACTCCGTCGAAAGCGGTCATCACGCGATTGCGAAGGATCGAAGGCCAGGTGCGCGGCGTCGCCGGCATGGTCGACGAGGGCCGCTATTGCATCGACATCTTGACCCAGGTGCAGGCGATCAAGGCCGCCTTGAAAAAAGTCGAGGATGAAATCCTCAAGAACCACGCCGCGCATTGCGTGGAAGAGGCGATCCGCGACGGCGACGCCAAGGCCCAGCGTGAAAAATTTACCGAGCTCGTGGATCTCATGGGCAAATATCGAAGCTGAACTTCGCGCAAAGCTTTCTTGTCCGGCGCGGCATGAAAGGCTTAGGTTGTTTTGATGGAGGTTGGCGAAAGATTAACCGTGGACTCCGCCGACGCCGCCGCGATCCTGACCGTACGCAAGCCAGCAACCTCAACCTCAAAACTCAAGGGGCTTTTATGAAGAAACTGATCGCCTACCTCGCCGGCGCCGCCGCGCTCGGCCTCACCAGCGCCTACGCCGCCGCCCCTGACGCCGTCACCAAGGCGGCAGAAGCGTGCTGCGCCGTGCTCGCAGCCTGCTGCGCCGGCGGCGGTTGCTGCTAAGAATTAAACCAGTCGCCGGATGAGCCGCCTTTCACGTCAAATCGAGACTCCAAATCGCGCCAGCACAAACGTCGTGAAGAGATAAAGCACGGCGGTGAGGACCATTCCTGAGCCGAGCGAGAGCCAGAACGGCACGCCCGCGCGCAACATCGCCGGGATCACGAGAAACATCGGCAAGCTCGGCAGCACATACCAGAATGTCGCCTCGGCATGATCGGCGAGCCGCACCGGATCGCTCGTGTCGCGCCAAAGCCAGACCATGCCGAGAACCGATATAAGGGGCAGCGACGCGATGAGCGCGCCCAGCGCTGGACTGCGCTTGGCGACTTCCGAAACCGCGACGATGAGGATTGCCGAAATCAGCGCTTTCACGAAGAGATAATGCATCGATTTTGTCCTTTCGCGGCTCAACGGCTTTGATCGTATCACGACGAGCAAGCGGCGCGCCGCCGATTACGGCCGGATGCCTTGTACGGCATGCCGCACAGATCTCGAGGACTGCAGATTGGTCTTGTTTGGATCAGCGTCGCCGACTGGCCGACCGGTCGCTGCGGCGATATCGCATTCGACGATTGCCAGCGTTCATAAAAAACGCCGATCGAACACATGCATATAGCGCCGTGCGAGAGCATTGCCGCAACAGCCGATACCGCTATGCGTCCCGCTGACAGGGAGGGCGTTCACGTGCGCGCTCGGCGGCGCATGGCGAGGCGCAGGCGATGTTCTGAATTGACCTTGGCGCCGAAGGCGCTCAGCTGACTTCGGATGTTCGCCCGCCGCCGGGTATTTCAGAGCAATCGCGCGTCAAGTGTAATGTCGGCCCGGAGGGTCTTGGAAACCGGACAATTCGCCTTGGCCTTCGCAGTGAGGGAGAGAAACTCTCCCCATCGGTGCGAAGGAGGCGATCTAATGAAGGCGCTTCGCCTGATGCGCAAAATTTCGATCAATATGGGTACGACGAAATCAATCCGGCGATAACGGCGCCTTGCCTGCTCATCAAGGAGGGCGGCTTTCACGCCCGGGTCTATTGCAGACATTCTGAAAAGTGAACAAGAGCACCCGATCGGGAGCAAAGCGCGCCTCGCCTTTGCGTTGCCCCTCTATACGGGCCAGCGCCGTTCCGACATCGTCCGCCTCGGCCAGACCAGCATGTGAAGGACGGCTGGTTGCGGTTCACGCAGAAAAAGAACCGCGCCCGGCGGCCGGTCACCCTCGAACTGCCGATCGTTCCGGCGCTCCAGCACATCCTTGATGCGTCGGTGATTGGCGCGACCACGTTCCTCGTGACGGAACAGGGTCGG
>JBGSSK010000410.1:0-5980 GCA_041737095.1 Parvularculaceae bacterium | reverse complement strand
AGCGGCCGAGGCGGTTCGCTGCGGCCGGCTTGCGGCCGCGCGCGTTCTCGACGGAAAAAGCGCGCGGTTGTTCGTCACGCCGGCGTCCTTGCGCAATGCGGCGACCGCGGTTGTCGCCAGCGGCGGTTCGACAAACGCGGTCCTGCACCTCGCGGCGATTGCAGCGGAGGCGGGGGTTCCGTTCTCGATTGATCTTTTCGACGAGCTTTCCCGCGCGACGCCGGTCATCACTGATTTGAAACCCGGCGGGAGATATCTGGCGCGCGATCTGTATGCGGCAGGCGGCGTGAGGCTGTTCGGATCGAAACTGATGGCGGCGCGCCTCGTCGTCGACACGCCGACCGTTTCGGGGCGCTCGCTGTTTGAAGAATTCTCCTCGGCGACGGAAACGCCCGGCCAGCACGTCGTCGCGTCGGTCGACAAGCCCTTCAAGGCGACCGGCGGCTTGCGGATCCTTTATGGCGACGTTGCGCCGGAGGGCGCCGTCCTCAAGACGGCAGGCTATGGCGACGGCGCATTCGAAGGCCGCGCGCGCGTCTTTGAAAGCGAAGAAGAAGCCTTCGCCGCCGTTTCAAAGCGCGCGATCAAGGCCGGCGACGTCGTCGTCATTCGTTTTGAGGGTCCGAAAGGCGGGCCTGGCATGCGCGAGATGCTCGGCGTCACGGCGGCGCTCGCTGGACAAGGGCTCGCCGGTAAGGTGGCGCTGCTGACTGACGGGCGGTTTTCGGGCGCAAGCCATGGCTTCGTCATCGGCCACATCGCGCCTGAGGCGGCGAATGGCGGGCCAATCGCATTTTTGAAGGACGGCGATCTCGTTCGCATCGATGCGGAAGGCCGCCGCATCGACGCCGACATCGACTGGGCGGCGCGACGCGCGGCGCATCGTCCGCCGCCGCCCAAACGATTCGGCGGCGTCTTCGACAAATACGCCCGCCTTGTCTCATCAGCGTCGAAGGGCGCCGTCACCATCCAATCGCAAGACAACTGATCAACCGGAGAAACACATGCGAGTTTACACCGAACAGGACGCCAATCCCGCCGCCGTGAAATCATCGCCCGTCGCCGTCATCGGCTATGGCAGTCAGGGCCGCGCGCATGCGATGAACCTCAAGGCTTCCGGCTGCGATGTCGTCGTCGGCCTCCGTGAGGGCAGCGAGACCGCGAAGAAGGCGAAAGCCGACGGGCTCGAGGTCGCTTCGGTCGCCAGGGCGACGGCCGGCGCCAAGCTCGTCGCCATCCTGACTCCCGACATGAGCCACGAGAAAATCTTCAACGATGAAATTGCGCCCAATCTTCAGGAGGGCGCGGCGCTGCTCTTCGCGCACGGGTTCACGGTTCTCTACGGTCGCGTGCGCGCGCCGAAGAATGTCGACGTCATCATGGTTGCGCCGAAGGGACCGGGCGATCTCGTTCGCCGCGAATACAGCCGCGGGCGCGGCGTTCCCTGCCTCTTCGCCGTCCATCAGGACGCGACCGGAACCGCCAGGGAGCGCGCGCTCGCCTATGCGAGCCTTATCGGCGGCACGGTCGCCGGCGCGATCGAGACGACCTTTCGCGAGGAAACTGAAACCGATCTCTTCGGCGAACAGGCGGTGTTGTGCGGCGGCGCCTCGGAACTCGTCATCGCCGGTTATGAGACGCTTGTTGAAGCCGGCTACCAGCCGGAGATCGCCTATTACGAATGCCTGCACGAGCTGAAGCTGATCGTCGATCTGCTTTACGAAGGCGGCATCGCCAAGATGCATGATTTCATTTCCGAGACCGCCAAATACGGCGATCTCGTTTCGGGGCCGCGCGTCATCAACGCAGAAACCAAGGCTCGCATGGGCGAGGTCCTGAAAGACATCCAGTCCGGCGCCTTCGCGCGCGACTGGATCCTCGAAAACCAGGCCGGCAAGCCGCGCTACCAGCAGCTTCTCGAGGCTGATCTCAATCATCCGATCGAGAAAACCGGCGCTGAACTCCGCTCGCGCATGTCGTGGCTGAAGCCCGGCGCGAATACCAAGGACGATTGACGCATCATGACAGCGAAGGTCGCAGAAAAGCCGAAGACCGCCGCCAAGGGCGCCGCGCGGGCCGTTTCGAAATCCGGCGCCGAGCTCCTGCTCGACGCGCTCGAAGAACAGGGCGTCGAGGTCATCTTCGGCTATCCGGGCGGCGCGGTGCTGCCGATTTATGACGCGCTGTTCAAGCGGGACAGCATTCATCACATCATGGTCCGCCACGAGCAGGGCGCTGTTCATGCCGCTGAGGGTTATGCGCGGTCGACCGGCAAGGTCGGCGTCGTCCTTGTGACATCGGGGCCGGGCGCGACGAATGCCGTCACCGGTCTCGCCGACGCGCTTCTCGATTCGATTCCGATCGTCTGTATCACGGGTCAGGTCGCGCGCGCCCTGATCGGCACCGATGCGTTCCAGGAATGCGATACGGTCGGCATCACGCGATCCTGCACCAAATACAATTACCTCGTGCCCTCCGCCCACAATCTCTCTGGCATTGTGCACGAGGCGTTTCACATCGCGCGCAATGGCCGTCCGGGGCCTGTCGTCATCGACATCCCGAAGGACGTGCAATTTGAGGAGGCGCTCTACACGGCGCGCGCCGAAGCGCGAAACCGCAATTGCATCGTCACGCCGCCGATCAACCAGAACCAGATCGAACAGGCCGTCGACCTGATGCGGCAGGCGCGCCGCCCGGTGCTTTACACAGGCGGCGGCGTCATCAATGCTGGACGGGCGGCGTCGGACGCCTTGCGCACGCTCGCGCGCGAAACCGGCTTCCCGGTGACTTCGACGCTGATGGGACTTGGAGCATTTCCGGCGTCGGACCCGCATTGGCTCGGTATGCTCGGCATGCATGGCAGCCTTGAGGCGAACAGCGCCATGCATGATTGCGATTTGATGATCGCGATCGGCGCGCGCTTCGATGATCGGATCACCGGGCGGCTCGATGCTTTTTCGCCCGGTTCGCGGAAGATCCATATCGACATCGATCCGTCGTCGATTAACAAGAATGTCCGCGTCGATCTCGGCATTGTCGGCCACGCCGGCGTCGTCATGGAGGCGATGATCGCCGAATGGCGCACGCGCGCGGCTCGCGAGCCCTACGACAAGCCCCGGGTCGACGCCTGGCGTTCGCAAATCGACAGATGGCGGTCGAGGAAATCCTTCAGTTATCAGAACTGCGACAAGCGCATCAAACCGCAATATGCGATCGAGCGGCTTTATGCGCTGACGCGCGGCCGCGATGTCTATGTGACGACCGAGGTCGGCCAGCATCAGATGTGGGCCGCGCAGCATTTCCATTTCGACGAGCCGAATCGCTGGATGACCTCGGGCGGTCTTGGAACGATGGGCTACGGCCTGCCGGCGGCGCTCGGCGTGCAGGCGGCGCATCCGGACGCGCTCGTTATCGATATCGCCGGCGACGCATCGGTGCAAATGACGATGCAAGAAATGTCGACGGCGCTTCAGTATGAATTGCCGATCAAGATCTTCATCCTCAACAACGCCTATCTCGGCATGGTGCGCCAGTGGCAGGAACTGCTGCATGGCGGTCGCTATTCGCATTCCTATTCGGACAGCCTGCCGGATTTCGTCAAGCTCGCCGACGCTTATGGCGGCGTCGGCATCAGGGCGGAAACGCCCAGCGAACTCGACGCGAAGATCATGGAGATGATCGACGTTAAACGCCCGGTTCTTTTCGATTGCGTGGTGACGCAGGAGGAAAACGTTTTTCCGATGATCCCCTCGGGCGCCGCGCATAATGAAATGCTGTTCGGCGGTCATCATGTCACCGGCGATGAAGTCAGCGCCGACGGAAAGGCGCTGGTCTGATGAACGATTCGGTTTCAAAGTCCGTCTATCCGGTGACACGCGATGAAGGCGCGGCGTCGGAGATCGTCCTCGCGATCATCGTCGACAATGAGCCAGGCGTCCTCGCCCGCGTCGTCGGTCTCATCTCGGCGCGCGGCTACAATATCGAAAGCCTCACTGTCGCCGAAACCGATGTCGAAAAGCATACGTCTCGCATCACCATCGTGACGGGCGGAACGCCCGCCAAGATCGACCAGATCAAGGCGCAGCTCGGCCGGCTCGTTCCCGTGCGGCGCGTCATCGACGTCACCCGCGAGGCGGACGCCCTCGAACGCGAACTCGCGCTCATCAAGGTCGTCAACAGCGGCGAACACCGGCTCGAATCGATGCGCCTCGCCGACATTTTCAGGGCGCGCGCGCTCGATACAACGCACCGTTCCTTCGTTTTCGAGATCACAGGGACGCGCGAGAAGATCAACGCCTTTATCGACCTGATGAAGCCGCTGGGGCTTTCGGAGATTTCACGCACCGGCGTGCTGTCGATCCGGCGCGGCGTCGAAAGCGACTGATATGCGCAAGGAAGACGGTCAACTTCGACTTGGTCCCGCGCGGCGGAAGACGCCGCGCCGCTGGTTGCTGAAAAAATTGGAGGCGCAGGAATAATGACGATCGACCATGTAAGAATTTTCGATACGACACTGCGCGACGGCGAACAGGCGCCGGGCTTTTCGATGTCGACGGATGCAAAGCTGATTGTCGCGCGCGCCTTGCAGGCGCTGAATGTCGACATCATTGAAGCGGGGTTCGCCGCCGCCTCGCCGGGCGACGCCGCCGCGGTCAGCGCTGTCGCCGCCGAAATCGAAGGGCCGACAATCTGCAGCCTCGCCCGGGCGAGCAAATCGGATATCGAAGCCGCGGCGCGCGCGCTCGAGCCGGCGAGGAAGAGGCGCATCCACACGTTTATCGGCACCAGCCCGTTGCATCGCGACGCCAAGCTCAAAATGTCGAAGTCCGAGATCATCAAGCGCATCGGCGATGTCGTCTCGTTCGCGAGGACCTGCGCCGATGATGTCGAGTTCTCGCCGGAAGACGCCATCCGCACCGAGCGCGACTATCTCCTGGAGGCGGTCAACGCCGCAATCGCGGCGGGGGCGACGACGATCAATATTCCGGACACCGTCGGCTACACGACGCCGGAAGAAATCACCGAACTTTTCCGTTTCCTGACCGCGCAGGCGCCCGCGCATATCGTTTTCTCGACGCATTGTCATGACGATCTCGGCATGGCGGTCGCCAATTCGCTTGCGGCGGTGCGCGGCGGCGCGCGACAGATCGAATGCGCCGTCAACGGCATCGGCGAGCGCGCCGGCAATTGCTCGCTCGAAGAAGCGGTGATGGCGCTGACGACCCGTCGCGATTTCTTCGGCGTCACGACCCAGATTGAAACAACGAAAATCTATGGCGCGAGCCAGGCGCTGTCGCGCGTCACCCACAGCCCAATCCCGCGCAACAAGGCGGTTGTCGGCAAGAACGCCTTCGCACACGAGGCCGGCATCCACCAGCACGGCGTCCTTGCCGATAAGCGCACCTATGAGATCATGGATGCTGAATCGGTCGGCGTGCCGCAGAACATGCTGGTCCTCGGCAAGCATTCGGGGAAGCACGCCGTGATGGCGCGAATCAAGGCGCTCGGCTTTGATATCTCAGCCCAAAAGGTCGAGGATATTTTTCCCGACTTCAAGCACCTCGCCGATACCTGCCGCGAGGTGACCGACGCCGATCTTGTCCGCCTTGTGACCGGCCATGCGCGGACCGACGGCCGCATTGGCCCGTGGCGCATGCGCAAAACGGAACTCCATGTTGATTTCGAGAATGACAAGAGACCGCATGCGCGCATCACCATGGAGCATGACAATGGCGAGCGGCGAACGGTCAGCCATGAAGGCGAAGGGCCGATCGACGCCGCATTCGCGGCGGTTTGCGCCATCACCGGCGTTCCGGGCCTCATCAGCGTTCTCGATCTTCACCACCTCGCGGCCGAGGGCGTCGTTCGCGCCGAGGCGGTGATCGAGGTCGACGGCGAATTCTTCACCGGCAAGGCGCAGGAGGTCGATATCGCCGACGCGGCGGTTGCGGCCTTCGTCGCCGCCGTCAATCAGGCTGCG
>JBGSSK010000397.1:0-9867 GCA_041737095.1 Parvularculaceae bacterium | reverse complement strand
CGGCTTTCGCGAGCGCCTCGCCGCGCATCGCGGCGAAGTCGCCGCCGAAGCGATCGCCGCCGCGCCGCTGAACGATGATCAGACAAAGCGCCTGCGCGGCGAAATCGAACGCGTCGTCGGCAAGGCGGTCAATCTCTCCGTGAAGGTCGACGCCGATCTCCTTGGCGGGATGATCGTCAAGGTCGGATCGAAAATGATCGACTCGTCGCTGAAGACAAAACTCAACCGGCTCAAATCCGTGATGAAAGAGGCCTGAGAACAATGGAACTCAACGCGGCTGAAATTTCCAGCATCCTGAAGCAGCAGATCAAGGATTTCGGCAAAGACGCCGAAGTCTCCGAGATCGGACAGGTGCTGTCCGTCGGCGACGGCATTGCGCGCGTCTACGGCCTCGACAATGTCCAGGCTGGCGAGATGGTCGAGTTCGCCGACGGCGTCAAAGGCATGGCGCTGAACCTCGAGAACGACAATGTCGGCGTCGTCATTTTCGGCGAAGACCGCAACATCCGCGAAGGCGACACCGTAAAGCGAACGAAGTCGATCGTCGACGTGCCGGTCGGCAAGGGCCTCCTCGGCCGCGTCGTTGACGGCCTCGGCAATCCGATCGACGGCAAAGGGCCGATTGTCGCGACCGAGCGCCGCGTCGTCGACGTCAAGGCGCCGGGCATCCTGCCGCGCAAATCCGTGCACGAACCGGTGCAGACGGGCATCAAGGCGATCGACGCGATGATCCCGGTCGGCCGCGGCCAGCGCGAACTCGTTATCGGCGACCGCCAGACCGGCAAGACCGCGATCTGCATCGACACGATCCTGAACCAGAAAGAGATCAACGCGTCGGGCGATGAGAAAAAGAAGCTCTATTGCGTCTATGTCGCGATCGGCCAGAAACGCTCGACCGTTGCGCAGATCGTCAAGACGCTCGAAGACAATGGCGCGCTCGAATATTCGATCATCGTCGCTGCGACCGCGTCGGAGCCGGCGCCCTTGCAGTTTCTGGCGCCCTTCGCCGGTTGCGCGATGGCGGAATATTTCCGCGACAACGGCATGCATGCCCTCATTATCTATGACGACCTTTCGAAACAGGCCGTCGCCTATCGCCAGATGTCGCTCCTGCTGCGCCGGCCGCCGGGCCGCGAAGCCTATCCGGGCGACGTTTTCTATCTCCACTCCCGCCTCCTCGAGCGCGCCGCGAAATTGAATGAGGATCACGGTTCGGGCTCGCTGACCGCGCTGCCGATCATCGAAACGCAGGCGAACGACGTTTCGGCTTATATCCCGACCAACGTCATCTCGATCACCGACGGCCAGATCTTCCTCGAAACGGATCTCTTCTATCAGGGCATAAGGCCGGCGGTGAACGTCGGCCTTTCGGTTTCCCGCGTCGGCTCCTCGGCGCAGATCAAGGCGATGAAACAGGTCGCCGGCAAAATCAAAGGCGAGCTGGCGCAGTATCGCGAGCTTGCCGCCTTCGCGCAGTTCGGCTCCGACCTCGACGCGACGACGCAGCGTATCCTGAACCGCGGCGACCGCCTGACCGAACTGATGAAACAGCCGCAATTCTCGCCGCTGCAGGTCGAGGAGCAGGTCTGCGTCATTTTCGCGGGCGTCAGGGGCTATCTCGACAAACTGCCGAAGAACCGCGTGCAGGAATTCGAAAAGGATTTCCTGCGTCACCTCCACGGCGACCACGCCGATCTGCTGAAGACGATCCGTGTCACCGGCAAGCTCGAAAAGGCCGACGAGGACAAGCTCGCCGGCATCCTCGACGCTTTCGTCAAGAAATTCGCCTGACCCGGGTAGCGATTAATGCCTTCCCTTAAAGCCCTCAAAAACCGGATCGCTTCCGTCAAGTCGACGAAGAAGATCACCAAGGCGAAGCAGATGGTCGCCGCGGCGAAGCTGCGCCGCGCGGAAGAGCGCGCCCGGGAAGCCCGTCCGTATACGGAGCGAATGGAGGGCGTCCTCGCCAATCTCGCTGTCGCCGCCAAGGAAAGCCCGAACGCTCCAAGGCTGCTGCGCGGCACGGGCGAGGACAAGACGCATCTGCTGATCGTCGCGACCGCTGACAAGGGGCTCTGCGGCGGCTTCAACTCGTCGATCGTGCGCCTCGCGCGCGAGCGCATCGTCAAACTCCAGAGCGAAGGCAAGACGGTCAAGATCATCACCGTCGGCCGCAAGGGCAATGACCAGCTGAAGCGCCTTTACGGTGACCTTATCGTCTGGAAAACCAATTTTGTCGAGATCCGCCAGGTCGGCTTCCGGGAGGCGCAGGAGATCGCGGAAAATGTCCTGTCGATGTTCGATGCCGGCGAATTCGACGTCGCGACATTGTTCTTCGGCCGTTTCAAGTCGGTCGTCAGCCAGGTTCCGACCGCACAGCAGATCATTCCGGCGATCGCGCCGGAAGGCGTCAAGACGCCTGATCTCAAAGGCGCAGTCTATGAATACGAGCCGGAAGAAGACGCGATCCTGAAAACGCTGCTGCCGCGCTATGTCGCGGTTCAGGTGTTCCGCGCGCTCCTTGAAAACGTCGCCTCGGAACAGGCGGCGTCGATGTCGGCGATGGACAACGCGACGCGCAATGCCGGCGACATGATCGACAAGCTGACCCTGCAATACAACCGCGCGCGCCAGGCGCAGATCACCAAGGAACTGATCGAGATCATCTCGGGCGCGGAAGCCGTTTAGGGAGACAAGCGATGACGCAAGCGAGAACGAAAGCGAAAGCAGAGGGCGGGCGCGACGGAAAAACGACGATCGAGGGATCGACCGTCTGGTTCGCGCTCGCGATTCAAAAGGAGCTCGGCGGTTCGGGCGCAGGGTCGAATCCGGAGCAATTCTTCGCGCTCGGCTATTCGGCGTGTTTCTCGTCAGCGCTCAATTTCGTCGCCGCCCAGAAGAAGATTGACGTGTCCCGATCGACTGTGACCGCCGATGTCGGCATCACGCGCGGCGAGGCTGGCTTTGGCCTCGACGTCGTGCTCGAAGTTCACATTCCGGGCATGGCGGAAGCGGAAGCCAAAGCGCTTGTGGACGCTGCGCATCAGGCTTGCCCCTATTCGAAAGCGACCCGCGGCAACATGCCGGTTACGCTGAAAATTGTTTGAAGGACTGGCGCGTCGCCCGCGCCGCGAAGGAGAAGACCATGGGTAAAGAAGGCCGCATCAGCCAGGTTATCGGCGCCGTTGTCGACGTTGTCTTCGACGAACATCTGCCGGCGATCCTCAATGCGCTGGAAACGACGAACCACGGGAACCGCCTCGTCCTCGAGGTCGCCCAGCATCTCGGCCAGAACACGGTCCGGACAATCGCGATGGACTCGACCGAAGGGCTTGTGCGCGGCCAGGCAGTCAAGGACAGCGGCGACGCGATTTCGGTGCCGGTCGGCGACGGCACATTGGGGCGCATCATGAACGTCATCGGCGAGCCGGTCGACGAAGCCGGCCCGATTTCGTTCACGGCGCGGCGCGGCATTCACCAGGAGGCGCCGCCCTTCGTCGAGCAGTCGACGGAATCGGAAATTCTCGTCACCGGCATCAAGGTCGTCGATCTTCTCTGCCCCTATGCGAAGGGCGGCAAGATCGGCCTCTTCGGCGGGGCGGGCGTCGGCAAGACCGTGCTCATTCAGGAACTGATTAACAACATCGCGAAGGTTCATGGCGGTTATTCGGTGTTCGCCGGCGTCGGCGAGCGCACGCGCGAAGGCAACGACCTTTATCACGAGATGATCGAATCGGGCGTCAACAAGGACCCGAAAAAGTCCGGCTCCGCCGCCGGCTCCAAATGCGCGCTGGTCTACGGCCAGATGAACGAGCCGCCGGGCGCTAGAGCCCGTGTCGCGCTGACCGGATTGACCGTCGCCGAACATTTTCGCGACCAGGGCCAGGACGTGCTGTTCTTCGTCGACAACATTTTCCGCTTCACGCAAGCGGGCTCGGAAGTCTCGGCGCTTTTGGGCCGCATTCCGTCGGCGGTCGGCTATCAGCCGACGCTGGCAACCGACATGGGCCAGCTGCAAGAGCGGATCACCACGACGACCAAAGGCTCGATCACCTCGGTGCAGGCGATCTACGTGCCGGCCGACGATTTGACCGATCCCGCGCCGGCGACGTCGTTCTCGCACCTCGACGCGACGACGGTTCTCAATCGTTCGATCGCCGAAAAGGGCATCTATCCCGCCGTCGATCCGCTCGATTCGACGTCGCGCATTCTCGACCCGCGGATCGTCGGCGAGGAGCATTATGAGGTCGCGCGCTCGGTGCAGACCGTGTTGCAGCGCTACAAGGCGCTGCAGGACATCATCGCCATTCTCGGGATGGACGAGCTTTCCGAAGACGACAAGCTCGTCGTCGCGCGCGCCCGCAAGATTGAGCGATTCCTGTCGCAGCCCTTCGACGTCGCGCAGGTCTTCACCGGCTCGCCCGGCGTGCAGGTGCCGATCGCCGACACCGTCCGCTCGTTCAAGGGCCTCGTCGCCGGCGACTATGATCACCTGCCCGAAGCCGCCTTCTACATGGTCGGCACGATCGAACAGGCGATCGAAAAAGCGCAGCGCCTCGCGGCGGAAGCGGCATAGGAAAGGGATCAGGGATCAGGGATCAGGACTGGGGCGCTAAATCCCCAATCCCAAATCCCTAGTCCCTCACAAGATATGGCTGACAAACTCCACTTCAACCTCGTCTCGCCGGAGAAGGAGCTGATCTCTGACGACGTCGACATGGTCGAGGCGCCGGGCATCGACGGCGCCTTTGGCATATTGCCGAACCATGCGCCGTTCATGACGGTGCTCGCGCCGGGCGTCGTCAAGGTGAAGAAGGGCGGCGACGAACGCCGCATTTTCGTGCGCGGCGGGTTTGCGGAAGTAACGCCGGTCGGCCTCACCATCCTCGCCGAAGAGGCGATTGCGGTCGCCGATCTGTCGCGCGAGATGATCGCGCAGCGCATCAAGGACGCCGAGGAAGACCTCGCCGACGCCGATTCGACGCAAGAGACGCGCGAAGCCGCGCAGACGACGCTCGCCCGCTTGAAAGAGATGCAGGCGGCGCTCTAGCGCTTCGGTTCCACCGGCCAGGTCGTGTCGCCAATCGGCCGGACATGCGAGATGCTTCCCCCTCAACGCAACGATGGGGGAGACATCATGCGGATTGCTGCCTTCACGATCGAAAACCTGTTCATGCGGGCCAAAGCCCTCAAACTCGACGCGCATGCGCGGCTCAACAAGCACTTTCAGAAGCAGCATTATTCCGCCGCCGACCACGCGGCGATACGGGCGGATATCGATCTTTAGGCGAAGCCGAATTCGGCGAGGGCGGCTGTCATCCAATCCGGCGGTGGCGCTTCGACGACCGCCGGCTCCTTGTTTTTCGACAGGGGAAGGATCACCCGGCGCGCATGCAGCATGATCGGCCGCGCGCGGTCCTCCGCCGACAGATCGCCATAGAGCGGCTCGCCGATGATCGGCGCCCCGATCGACGCGAGGTGGACGCGGATCTGGTGCGTGCGACCGGTCTTCGGTTTCGCCTCGATGAAAGAAACGCCGTCCTTCGACTTCAGCGTCCGGTAGGTCGTGACGGCGTCTTGCGCATCCTCGTCGCCAGGCTCGGCGATCGCCATTTTCCAGCCGGCTTTCTGCGTCCCCTTCTTCAATCGCTTGTCGATCGTTCCGGAGAGCTTTTCAGGAACGCCGCGGCAGATCGCCCAGTAGGTCTTGTCGACCGCGCCGTCGAAGAAAAGCTTGTGAAGCTTTCTCAGCGCCTTCGGGTGGCGGCCGAGAACAAGGCATCCGGTGGTGTCGCGGTCGAGCCGGTGCGCCAGCGCCGGCAGCCTTGGCAGGCCGAAACGCAGCGCGTCGAAATAATCTTCAAGGCTCTCCCCGCCTTCGCCCTTTTTGGCTCCGGGCTTTGCGTGAACCGGCAGCCCCGCCGGCTTGTCGATGACCAGCGCGAGGCCGTCGCGATAGAGCACGCGGTCGACAAGAAAATCAGCTGGATGCTTCATGCGCGGCGTCGCAGGAAATCCCGCAGCGGCGCAAATGCTGCGACCAGCTCCTGATAGACCTGCCGCTTGAAGGGAACGATCAACGAGGGCGCATCTTCGAGCTCGCCCCACCGCCAATGGTCGAACTCCTGATGGTCGTCCGCCTCAAGATCGATTTCACTGTCGGCGGCCTCGAACAGCATCGCCGCCCATTTCTGGCGTTGGCCGCGCCAGCGCTTCTTGCGATAGCCCGCCGGAAAATCATAGGCGAGCCAGCCCGGGGTCAAGGCGAGGAGCCGCGCCGAGGAGACACCGGTTTCCTCTTTCAGCTCGCGGGCGGCGGCCGCTGCAATGTCTTCGTCTTCATCGACGCCGCCTTGCGGAAATTGCCAGCGATAGGCGTCGTGTTCCTCGCCGATATCGGAAAAATCGCCGACCCGGCGGCCGAAGAAGACCTCGCCGCGCCGGTTGAACAGCACGACGCCGACATTCGGGCGATAGTCCTTCAGGGCCTCATCGATGATCATGGATCCGTCGCCGTGCGAGAAGCGGTCCGACCTTTAACGCTCGTTGCGTCCCATAGCCAGCACGGCGGACGCTGGCGCGAGCGTCATGTCCCGGGCGGCGAGCGATCCGGCCCACTCGGCGATGAGGCCGAGCGTCTCGTCATGCACATAAGTCTTGCCGAGCGCATGGCCGTCCCGCTCGGCGACTTTTTCGAGCGATTGAAGGTCGCGTGTCGTTTGCGAATTGTCGCCCTTGTAGCCGGGTTCGATCACGCGATCGACCGTCGTGATCTCGCCTTTCGCCGACAGCCGCGATACCGCCCCGGTATCGTCGAAATAGGCGAGGCCGGCGTCGTTGATCTGCCTCAGCAGGGCTTCCATCGCCTCGCGATCGCCGACATAGCGTGCGCCGAGGTAATTGGTGACGCCGAAATAGCCCTGAAAGCGCGATAGCAGCCATTCAAGGCGCTGCTGGTTTTCCGCCGCCGAGCGCGATGTCAGGAGCGCCGCGGGCCCCAGCGCCTCGGCGTCGCCGGCGCGGTTCTCCATGGGGACCTCAAGGAGGATTTCGTGGCCCGCGTCGCGCGCCCGTTTGGTCCAGAATGCGAGGTCTTTCGCATAGGGCGCAAAGGCGAGAGTCACCTGCGGCGGCAACTCGTCTATCGCCCGCTCTGTCAGCGCCCGGTTAAGGCCGAGACCGCCGACGATCAGGGCGACGCTCTTCGCGTCGCGCGGCGTGAAGGGTTGGGCGTACACAGTCGACGGCTTTCGGCCATCGGAGCCGATTCGAGGAATTGGTCCGTAGGCGGACCGCCTCGTCAGGGCGTCGTCCGGCGCGGCGATCCGCGGCGGCGCGACATAGGCGACTTGCATCGCGCCGATCGCGCGCGCCGGCGCGCCGTCGACGGTGATGACGATGTCGGAGGCGGGATCCTCCCGAAGGAGCGCAACGTCGCTGATCGCGGCCATCGCATCTTCGGTATCCGCGCCATAGGGCTCTTCGATCGTCTCGGCGGCGTTGATTGCGCCTTGCGCAGTCGCGCCGGCGGCGAGGCGGTCGCCGCGCGTCTCGTCGATGGCCAGATGATCGAGCGGCGCATGATCGATCGGCGGGGCGAGGCGCTCGACTCCCTCAATCGCCATGGCGACGGCCGCTTTCGTGCGCCCGCCGTCGCTCGATGCGTAAAGCAGGGCGCCGGCGCTGAGCGCAAGGAAGCCGATCCAGGCCCAGCTGAGGCGGCTCAAGACCGGCAATTTGAAGCGTCGAAGGGGCATTGATCAACAGGCTGCGCGGTCGCCGCCCATGCGGCGCGTGTCGAGGCCGCACCCTAGGGAGATCAGGGTTAACGGATGGAAAATTTTCCCCGTCAACGCGCCTTTACCGCCGGAAATGACAGCGCCCCGCCGCAGCGGGGCGCCGATAATCGAGCGCGTCGATCTATTGCTGGGTCGAGCGCCCGGCCGAGGCGTCCGCCAGCGCCGCGCGATAGACGGTCGTATCTGCAAGGATCGAAAGCGCGCGATCGAGCTGGCAATCATGCGGATCGTTGGGGATTTCCTTGCCCGCGGCGTCCTTTTCGAAAAAGCACTTGAACGGCTCGATCGGCGGCGCGGCCTTTTCGGTCGTCGCGGCCTTTTTCGACTTGTCGACGTCAAGCGCGCCGGGAAGGGCGGCTTCGCTCGGCCGGTCGGCCACTTCTTCCTGGCCCGGATAAATCACGGGCATGGCGATATCGGGATCGATCCCATGCGCCTGGATTGAGCGGCCTGATGGCGTGTAATAGCGCGCGGTCGTCAGCCGCAAGGCGCCCTGAAGGCCGTTCTGCAGAGGAATGACGGTCTGGACGCTGCCCTTGCCGAAGGATCGCGTGCCGAGCAGCAGGCCGCGATTGCGGTCCTGCAAGGCGCCGGCGACGATTTCGGAGGCCGAGGCCGATCCGCCATTGATCAGGACGACGATCGGCTTGCCCTTGGCGGCGTCGCCGGGCGTTCCCATTTCTTTCAGCGTGTCTTTCGGGTTGCGCCCGCGCGTCGAGACGATCTCGCCGCCTTCAAGGAAGGCGTCTGAAACCGCCACCGCCTGATCGAGGAGGCCGCCCGGATTGGAGCGCAGGTCGAGCACATAGCCCTTCGGTCCGCCCGCAATCGTCTTGTCGAGCGACTTGATCGCCTTCATCAGGCCGTCTTCGGTCTGCTCGCTGAAATTGGTGATCCGGATATAGCCGAACTGGCCTTCGACGCGATGCGTGACGGCCGGCACGCGCACGATATCGCGCACGAGCTTCACCTTGAAACTCGGCTTTGCACGGTCGCGCAGGACAGTGATTTCAACCGGCGTCCCCTTGGCGCCCTTCAGCCGATCGATCGCCTCGTCGATCGTCAGTCCAAGAACGGCTTCGCCGTCGATTTCCGTGATGAGGTCATTCGTCTGGATGCCGGCCTTCTGCGCCGGCGTGTCGTCGATCGGCGCAACGACCTTGACATAGCCCTTGTCGGCGCCTTCGTTGTCCATGACGACCTGGATGCCGAGGCCGGCGAAGCTGCCGCGCGTCTGTTCCTGCATGCGGCTGAAATCCTCGGCCGTCATGTAGGACGAATGCGGGTCGAGACCCGACACCATGCCGTCGATCGCGCCCTTGATCAGCTTGGCGTCTTCCGGCGTCTCGACGTAATTCTGGTGGACCTGCTCAAAGACCTCGCCGAAGAGGTCGAGCTGGCGGAACGTGTCCGCCGAAATGGTCGAGCGGGCGAAGCCGGCCGAGAGGATCGCCGCGGTGACGAGCGCGCCGCCGACGGCCGCTGCGGTCAACGCCCCCGCTGACGCCGCGTTCTGCAGCGCTGTCCGGGGTTCTTTTGCGGGCTTGCCGTTCCTTGAGACCTTCATCGACACACCTTCTTCCACCTGTTTCAACCAACTACCCCAATGCACGCGCCTCAGGACGCCGGATCCTTCAGAGCATTATCCGAGAGCCACAAGGAGGGGTTAACGGGCTCCCTGTTTTTGCGGATTTCAAGATCAAGCTCCGCATTTGCGCCTGCCATCGCTGCAATCGGCTCTCCGGCCTTAACGCTTTGACCTTCCTCGACCAGAAAACCGCCGACGCCCATCAACAATATATGGTAGCCTCCGCCGACGTCCAGAACGATCAGATTGCCGATCGGGTTCCAGGACCTGGCGAAGGCGACCATCGCCTCATAGGGCGCGGTGACGATCGCCTTGTCGGACGCGGAAAACCGCACCCCTTCGAAGCGTCCGCCCTCCGGCCTCGCGTCGCCGAACCGGCCGATCACTTTTCCGACAATCGGCGGCCGCAGCGCCCCCTTCGCCTCCGAAAACAACCGGGACGGGCGGAATTCCTGCGGTCGGGGCAACGGCGGCTGGGCG
>JBGSSK010000391.1:0-3072 GCA_041737095.1 Parvularculaceae bacterium | reverse complement strand
CGTCAGCGGGCGCGGCTCCATCGTCCGTTCCGGCGCGACGGCGGGCGGCGGGATCTCTTCGTTTTCATCGCCGACGGCGACTTGCGGGAACTTGTAATTGATGACGCGGACGATCCGCGTTCTTGCATAATCGGCGGCCAGAGCGACAATCGCTTCTTTCTCATCGACCTTGTCGATGACGCCGACGACAAGGCCGCGCGGCAGGACGCCGCCGGCGCCGGAAGTGATGACGCGCTGGCCGGGTTCGATGCGGCCGGCGTCGGCGAGCATGGTGATCGTGATCGCAGGTTTGCTGGTGGAGCGTCCGACCAGCAGGCCCTCGACGAACGAGTCTTCCACAAAGACCGGGATGCGGCTTTGGATGTCGTTCAGCAGGAGGATGCGCGCAGCGTTGTCGGAAACGTCGACGATGCGGCCGATCATGCCGCGCTCATCGACTGCGGCGAGCCCGCGCACAACGCCTTCTTTCGCGCCGGCATTGACGATCATGGAATGGGCGTAGGCTTCGTTCGCTTCGCCAATGACGAAGGCGTTGATCGGGCGCGCTTCCGGCGGCGCCTCGTAAACATCAAGATCCTCGAGCGCAGCAACAACGCCGCGCAGCGACCGCGCTTCTTCTTCCCACTGACGAAGCGCGGCGTTTTCTTCGCGCAGCGCCTTGTTCTGTTCGAGCACGCGGAAATAATCGTTGACGCCGCCGACCCGGTCCTGAAACCAGCCGATCGGCCCCGAGAGCGCCGCCAGCACGGGCGACGCCGCCTCTATCGCGGTCTCGCGCGCCTTCTTGAAGACCGACGCCTCGGCCGCATAAAGGCTCGACAGGAGAAGGATCAGCGACACCAGGGAGAAAAGCAGAAGGCCGACCTGGGAATTCGACCGCCCGCCGAATACCTCCCGCTTGTCCTGCCCGAGCACGTCCATAAAAATCCAGCCTGCATAATCGCCGAAAGCGCCGGAGGCGCTCACGCGCCCGGCGCCCCCGTTTATTTCGTGACTCGGCGCTGAAACGCCAATCTATTAGGCGTCTCGCCCGAAAAATAATCTTTAAGGCTAGATCGCCGAGGACAAAACCCCGCGCATCGCCTTTTCGTTCTCGAGGGCGAGGCCGGTGCCGAGGGCGACGCAGCACAACGGGTCGTCGGCGACCGAGACCGGCAGGCCGGTCTCATCGCGCAGCACCTGGTCGAGGTTGCGGAGGAGCGCCCCCCCTCCGGTCAGCATGATCCCGGTGTCGACGATGTCTGCGGCGAGTTCGGGCGGCGTCGCCTCAAGGGCGACCTTGACCGCCTCAATGATCTGGCTGACCGGTTCGGCCAGCGCTTCGGCGACTTGCGCCTCGCCGATGCGCACTTCCTTCGGCACGCCGTGCATCAGGTCGCGCCCTTTGATCTGGATCGTCACGCCCGACCCTTCGGTCGGGATCATCGCCGAGCCGACTTCCTTTTTGATCCGCTCGGCCGACGCCTCGCCGATCAGGAGGTTATACATGCGGCGGATATAGCCGATGACCGCTTCGTCCATCTTGTCGCCGCCGACCCGCACCGAGCGCGAATAGACGATGCCGCCAAGCGAGAGGACTGCGACTTCCGTCGTGCCGCCGCCGATATCGACGACCATCGAGCCGGTCGGCTGGGTGACCGGCAGGCCGGCGCCGAGCGCCGCCGCCATCGGCTCCTCGATGAGTTCGACCTTGCGGGCGCCGGCGGAGAGCGCCGATTCCTGGATGGCGCGGCGTTCGACCGCGGTTGCGCCCGAAGGCACGCAGACGACGATGCGCGGGCTGGCGAAGGAGCGGCGATTGTGAACCTTGCGGATGAAGTGCTTGATCATCGCCTCGGCCACTTCGAAATCGGCGATGACGCCGTCGCGCATCGGGCGAATCGCCTCGATTTCGCCGGGCGTGCGGCCGAGCATTTCCTTGGCTTCGTTGCCGACCGCGCGGACGAGTTTCCTGCCCCCGCGCGTTTCGATCGCCACGACCGAAGGCTCGTTGAGGACGATGCCGCGCCCCTTCACATAGACCAGCGTATTGGCGGTCCCGAGATCGATGGCCATGTCCGAAGACAGCATGCCGAAAAGCGTTGAGAGCATGAACAAATCCTATCGCCGGAAGAATTCCCGACGGTCTACTTAACCTTAATGGGTTCCGAAATCGTCAACAAACCGGTCCCTGACGTTCGATGCGCCCAATTCCTTTGCGTTGATAGCGGGATTCTTTCCGGGGCGATGAAAATAACCCGGCCAGTCAGGATTTCGGCCCCGCGTCCCGCCGCCGCATGGCGTGATAGATCCATCGCACGAACAGCAGAAAGCCGAGCCAGCCGGCGATCAACGCCGCCAGAAGCGCAAGATCCCGCGGCTCGCGGCTGATGAAGAAATCGTAAATGCCCTGAATTCCTTCCGCGACGCTGTGCTGATCGGGCGCAAGCAGGCCGAGCGCCGCCACGAAAAGAATCTTCGGGACGATGCCGACGCTGGTCCCGGCCCAGTATTTCCAGAGCGGGATGTGCGCCGCGCCCGCCGCGGCGTTGACGACGATAAAGGGCGCCGAGGGAACGACGCGAATAAGGCCGCTCGCGATGATGCCGTGGCGGCCGATGAAATCGATCGTCGCCTGCGTCCGCTCGCCTCCGAAGCGGCGCACGAACCGGCCGCCGAACCAGTGGCCGAGGCCGAAGGTGAAGGTTGCGCTGATCATCGTCGCGAGCCAGGCGTAGAGTGCGCCGTCGCGCGCCCCGAACGTGAAAATGGTCGCGGCGATCAACAGGAATTGCGGGAAGCCGGTCAGAGCGAGGACGATGAAAATGGAGATGACGATCGGCGCCGCCCAGGGCGACTGCGACGCGGCGAAGAGCACGCGGTTCAATTGCTCGCGGTCTTCGAGGTTCAGCCAGTGCTGGCCGAAAAAGAACATGAAGACGACGAACAGCAGCAACGCCGAGGAGACGAAGAGCGATGTCGCCGCCTTGGCGTCCATGGTCGTCAGAAACCGGCCAAGCTCGCTGAGCGCTCTTATCATGCAAGCTCTTCCCGACCCGCCGCGCCGCCGCCGCACCACAAGGACCCGCGCGC
>JBGSSK010000383.1:0-3186 GCA_041737095.1 Parvularculaceae bacterium | reverse complement strand
TGGGCCGGTCGGCGCATGGCTGCACGCCGATGACTACCGCGACCAGGCGACTGGCGTTGAAACGCGCTATTTCCATGCGGGCGGCGAGGTGTTGGTCGAGGCGCCGGCCGGTCCCCTCACCCTGCGCGTCTGGCGCGGCCTTTCGTCGAAACCGGTTGAGCGCCGCATCGAGATCAGGAAAGGCCGCGAGACGACTGAGGCGATTGCGCTCGAGGCGATCGACGCGGGGTTCGGCGACTGGAAGAGCGGCGACGTTCATGTCCACATGAATTACGGCGGCGCCTATCGCGCGACGCCGGAAACCTTGAGCCGAATGGCCGATGCCGAAGCGCTTGATCTCGTCTTCAACCTGATCGTGAACAAGGAGCAACGCATCCCGGACATCGCCGGCTTCACGCCGACGCCGCGCCGTGTCGCGGGGCTCGCGCCGGTGCTCGCCGAGGCGCAGGAATTCCATACCAGCATCTGGGGACATCTCGGCCTGATCGGGCTGCGGGATCATTTGCTGCTGCCTGACTACGCCGGCTATGCGAAGACGCCGGCCAGCAGTCTTTACCCGGACAATGCGACAATCGCAGCGCTCGCCCGCGAACAGGGCGCGCTCGTCGGCTATGTCCATCCTTATGACCCGCCGGCGCCCGATCCCGCCGGCGCCGGGCGATTGTCGCATTCGCTGCCGGCCGATGCGGCGCTCGGCCTTGTCGACTATCTCGAAGTCGTCGGTTTCAGCGATCATCGCGTCACCGAGCGCGTCTGGCATCGCCTCCTGAATTGCGGGTTCCGCCTGCCGGCGGCGGGCGGAACGGACGCGATGACGAATTACGCGTCGCTGCGCGGGCCCGTCGGGCTCGACCGCACCTATGTGAAGGTCGGGGGTGATGCGCCCGCCGATCCCGCTGACTTGACGCGGCGCTGGCTCGACGGCCTGAAATCAGGGCGAAGTTTCGCGACGAACAGCGCGCTCCTCGATTTCAGCGTCGGCGGCGAAGGCCCCGGCGGCGAAATCAGCCTGAAAAAGGGCGTGAGGAAACTCAAATTCTCCGCGAGGATGGCGTCGATCGCGCCGATCGATGCGCTGGATGTCATCGTCAACGGCGACGTCGTCCAGTCCCTGCCGCTCGGCGAAGGCGGGTTTGACGCGGTCGCGGAAGGCGAGATCGAAATCGATCGGTCGAGCTGGATAACGCTGCGCGCATCGGGCGCGACGGCGTCGGGAGATGTATTTGATCTCTACCCCTACGCCGTCGCCTCGCCGGTCTATGTGACGGTCGACGGCAAGGCGCAGCGCTCGCGCGCCGACGCCGAATATTTCATCGCCTGGATCGACCGGCTGATCGCCCATGCGCGCGACAGCGCCGACTTCAATACGGAAAAGGAACGCGAGATCGTCCTGGCGAACTTCAAAAAAGCGCGCCGCGAATTCGAACGTCGCCGCTGACCGGCGGCGCTTGTTCAGGAAAGCGCTTCGTCGAACGCCGCTCTTGAAGGCTTATGGCGCTGGCGCGCCAGCGGGATGGCGCTGCGCATCTGTTCGGCGAAATGACGCAGCAGGATTTCATTACGGCCGAGCGGACCCGTTGTGAATTGCGACGAGCCCATCCCCGCCTGCACGCGCTCGATCAGGTCCTTGTCCTCGAGATTGACGCTGCGATTGATGCGTGAATTGAGATAGCGGGAGATCTTCATCTCGCGCCGGTCATCGCTGAGCGCGTAGGCGCCTTCGCGCAACAGGCATGTCGTCGGCGTCAAGGGAATGAACTGCATGAAGTCGACCTGATCGGGGTAGACGTCGAACATCAGGTTCGGCCAGAGTTTGTAATAGGTCCACAGGCGCTGGCGATCCGGCGGCAGATGATCGACGGTCGGCAGCAGCCTGCAATAGGCGGCGTTCGATTTCGACGGCATGCGGCCGGTCTCAAGATCGCCGAAAATCTTGAAGGCTTCGCCGGAAATCGCCAGACGGTAGGTCGGGCCGATCAAGCCGTTCAGCCCCCAATGCGCGACTGGAATATGCAGTGCGTCGCAATAATTGTCGCAACCGTTTTTCCAGTTCACCGCACGCAGGCGCTCGCCGATTTTGCGCAGCGGTTTCATCTCGGCGGTCTTGTAGATGGATAATTCCTCTGCGATCGGCTCCATGAAATCGCCGATCGATTCCCCGCCGCCTTCGAAGCGAATGAAAACGAACCCGGCGAAAAACGCGGTTTCAAGCGGAACGAGTCCGTGCTCGGCGCGCTCGAAATTCTCGTACTGGTCAAGATGCGGAACGCCGGAAAGCCGTCCGTCAAGCTGGTAGGTCCAGGCGTGATAGGGGCAGACGATGTTGCGTCCGCAATTTCCCTGATGACCGTCGACAAGGCGCGCGGCGCGGTGCCGGCAGACATTGTGAAATCCGCGAATGACGCCGTCCTTGCCGCGCACGACGAACGCGATCTCGCCGAACATCGAAAACGTCGCGTAATCGCCGACGCCCGGAAGGTCGCACTCGTGACAGACGAGTTGCCAGGAGGGGAGGAAAACATGACGGCGTTCAAGCGCCATGAAATCCGGATCGGAATAGGTCCAGGCCGGCAGGCTCTGCGCCGCCTCGTTGGAGACGACCCGCAGCTTCGGCGATGGATTCTCAGCGTTTTGCATCAGCGCACCTCGCGGTCATTGTAGGCCGCCGGTCTTCACCCTGACAACGGCGCCCTTTTTGAGCGCAGCAGCGGCATTAACGACGTCCTCGCGGCTGACCCTCGCGAGCCTTGCGGCGAGTTCTTCGGGGCTCTCCGGTCCTCCGGTCGCAAGAAAGTCCGACGCCATGGCGTCGGCTATTTCGGCGTTCGACTGCGCGGCGCTGATTTTCCGGCCGAGAAAATGGCGCTTGGCCCCGGCGATTTCGGCGGGGGACGGCGGATCATCCGCGAGGCGGTCCGCCTCCGCCCTGAGGAGCACGCTGAAAGCGTCGAGCTTGTCCGGATCGACCCCGGCGGCGAGCGTAACGAGACCGCCGCCGGCGTCGGCGCGATATCGCGCATCGATATAATAGGCGAGGCCGCGACGCGAGATCGCTTCCTTGCCGAGCCGCCCTTCATAACCATGGCTGAGGACATAGAGCGCAATCCGCATCGCCAGCGACGCCTCCGCTGTCGCCGCCGGCGCCCGCGCGACGAAGCCGACGGCTGCTTGCGCCTTCGGCGCGGC
>JBGSSK010000366.1:0-2657 GCA_041737095.1 Parvularculaceae bacterium | reverse complement strand
CAGGCTTGGCCGCCGCCGGCTTTTTCAGCGGCGCGGTCTTGGCGGCCGGCTTTGCGGCAGGCTTTGTCGTTTGGGCTGCCGGCTTTGCATTGAGGGATTTGCGCGCGCTCGCCTTCGCGGGCTTGGCCGCCTTCGGGGCGGTTTTGCTCGGCGCAGCGGTCTTCTTGGCGGTCATCAACATCTCCATGGCGATCCCGCGTGAACACCCGAACGGGGCGCGGCGATCGAACGCCGGTTAACAGATGGTTAACAACCGGACAATTCGCACACTCTACAGCGGGGGCGGGCCAACTCCAAACGGGTTGGCGTTTTCAGCCCTCTAAATGCCCTCGCGACCCGAAAAAGGCAAGGGGTGCGCCTGCGAAAGGACTTCAAAAGCGCTTGTTTTTCCATGATTTAAGTTAATGATGTAAATAGTGTTTGACATTTTGGCGGCCGCCGGTCTATGTCAAAGATATTGGACAAAGAGCGGGCGATGGAGGTCAAAGTGAGTCGGGCGGAGCAATATTCGTGGGCGTCGCTGACGTCGCTCGGGATCATCTTCTGGTGGTTCCAGATGCGCATGCTTGACGGCTGGACGATCGTCGATCAATCGGCCGAGCGGCTGCTCTCGATCTACTTCGTCGTCATCGCTGCGACGATCGCGCTCGAGGTTGTGATCGCCGTCGTTCTTGATGCGCTCGGCGGTGGAAAGGCCCCTGCGAAGGACGAGCGCGATCTTGCGATCGACGCCCGCGCCGGCCTCAATGAGCGGCTGTTTTTCATCGGGGCGATCAATGTCCTCGTCTGGCAGGCGCTGTGGGAGGGCGCGCTCGACGGCCATGGCCTCCCGAGAATCGACCTGACGCGGCTTCCGACGCTGTTCTTCGCGCTGTTCACGATCCTATTCATCGGCGAGGCGGTGAAGCGCCTGTCGACGATCTGGCTCTACCGGGCGCAAGCGACGCATGACTGACGCGGCATGATCGATCGGGGCGCTTCGGGGCCGAAACCGGGACGGGGGCGTGTTGCGAACCGGGTGCGCGCGTTCCGCGTCGAGCGCGGCGTGACCCAGCAAGGGCTCGCCGATCTGGTCGGGGCGACGCGCCAGACGATCAACGCCGTCGAGGCGGGCAAATATGCGCCGTCGCTCGAACTCGCTTTCAGGATCGCCCGCGCCTTCGACGCGCCGTTCGAGGCGGTATGGGAATTCACCGCCGATATCAGCTGAACAACGGCCCGTATTTCGCAACGACGTCCTTGAGACTGATCTCGTTCAGGAACGTCGAATAGGCGAGGTAGGAAAGGAGATAGCGCAGGTCGGTCGCCCAGGGCGGCATATACGGCGCCGGCGCGATCAGCCCGTCCGCCTGCAGCATTTTCATCGCATCAAGATCGGCGAGATCGACCTTGCCGACGAACAGCAGGCGAATGAACGCGGCGTCGCCGGTCCTGACCGCCGCGCGCAGGAAATTATGCACTTCGAGAAGCCCGCCGAGATAGATCGAATCCTTGGTGAATGGCGCGCCGCCCGCAAGGACGCCGCCGCGAAAGACACGCCGCGCGCTCTCGAACGCCTCGAACGGCGCATCGGCGGCGCTGCGCTCGCGGAAGAAATTGAAGATCTCGATGAAGTCGGCGCCGTTCGCCGCCCGGTCGATGGCGATCACCCGGTCAGCGAGCCGGCGGAAGCGACGCGGATCGAGTGCGCCGGAAATGAACTCGGCGAAGACGGCGAGCCCTTCTTGCGTCCGCGCATTGCCGGGATAGCTTTCGGCAAGGATCGGGAAGTTCCGCTGCGCCGCGCCGTTCTTGGCCGTCGCGATATGGACGAGCGCCTCGTGCTGCAACAATTGCGTCACGTCGAGATCGGAAAAGCGCGCATCCATGCGCAGCTTGATGTAATCGCGCCCGGCGGCGGCCTTCCCCGAGACATTCATCGTCACGTCGACGCGCGGCGCCGCTGCGCCGAAATGCGCCGGCAACAGATCGTCAAGGCGCGCCTTGATCTCCGTCGCCGAGAGGATTTCCGGCGGTTCGAGTTTCATCCCGCCTTCAAGATCGGCGAGCAGCGCGTCGAGCCGTTCCGCGAGTTCGAGCGCCGTGCGCCTGCCGTCAGCGATCAACGAGGAGGGGCCGCCGTAAAGCGCCGTCGAATGAAGGTGAAAGGCGGGCGTCCCGATCGACGAGAGGAGCGCCGCCGTCTCGTCCGTCACATCGGCGAATCGCGTCAGCCAGCGATGCACCGGCGAGCCGCCCTCGATCAGCGCGCGCGCCTGTTTAACGAGCGCCCGCGACGGCGTCGGATCGATCGTCGGGTATTGCGGCCACGGCGGCGTCCGCGGGTCCTTAAGGAACGCGTCGCCGACCGCCCGGTCCCACGACAGGCTCTTGAGGACCGGCAGGCGATCCTCCGCCGCCAGAAGGATCGCCGCGGCGTCCTTCAGCCGCTGCAGTTCTGTTTCTGAAAACGCCGCCACAGGGGCCTCCGGATCACTCGCGCCCGGCGATGAACCGGATTTCCTCGTCGAACGACCTTATCATCAACGGCGGAAGATCAGGAGCTGTCCCGATGGATCGCGGCCAGGCGCGTCTCTTTGACGAATATCTCGCGACCGCTGCGCGCGCCGGCGACCCTGCGGCGCTCGGCAAGCTGGCGGCGCGGTTTGAAACGCGCC
>JBGSSK010000337.1:0-3502 GCA_041737095.1 Parvularculaceae bacterium | reverse complement strand
CAAGGCGCGCGCGCACATGTTCGGCGATCGACGCGACGCCCGGATTGCCGGGCGCGGCCTCGGCGATCGCTTCGAGGATCGACGGCAAGTCGCGGATCGACACGCGCTCGGCGATCAGCGATTGCAGGACGCGCTGGATGGTCGAAATGGCGGCGACGCTCGGCACGAGATCCGTGACGAGCTGGCGGTGCTTGTCGGGGAGCGTATCGAGAAGTTTTTTCGTCTCGGCGTAGGAGAGAAGCGCCGGCGCCTCCGCACGGATGATCTCGGTCAGGTGCGTCGTCAGCACCGTCGCGGCGTCGACGACCGTCAGGCCGCGCAGGCTTGCGCCTTGCCGCTGACTCTCGTCGATCCACATCGCATCGAGCCCGAAAGCCGGCTCCTTCGTCATTTCGCCGACAAGGTCGAGGCGCCGGCCGCTCGGATCCATCACGAGATACTGGCCGGGGCGCACCGATCCGCGGCCGGTTTCCTGCTCCTTGACGCGGATGACATAGTCGTTGGCGCCAAGCTGCATGTTGTCGAGAATGCGAACGGGCGGCGTCACGAAGCCGATATCCTGCGCGATCGCCCGGCGCAGCGCCTTGATCTGGTCGGTGAGTTTTGGACCGTTGCCATCTGCGATGAGCGGCAGGAGGCCGTAACCGAGCTCGATCCGCAGATCGTCCATCGCCAGCATCGCAGAGGGGTCTTCCTCGTTCTTCTGGCGGCCGACGGTCTGCGCTTTCATCGTATCGGCGTCCGTTCGCGCCTTGCGCCTGCGCGTCAGCGTCAACGCGATCGCGCCAACTGCAACCGCAAGCAACATGAACGGCAGGAACGGCATCCCCGGCAGCACCGCGAAGATCGCCAGCACCGCGGCGACAATGGCGAGCGCTCTCGGGTTTTCGCCGAATTGCGCGCCGAGCGCCTTATCGGCGGACCCTTCAACGCCGGCCTTCGAGACGAGAAGACCCGCGGCGACCGAAACGATCAGCGCCGGGATCTGGCTGACAAGACCATCGCCGACCGTCAGCAGCGTGTAGGTCTCGCTCGCCTCGGCGAGCGTCAATCCGTTTTGCAGGACGCCGATGAAGATGCCGCCGAGAATGTTGACGAGCGTGATCAGGAGCCCGGCGATCGCGTCGCCGCGCACATATTTCGAGGCGCCGTCCATCGCGCCGTAGAAATTCGATTCGTCTTCAAGCTGCTTGCGCCGCGTCTTGGCCTCGGTCTCGTTGATGAGGCCCGACGACAAATCGGCGTCGATCGCCATCTGCTTGCCGGGCATCGCATCAAGGGAGAAGCGCGCGGCGACTTCGGCGATGCGGCCCGAGCCGCGCGTGATGACGACGAAATTGACGATGACGAGGATTGCAAAAACAATAAGGCCGATGACGAAATTGCCCTGCATGACAAAGCCGCCGAAGGCTTCGATCACGCGGCCTGCGGCATCTGGTCCTTCATGGCCGTCGGCGAGGATCAGTCGCGTCGAGGCGACATTGAGGCCGAGACGAAACAGCGTCGAAATCAGCAGGATCGTCGGGAAGGTCGAAAACTCAAGCGCCTTGCGCGTGAAGATCGCAGTCATCAGCACCGTGACCGACAAGGTGATCGACAGGGCGAGCAACAGATCGAGCAGCCAACGCGGCGCCGGCAGGATCAGCAGCGCCAGCATCGACATGATCGCCGCCGAGAAGACGACATCGCTGCGCGCGAGCAGTTTCAGCCTGCCGGGTTTCAACCAGTCGAGACGAATTACCGACGCATCCGCCATGGCCTAGGCGCTCGCGCGTTCGGCGGCCGGCGGCGGCACGGCGACGCCCTCGTCGGAATAAAGCTTCAGCTTGTTGCGCAGCGTGCGGATTGAAATCCCGAGAATGGTCGCAGCGTGCGTGCGGTTGCCAAGGCAATGATCGAGCGTCTGCAGGATCAGCGCCTGCTCGACTTCGGCGACCGTGCGGCCGACCATCGTCTCGCCGCTTTCATTGTCGCGGCCCGGCAGGTCCTTCTGCGCGAGGCTCGACCCGTCGGGGAGGCGAATGGCGTCGCGGTCGATCTCTTCGCCGACTGCGAGGAGAACCGCACGATGAAGCGCGTTTTCAAGTTCGCGGACATTGCCCGGCCATTTGGCGCTGGCGACCGCGAGGCGTGCGTTCTCGGAAAGCGGGCGGGCGGCGACGCCGTTCAGCGCCGCGAATTTCTTCGCAAAATGATCGGCGAGGGCGACAACATCCGCCGGACGCTCGCGCAGCGGCGGCACCGTCAGGTTGACGACATTCAGGCGGAACAGCAGATCCTCGCGGAAATTCCCCTTCTTCACTTCCTCGGCGAGATTGCGGTTCGACGTCGCGATGACCCGGATGTTGATCCGGACAGGCTTCGATCCGCCGACGCGGTCGACGACGCGCTCCTGCAGGACGCGCAGCAGCTTCGCCTGCAGCCTGACGTCCATTTCGGAAATTTCGTCGAGCAGGATCGTGCCGCCGTCCGCTTCCTCGAACTTGCCGATGCGACGCGCGACGGCGCCGGTGAAGGCGCCCTTTTCGTGGCCGAACAACTCCGATTCGAGGAGGTTTTCGGGGATAGCCGCGCAATTGATCGAGATCATCGGGCGATTGGCGCGGCGCGATTTGGAATGGACGTATTTGGCGATGACTTCCTTGCCGACGCCGGATTCGCCGGTGATGAGGATCGAGGCTTCGGACGGCGCGACTTGATCAGCGAGCGCGATGACGCGCTTCATCGACGGATCGACGGCGATCAAATCGCTCGATTCCTCGGCGACCGCTTCAAGGACGGCGGCGATCAGCAGCGCGTCGGGCGGCAGCGGAATGAACTCCCTGGCGCCCGCCCGGATCGCCGCGACGGCGGCGTCGGCGTCGGTCTTGACGCCGCAGGCGATGACCGGAACGGCGATCCGCTCATCATCAAGCGCGCGGATGAGGCGAGCGATATCCTGGCGCACATCGACCATCAGGACGTCGGCGCCCTGGCCCTTGCGCAGGGCGGTCAGCGCGAGGTCGACATCAGCCGAAAAGGCGACGCGCGCGCCCTTGTCCATCGCGATTTTCGCCGCGGCGGAGAGTTGTCCGGAAAGGCCGCCGACGATCAGGAGCCGCATTGCGCTATGCACCTTTTTCCGCGACGACTTCGGTCATCGTGACGCCGAGAACGCCGTCGACCATGACGAGTTCGCCGCGCGCGATCAGCCGGTCGTTGACATAAAGATCGATTGGCTCGCCGACGCGGCGGTCAAGCTCGATGATCGACCCGGCGCCGAGCGCCATCAAGTCGGCGATGTTCATGCGCGTCCTGCCGAGAACGGCTGTGACCTTGACGGGCACGTCGTAGATGCTTTCGAGCAGCGGCCGGCGCGGCGGCGCATCTTCCTCGGTAAGGATTGGAAGGTCCGGGGCGTCGACGGTTTTTTCAAGCGCGCTCATGTTTGCGGGTCCGTTTCCTTGGGTGAAAGGGGATCGATGATGGCGGCGATGGCGCTGCGGATCTCCGCGCGGCCGCG
>JBGSSK010000310.1:0-25372 GCA_041737095.1 Parvularculaceae bacterium | reverse complement strand
TGGAGCCGCCGCGTCCGGCCGTGCACAGCCCGAAAACCTTGCGCTGAAAAACGCGAACAAGATCGATTGCCCAAGCCCTTGAAAACGGACATGAGAATCACGCTTCGCAAACCACGCAAATCATTTATGGATCCAGACCCTGGGGCATGGCTGACGGGATCGTGATCGACTGTTCCTTCGGCGCAGGCGGCGCTAAGGTCTATGGTGTCATGGCTCAGAACATACATTCGAGGATCATCATGCGGAACACCATCTTGCTGTCACTCTGCGCTTTGTCGCTGCTTGCTGCTTGCGGCAAGCCCAAGGCGGCGGACTCCGCGCCGGTAGCGGCCGCTGCGGCTTCCGAACCGGTCGCCGCCGCGCCGGACTCGGCGCCAAGCGTTGACGTATCTGCGACGATTGCCGGCGTCTACAAGACCGACCCGAAGCACGCCTATATCAATTTCAGCTATGACCATTTCGGCTATTCGCGGCCGCTGCTTCGCTGGCGCAGCTGGACCGCCGACCTCAACTGGAACCCCGAATCCCCTGCGCAGTCGTCGCTCGACGTCGCGATCGACGCCAATTCCGTCGACTCCGGCGTCGATATTTTCGATGATCACCTTAAAAGCGCCGACTTTTTCGACACTGCCAATCATCCCGACATCACCTTCAAGAGCACATCCGTCGCAGTGACTGGCGGTGCGACCGGGACGGTCACAGGCGATCTGACCATCAAGGGCGTCTCAAAGCCGGTCACACTTGATGTCCGTGTCAATCGCGCCGCCGATGACAGCTTCGCAAAAGGCTACAAGCTTGGCTTCTCTGCCAGCGGCGTTGTGAAGCGTTCCGATTTCGGTGTTGATAAATATGCGCCGATGGTGAGCGACGATGTCGCGATCAGCATCGAGGCGGAGTTCGTCTTGCCGAAAGAAACGGCGCCGGCCCAATGAATCCCGGATCGCCGCAGCGCTATTCCAGTGTCGCCATCACGCTTCATTGGCTGATCGCGATCCTCGTCCTCGGCCAGATCGCCGGCGGCCTCTTTATGAGTGACCTTCCCGACAACGATGCGGGTTTGAAGTTCGAGCTCTATCAGTGGCACAAATCGTTCGGATTCACGATTTTGCTGCTAACACTATTCCGGCTTGGATGGCGCCTCACTCACCGAGCGCCGTCGCTGCCTGACACGATGGCGCGCTGGGAACGACTGGCGGCCCGCGGCGCGCATATCGGCTTTTATGTTTTGCTGGTGATCATTCCGCTGGTCGGGTGGGCCGTGGTGTCATCGTCACCCTTCGCGGGCAGCGTCCAGACCTACCTGTTTGGGTTCATTCATGTGCCGCATTTGCCGTTTTTCGAGAATGTCGTCGATCGCAAGGAGGTTTCACATCAATTCGCCGAGCTTCATGAATACCTCGCCTTTGCAATGCTCGGACTCCTCGGACTTCATGTGATGGCGGCTTTAAAGCACCACTTCGTCAATCGCGATGGCGTCTTGTCGTATATGCTGCCATTCCTGAAGGCTCGCTCGTGACGCGGGTCGCCGGCGCGTTCCTGGCGCTGTTCTTGTTGGTGAGCTGCGCGGCGGAAGTTAGCGAGGCGGCGGCCGCATCGGCGAGCGGATGGGCGGTAGACAAAAGCAAGAGCTCGCTTTCCTTCACCGCCGAGCAGGCGGGCGCGTCGTTCACCGGCGCGTTCAATAAATTCGACGCATCGATTGACTTCGATCCGGGCGATTTGTCTGGTGCGCGGATCGAAGTCATTGTCGATATGGCATCCGCGAAAACCGGCGATCGGCAGCGCGACGCCGCTTTGCCGACAACTGACTGGTTCGCTGTCAAATCCTTCCCGATGGCGGTTTTTTCCGCGACAGAGGTCATTTCGACCGGCGAAAACACCTATGAGGCGCGCGGGCGGCTGACTATTCGCGACGCATTCCGCGATCTTGCGCTGCCATTCACGTTGACGATCAGCGGCGACCGGGCCGTCGCAGATGGCGCCGTCAGCCTCGTCAGGACAAATTTCGGCGTCGGACAAGGGGAGTTTGCGAGCGGCGAATGGGTCGGTCTTGAGGTTTTGGTCGAATTTCATGTCGAGGCGACCCGTTAGCCTCGATCGGCGAGACGGGTTTCGCTGTCGCGCTGGCGCCGCTAAAATACCCAAATTGTCGCCAACTTGGGTCGTGGCGGATCTTCTTCCGCCAGAACCCATAATGCGCCCGAAAGGATTGCCGATGCGTCTTCCGATTGTCGCTCTGCTGATTTCCGCAATCGTCTTTCCGGCATTGGCGCAGGCGCCGACGCCGCGCCTCGCGCAACCGGATATGAAGGGCGAGGCGATCACGCCGGCGCCCCGGACGCCGCCGACCAGCATGGCGGACGTCAAGATGTCATTCGCGCCGATCGTCGAGCGCGCCGCGCCGGCTGTCGTCAATATCTATACCAGCCGGGTGGTGTCGCGCTCGACCGGCGATCCCTTTTTCGATCGTTTTTTCGGCGTGGGGCCCCAGAAGCAGAATTCGCTCGGGTCCGGCGTCATCGTCAGTCGCGACGGCGTCATTGTCACCAACAACCATGTCGTCGAGGGCATGCAGGAGATCAAGGTCGTCCTGAGCGACCGCCGCGAGTTCACCGCGAAAGTCCTGCAAACCGATCCGCAGTCCGATCTTGCCGTGCTGCGCATCGACGCCGGCGAGCCGTTGCCGTTTCTGGAATTCGCCAATTCCGACGCGGCCGAAGTCGGCGACGTCGTGCTTGCGATCGGCAATCCCTTCGGCGTGGGCCAGACGGTGACGAGCGGCATCGTGTCGGCGCTTGCGCGAACTGCGGTGTCGATTTCCGACTATCAGTTCTTTATTCAGACCGACGCGGCGATCAATCCGGGAAATTCCGGCGGCGCGCTCATCGACAGCGAGGGCAAGGTCCTCGGCGTCAACACCGCGATCTTCTCTCGCTCCGGCGGATCAAACGGCATCGGCTTTGCAATACCTGCCCGGCTGGTCCAGCAGGTCATTGCGACCGCGACCAAGGGCGTCGCACTGCAGCGGCCATGGGTCGGCGCATCGACGGAAACCGTAACCGCCGATCTCGCCAAAGTGTTGAAGCTCGACCGGCCGATCGGCGCTATCGTCGGCGATCTCCACCCAAACGGGCCGGTCGCCAGAGCCGGCCTGAAACAGGGAGACGTGATTGTCGCCATCGGCGGCCAGCCGGTCTTCGACGCCGAAACGCTGCGCTATCGGGTCGGCATCCAGAATGCCGGCGAGCGGGCGACGATTGATTATATTCGAGACGGACAACGCAAGACCGCGGACATGGTATTTGCTCTCGCCCCCGACACGCCGGCGCGGGACGAGCGCACCCTTGCCGGCAATCACCCGCTGAATGGCGTGACGATCGCCAATTTGTCGCCGCGGTTCAATGAGGAGCTAGGTCTTAACCCCTTGCTGAGCGGCGTTGTCGTGACGGATGTTGCGCAGGGTAGCTACGCCTATCGTTCGCGCCTTCGCCGTGGATTCCGGGTCATTTCCGTCAACGGCGTCAAGGTTTCCTCAACGGCCGATTTGCAGCGTGAGATCAGCAAGGTGAATTCTGGATGGACGATCGATATTGATCGCGGCGACCGTATCGTCACTTGGCGGGTTGGACGCTAGATCATCGCATGGCGGATCTGTTCGCGGCGGCGGGATTCGAAGAGCATGCGCCCCGGCCGCTTGCGGATCGCATGCGGCCGACTTCGCTTGGCGAGATTGTCGGTCAGGATCACCTGCTGGGCGAGGGCGGCCCGCTGCGGCGCATGATCGACCAGCAGCGTCTGTCATCGCTTGTTCTCTGGGGCCCGCCCGGCGTCGGCAAGACGACGATCGCGCGGCTGCTGGCGACAGAGACGACGCTCGAATTCGAACAGATCTCCGCGGTCTTTTCAGGCGTCGCCGATCTCCGCAAGGTTTTCGAACGGGCGGCGGAACGCCGGCGTGTCGGCAAGGGCACGCTGCTTTTCGTCGACGAAATCCACCGGTTCAATCGGGCGCAGCAGGACGGTTTCCTGCCCAATATCGAATCCGGGCTCGTGACGCTTGTCGGGGCGACGACTGAAAATCCATCCTTCGAACTGAACCCGGCGCTGCTGTCGCGGGCCCAGGTGTTCACCCTGAAGCGTCTCGATCAGACTGCGATCGGTCTGTTGCTGGCGCGCGCCGAGGACCATGTCGGCCGCCCGCTGCCGCTCACCGATGAGGCGCGCGAAGTTCTTGTCGCCATGGCCGATGGCGATGGCCGCTTTGCGCTAGGGTTAGCAGAAGCCATCTTCGCGGAGACGCCGGACCGCTTCCTTGATCCCGCATCCTTGTCGCAGCTCGTCCAGCAGCGTGCGCCCGTCTACGACAAGGGACAGGAGTCGCATTACAATCTCGCCAGCGCGCTGCAGAAATCAATCCGGGGATCGGATGTCGACGCGGCGCTTTATTGGGCGGCGCGTATGATCGTCGGCGGCGAAGACCCTCGCTTCATCCTGCGCCGGCTCGTCGTCATCGCGTCGGAAGATATTGGCAACGCCGACCCGCAGGCGTTGCCGCTGGCGATTGCAGCGCAAAACGCCTTTGAGTTTCTCGGGCAGCCGGAGGGCGAGATTGCGATCGGCCAGCTGGTCGCCTATCTCGCGACTGCGCCGAAATCGAACCGCTCATATGTCGCATTCGAGGAGGCCAAGGCGGCGGCGCGAGAATTCGGTTCTCTGCAGCCGCCGATGCACGCGATGAATGCGCCAACCAGGATGATGAAGGATCTCGGCTATTCGAAAGGCTATGATTATGATCATGATGCCGACGATGCCTTCGCCGGCCTCGATTATTTCCCGCCGGACCTTCACAGGCGGCGCTTCTACAAGCCGCGCGAGACAGGGTTCGAACGCGAAATCCTGAAACGCCTCGAGTACTGGGATAAGCGGCGCAAGGAGCGGTGATGGATGACGCTTTCGCCTACGCGCTGGAGCCAACGCTAACGGCCGACGCGTTCATCGATATCCTCACGCGTTCGACGCTCGCCGAGCGGCGGCCGGTCAAGGAGCCGGCGCGCATCGCCAGGATGCTGGCTAACGCCGATATCATCGTTACAGCCCGGGACGGGGACAGGCTGATCGGCGTTTCCCGCTGCGTCAGTGATTTTTCCTTTTGCTGCTATTGTTCGGACCTGGCCGTCGACAAGGCGTATCAGGGACGCGGCGTCGGAAAGCGGCTACTCGATGAAAGCGCGAAGGCCGCCGGCGACTATGCGCATTTCGTCCTGCTCGCAGCGCCGGGCGCTGTCAGCTATTACGAGCATATAGGCATGCGGCGTCTTGATATCGCGTTCGATCGCCCTGACTGGAAACGGTTCGCCGATGACTCTTGATGCGGTCGTCGCAAACAAGGCGGCGCTCGGTCTTGCCGCATTCGCCGTGCTTTTTGTCGCGGAGCGCATTGTCGCCGCCACGCCGGCGCCGCGCGATCCGCAGCGTCTCCTGCGTAATGGCGTCCTCTGGGCCCTGCTCGCGGCGCTGTCTCCGACCGTCGTCCTTCCCCTTACGCTCGCGGCCGCCGAAAGCCCCTTGTGGACCCGACCGTTCGCCGCGAATGGCGTAGCGCTGTTCGCCGACATCGTCCTCCTTGACCTCTGGGCGTACTGGATCCATCGGGCCTACCACGAGATCGGCGTCATGCGACGTTTCCATCGCGTGCACCATCAGGACATGCATCTCGATACGACGTCAGCCGTCCGGTTCCACCCTGGCGAAGTTGCGTTATCGGCGCTTTTGCGCGTCATCCCGATCGTCGTACTCGCAATTCCGTTCGCGCACGTTGTGATATTCGAGACAACGTTGCTCGTCGCGACTCTGTTTCATCATTCAAATGTCCGCCTGCCAGCCGGCCTTGAACGCGCGTTGTCGCGAGCGATCGTGACGCCGTCGATCCACTGGGTTCATCATCACGCGTCGAGCGCCGACACGAATTCCAATTACGCGGCGATTTTCAGCGCCTGGGACCAGCTTTTCGGGACGCGCAGTCCGACCATGCGCTCGCCAGCGATGAAAATCGGCCTTGAGGGCGTTGAAGATCAATCCGTAATCGGGCTATTGCTGGCGCCGTTTCAAAGGATGGAGACGCGATGAACAGCCCGCATCTTTGGCTGGCGATCGGGGCGGGCGGCGCGATCGGCGCGATGGCGCGTTATGCGGTCGGCGCGGCATCGCTTCGCCTGCTTGGTCCGAATTTCCCGTGGGGAACGCTGGCGGTCAATGTCGTCGGATCGACGGCGATGGGTCTTTTCATCGCCTGGCTCGTCGCCCGCGAGCCGCATACCTCAATGTTGCGGGCGTTTATCGCGACCGGCGTCCTTGGGGGCTTTACGACATTTTCGGCTTTCGCGCTCGATGCGGTCACCTTGTGGCGCGACAAATCGCTCGTCGTCGCCGGCGCCTATATCGCCGCTTCGGTCGTATTATCCGTAAGCGGTCTTTTCGCCGGGCTCGCCGCGGGCAAGGCGTTGTCATGAGCGGCGTTGAGACACGAATTGTCGCGGAAAAGGACGACGGCCTGCGCCTTGATCGCTGGTTCCGGACCTATTACCCGGGGCTCCGGCATGGCGCGCTTGAAAAGCTCCTGCGGACCGGACAGGTGCGGGTCAATGGCGGGCGGGTCAAGGCGAACCGGCGCGTCGAGGCCGGCGAGGCGATTCGCGTGCCGCCGATCGAAGATGAAGCCGCCGCGCCGAAGACGGAATTCCGGCCGAAGAAGGCCGATGCGGATTTCATCCACGGGCTGACGATCTTCGAGGATGACGCGATCATGGCGCTCAACAAGCCGTTCGGGTTGGCCGTGCAGGGTGGTGCGAAAACCACCCGCCATATCGACGGCATGCTTGCAGCGCTTGAAAAGAACGGAGAGCGGCCGCGGCTCGTGCATCGCCTCGACGCCGACACCGGCGGCCTCCTGATCCTCGCAAAGACGCGGATCGCAGCGGCGAAGCTCGGCCGCGCATTCCAGGGTCACGACGTCGTCAAGACCTACTGGGCGCTTTGCGCCGGCATTCCGAAAATACGTCAGGGGACGATCAATCTTCCGATTGCGAAGAAGATGATCCGTATCGGCAACAAGGATCAGGAGCGTATGGCGCCGGCGGACGACGAGGAGGCGAAAAAGGCGATCACGGATTATGCGGTGATGGAAGAGGCCGGCCCTGTGTCATTTCTGGCGCTGAAGCCATTGACTGGACGCACGCACCAGCTGCGAGTCCATTGCGCGGCGATGGGCGCGCCGATCATCGGCGACCGAAAATATGGCGGCCCCGGCGCTGTCATTGAGGGCGTGCCGGATGGCCTGCAATTATTCTGCCGGACCATGAGCTTTCCGCATCCCGACAGCAATATCGTCATCACGCTGACGGCGCCGTTGACCGGACGCATGAAGGAGACATGGGATCTCTTCGCATTCGATCCCGAAGCGGAAATCGTCTGGCCTGACCTTTCGCGCAAGAAATCAAAGCGATGACGCAGAACGGCGATCATCCGCCGCGCTTGCCGAAGCGATTCTATGCGAAAGCGACTGCTGAAGGCGGCGCAATCCTGCTCGATGGCAAGCTCGCGAAAACGCGCGCTGGCAATCCGCTCGCCGTCGCGAATGCGGCGTTGATGGAGGCGATTGCAGCCGAGTTCGAGGCGCAGTCGCTGGTCATCGATTTTCGCACGATGCCGATGACGCGGTTCGCCATGAGCGTCATCGACCTTGCCGGCGTCGATGCGCCAGTGTGGCGTGAAGCCATCATCGCCCATTTGAAGTCGGACCTGCTTTGCTATCGGGCGTGCGAGCCTGCGGCGCTGGTCGCGCGTCAGGCGGCCGGCTGGGATCCGCTGATCGACTGGGCGTCGACGAAACACGGAATTTCACTGACGTCAGTTGAGGGCGACTTATTCATTGATCAGCCTGCGTCGGCGATCGCCAGCGCGCGCGCCGCCGTTGAGGCGATGTCCGCAGAACGACTTCTCGGAACGAAGTCCGCGACGGAAATCGCCGGTTCCGCCGTTATCGGCCTTGCGCTCGCAGACGGCGCATTCGACCCCGTCGCGCTGTTCGACGCGTCGCGCATCGATGAAGAATTTCAGGTCGAGCGATGGGGCGTCGATGAGCAAGCCGTTCAGCGCGCAGCGGCGCTCCGGCGCGAATTCCTCAATGTCGCGCGCTATTTGTCTCTGGTCTGACTATTCTTCGGGTGTCGCCGGCGCGACCGATATCGCAACATCCTCGCCGCGGACAGACGCGCGGAAATTCAGCAATTCATCGCCGCGCAGCAATTCGTCCTTGTCGATATCATGCTCCTCAAATTCGGCGATGACCTTGCGCGTAAAGGCCCGCTTGCTGAGCGTACCGGATTCGCCTGCCATTTCGATGAATTTCGCGCGCGCCTGCTCGGCGTGTTCCACGTCAGCGGCTTCCTGATCGACATGGAAATACGGATCGACAAACCGTCCATGACCGGCGCCGCTGATTTTGGCGTCCTGCCATCCTTTCACGAGGAACACGAATTCCGACGCGTTCATGGCCTCATCGCGATCAAGGTCCGCGACAACGAAATCGAGCCGCGCTTCCTCCAGCGCTTCCTTGCGCGTCAGTGACTGGCTGTCGAATTCGGCTTTCAGCCGTTCGATCGGCGACACGCCCGCCTCGGTGTCGCGCAGCGGATCATCTTTCGAATAGATGATCGTTTCCGTTTTCGTTTCGATCACCTTGCCGTCGATCGTCTTGGTCAGCGTGACGTCCTGCTTGATCTGCTGGCGCGAATTGAGGAGGTCGGCCATTTCATCCTCGTTGATCGCGGTTGCGGCCTCGATTGGCGCCGCCTCGGCAAGCGGTTGGGCGGGCGGCAGCCCCGCCGGCGTTTGCGCTTCAACGGCGACCGGCGTCGCCGGCAGGTCGGTCGGTTCCTGGGCGCGAACCGCGGATAGCGCGCCAATAGCGATGGAAAAGGCGAGGGCGGATCGAAATGCGCCGGTCATCTGGTGTCTCCATGAAAGGTCCGGAACGGACTATCGGGCGTATAGCGAACACCTGCAAGCAAGCGACGCGTCGCATTACGGTTTAGTTAGGTAGCGCACTTCACGCGGCCGGGTCGTCGTCTCCGCCAATTGATGCGTATACAAACTAAAAAACAGGTGGTGCCGCATCTTCGGTCGGGCCGAAAACCTGCTGGAAAGCGCGCCGGAGCGCTGCGTCCGCTTCATCCATCGTCACCGGAAGGCCGAGATCGATGAGGCTCGTGACGCCGAAGCCAGGCGTCGCGACGCCGCAGGGAACGATGCCGCCGAAATGCGACAGGTCCGGTTCGACATTGAGGGCGATGCCGTGAAAACTGACCCAGTGGCGAAGGCGAACGCCAATCGCCGCGATCTTGTCCTCGCGCGGCGCTTCGCCGGGGCGCGTCCTGTCGACCCAGACGCCGACCCGGTCCTCGCGCCGTTCGCCGCGTACATTGAAGTCGCCGAGCGCGCCGATGATCCAGTCCTCGAGCGCCGCGACAAAGCCGCGAACGTCGCGCCCGCGCTTGGTGAGGTCCGCCATCACATAGGCGACCCGCTGGCCCGGCCCGTGGTAGGTGTATTGCCCGCCGCGCGGCGATCTGAAAACCGGAAAGCGCGGGTCGAGGAGGTCGGCCTCCTTCGCGCTCGTCCCGGCGGTGTAGAGCGGCGGATGCTCGAGGAGCCACACGGTTTCCGGCGCCCCGTCGCGGATCGCTTCGACCATCGCCTCCATCGCGCTCGCGGCTTGCGGGTAGGGAACAAGCCCCGGAGAGATCGCCCAGGAAACCGGCTCTTTCCGCCAAAATCCGCTATTTAACGCCGTTCTAACCAAAGGACCCCATGCTCCGTCGGGTTGCGCGAAACGGGGTATCACCGCCTATGACCGCTGTCGAACGGATCGATATTGACGTGACGATCGTTGTCGGCGCGACCGAAATGCCGCTGGCGGCCGCGATGGCGCTTGGCCGCGGCGCGGTGATCCCGCTTGGCCGGGACGCGCAAAAGCCGGTCGAAATCCTCGCCAATGGCCGCAAGATCGCTGACGGCAAGGTCCGCCTGATCGCCGACCGCGTCGCCGTCGAACTCGTCGGCTGAGGCTACGGCGGGCGTCCGGAATAACCCTTGAGGCGGCGGTCGGCGTTTGCTATCCCCCGCGCCTGCTTCGAAATCATCGGAAGCAATGAAGTGCGGTCGTGGCGGAACTGGTAGACGCGCAGCGTTGAGGTCGCTGTGGAGCAATCCGTGGAGGTTCGAGTCCTCTCGACCGCACCATTTCCTTTTTCCTGATGATCTCTTCTCTTGGGGGCGGGCGCCCAAAAGGGGCGCCCCTTTTCAAAGCGGAAGTTCTCCTTTTTCCGGCTCCCCGTGCGAGTTGCAGCCGCAAAAGGCGCCCTTTTCGTTGACCGAAAAGGCATGCCCTTTAGTTGAAGCGAGCGGGCGTCCGCAAATCTTCTCCCTTATCCGGCAGGGAGAAGGGTCGGGGATGAGGGCGCCCGCGAGCGAAATCGCGCACGCAAAGCCGGCGGCGGGCCCCTCACTTCTGCCCCGCTGCCCCGGGGAGAGGTGTTTTGATGAAACCGCGCCGCATTTTTCCTTCGCAGCAACGTCCAGCGGATCGCCCGCCGCAACGCCGCAAAACCCGAATTGTCAAAGAGCCGCGAGAACGGACCGCCGTTCTCACCAATCGAACTGACATGGGGGATCGTCGCGGCTTTCCAAGCCGGCGAAAGGATGTATTTGCTGGACGGATTTCGCGCGAGCGGGGAATGGCGCGGAGAGTGAGTGAGCGCTTACATTCGGTTCACGGTCGCGCGGCGCCTTCCGACAATATATACTCGACGGGACGCTGGCGGGCGCAGGAATGCGAAAGGAATTATGTGCGTGACGAACAGTTTCGGAATGATGAGGATAAACGCACCGAGGGGCCAGAAAGTGACCTGCAAGGAATCACAAAAGACGTTATGGGGCGGCGGCGAAGCAGACGGGAAACTTGAAATCGGAAAAGTTTACACCGTCGCGAAGACGGAGATTTTCAAAGACAGCAGCCTCGTGATCCTGGAGGAAATTCCGGGCGGACGATACAACACTGTGTTGTTCGAGGAAGTTTGCGAGATACTGGAGCCAACGCAGTCGGAACGCGAAATTTATGAGGAAGGTCTTCGCGAAAGAGGCGTTCGCTTCGGGCATGTTCGACGAGGCAGTGAATAGGCGCCTACCGTCTCCATGTGGCCGGATGACGGCAGCCTGTATTTCACAGTTCCACCGACGCAAAACCCGCGATCGCCTCGTCAATGAACGCGCGCAGCCGCGCCGAAAGCAATCGTTTGCTCGAATAAACGATGCGCAAAGGACTTCGACCAGAGCGCCAGGCCGGCAGCACGTGATCAACGACGCCCGACGCAATCAACGGTCGCGCGATGTATGCCGGAACGCTCGCAAACCCGGCGCCGCCGGCCGCCGCATTCAGGCACAGCGCAAGCGACGTGCTGGCCAATCGTCCGTTGACGCCAATCGCCCGGGCCTCGCCGTCTTTCGTGAGCGTCCATTCCGCCGCGCCGGCCTTGTCGCCGAACAGGATGCAGGGGCATCCGGCGAGATCATCGGGGCGCTGCGGGTTCCCGTGCGCCGAAACGATCGACGGCGCAGCGATTATGATGGTTTCCGCTGTCGCGAATATGCGGCTGATGAGGCTTGAGTCCTCCAGCGCGCCAACCCGGATCGCGGCGTCGAATCCGTCTTCGATCAAGTCCACGCGCCGATCCGACAACACGACCTCCAGTCGCAGCTTCGGGTAAGCGGCGACAATTCGTGCGACGACCGCGCCGAGAACAGTCTGACCAAGGAGAACCGGAGCGGAAATGCGCAACAGGCCCTCAGGCGCCGATGAACGGTCTGAAAGAGTCCGTCGTGTCTCTTCGAGGTCGGCAAGCAGCGGTCGCGCGCGTTCCAGCAACAGTGCGCCTTCCGGCGTCAGCCGGAACGACCGTGTTGAACGATCCAGCAGGCGCACGCCTAGGTGCGCTTCCAGCGCCATTAATCGCCGCGAAACGGATTGCTTGGGTTGCTCGCGTTGACGGGCGCCTGCGGTGATGCCGCCGGCATCGACAATCGCGACAAAATCGGCGAGGGCGTTCAGGTCGATTAATTGTCCCATATTCGGGACATTAAGTCCATTTTTTCGTCACTTGTCCACAGCGGGATTTGCTCAAAAATCCGGGTCATGCCTGAAACCTCCGACACCCGACGTACGGTCAAGTCCATTTCGCACCCGCGTCGACAGACGCATGGTCCGCTATTGACCACTACGGACCTCGGCGAGAGGGAGCTTGGCGAGGCGTTGGACCCGTTTATCGTCATCTCCCTTTACGATATGAGCGGCCCGACTTTTCCGCCTCATCCGCATGCGGGTTTTTCCGTCGCCACTTACATTTTGCCGGAAAGCCCCGTCGGGTTCATCAATCAGGATACGCTTGGGAACAGGAACCGCATCGCGCCCGGCGCGCTTCACCTCACCGTCGCGGGACGTGGCGTACAGCATGAGGAGCAGCCCGAGCGTGATGGATCACTGGCGCGCGGCTTCCAGATATGGATCGATCATGCCGATCCGGGTCGCGAAATGGCGCCGCTGGCGCTGCACCTGCGCGCCGGCGACGTGCCTGTTGTCTCTCGTGACGGCGCAACGATTCGCGCGGTGCTGGGCGCTTCGAACGGCATTGCTTCACCGCTCACGCCGCCGACGCCGGTTCGCGTAATCGATGTCGCGCTCGAACGCAGCGCGCAGTTTTCCCAGGACCTGTCAGCGACAGAGAATGCATTTATCGTCGTGCTTGCCGGCGTCGCCGAGATCTCGGGCGCGCGAGTGGCGAACGATGCGGTCGCCGTGACGTCCACGGACCGCTCGACCCTTGTCGTCAGGGCGGACGATGAGCCGGTCCGGTTCACCTTGTTCGCCGGTCGTCCGCTGCGCCAGAAGCGCGGTCCGTTCGTCGCGACGGATGCAAGTCAGCTCCAGCGCTTCATGACGAATTTCCAGGACGGCGGCTTCGGCGCGCTCAAACCTTTTGCGGCGCAGCCCGATTGGCGTCCAAATGACGGACAGGAACTCGACAGGTGACCGGTCATGATGAGGGCCGGCGACTGGTTCTTGTTTGCGGCCGGCCCTGCGTCCCTCTCGATCAGTTCTGTCCCAATTCCGGTTAACGAGGCACGAAGGCTGCACCTTCGCCGTTCATGAAAACCCGCCGGCTTCTGATCGCCGCCATGTGGCTCAATCTTCTCGGCGCGACGGCGACGGCCGAGACGATGGTCATCCGTCCTGATCCGTGCCCGGCGTCGGCGCGGGCGCCGGGGATCATCGATCTTGGCAAGGTTGCGGCTGTCGATCTTGACCCGCAGCGGATCGCCGCCAATCACATCGTTGTGCTCTATCCGGTCAGGGTGCGCGGCTGGGCGTCGGCGCGCATCCTTTCCCGGTTCGAGATCGAGGATGCCGGCGGCCCGCCAGCGCGTCCCGGCTGCCGGTAGCGCCGCCCGCATGGACAAGCCTTTCAAGGCTACCTAAGAGACGGCTCCCTCGACCCGCCGGAGCCCTTTCATGCGCCTTTCCCGCTATTTCCTCCCCGTCCTCAAGGAGACGCCTGCCGAGGCGCAGATCGTCTCGCATCAGTTGATGCTGCGCGCCGGAATGATCCGGCAGGAAAGCGCCGGCATTTACGCCTGGCTGCCGCTCGGCTTCCGCGTCCTCAAAAAGATCGAGCAGATCGTCCGCGAGGAGCAGGACCGCGCCGGCGCCGTTGAGATGTTGATGCCGACGATCCAGTCGGCCGACCTCTGGCGCGAGAGCGGGCGCTACGAGGCATACGGCAAGGAGATGCTGCGCATTAAGGATCGCGCCGACCGCGACATGCTGTTCGGACCTACCAATGAGGAGATGATCACCGAGATTTTCCGCGCCGGCGTCCGGTCGTACAAGGACCTGCCGAAAATGCTCTACCACATCCAGTGGAAATTCCGCGACGAGGTCAGGCCGCGTTTCGGCGTCATGCGCGGGCGCGAATTCCTGATGAAGGATACATATTCGTTCGACGCCGACGCCGCCGGCGCGCGCCGCAGCTACAACAAGATGTTCGTCGCATATTTGCGCACTTTCGCGCGGCTCGGGCTGACCTCAATCCCGATGCGCGCCGACACAGGCCCGATCGGCGGCGATCTCAGTCATGAATTCATCGTCCTCGCCGAGACCGGCGAAAGCGCCGTTTTCTGCGACCGCAAATTGCTGGACCTTGAGGTTCCGGGCGCCGACACCGATTTTGACGGCGACTTGCAACCGGTCATTGATCGCTACACGTCCTATTACGCCGCGACCGAGGAAAAACACGACAGCGCCGAGTTCGAAGGGAAAGTCGCCAAGGCTGACCGCATCGCCGCGCGCGGCATCGAGGTCGGGCACATTTTCTATTTCGGCGAGAAATATTCATTGCCGATGCGCGCGCTGATCACCGGGGCGGACGGCAAGGACCGTCCGGCGGAGATGGGATCTTACGGCGTCGGCGTCTCGCGCCTCGCCGGCGCGCTCATCGAAGCCTATCACGACGAGGCGGGGTGCAAATGGCCGGTCGCGGTCGCGCCGTTCCATGTCGGCCTCGTCAATCTGAAGACCGGCGACGCCGGCGCAGACGGCGCCTGCGCCAAAGCCTATGCGGCGCTCGCGGCGGCAGGGGTCGATGTTCTTTACGACGACACGGCGGCGCGGCCCGGCGAGAAATTCGCGCGCATGGACCTCATCGGCCTGCCGTTCCAGCTGATCATCGGGCCGCGCGGCCTCGAGGCCGGCAAGGTCGAGGTCAAGCGCCGCGCCGACGGCCATCGCGACGAGCTGTCGCTCGACGCTGCGATCGACATGCTGAAGCGGGATGTCGCGTCGGCGCTCAAGGTCTGAGCGTCGCCTTGATTTGGCCATGGCCGCGAACTGAGTTAGGACGCGCGTCACAACAAGACCGGGTTCCCGCATGAGCACCGCCGCCGTCGTCAATGATCGCAAAAGTGCGCCGCCTGCGACGCCGCCCTTTTCCTTTTTCGAATGGATGGTGGCGCGGCGCTATCTCGGCGCGACCAAGTCGGGGAAGGGCGTATCGCTGATCTCGATCATCGCCTTTGGCGGCATCATGCTGGCGGTCGCGGTCCTCATCATCGTGATGTCGGTGATGCAGGGCTTCCGCACGAAGCTTCTCGACCAACTCCTCGGCGTCAACGGCCACATCTTCGTGCAGGACGCCGGTCCGATCACGGATTATGAGGCTCTGATCGCCGATCTGCGCGCTGTTCCCGGCGTCACCGAGGCGCTGCCGCTGATCCAGGCGCCGGTCTATGCGACAGCCCGCAACGAAACCGGCCTCATGATGCGCGCACTCCGCAAGGAAGACCTGATGGCGATCGACTACGTCACCGGCGTCGATCCGGCGACCGGGCGCAGCCACGTCGTCGCCGGCTCATTCGACACTTTCGGCGTCGGCAAGAATGGCGGGAACGAGATCGCCATCGGCAATCGCATCGCGTGGTCACTCGGCGTCGGGCCCGGCGACAAGGTGACGCTGATTTCCGGACGCGGCGCCGATACGCCATTCGGCCCGACCCTGCAGAAAAAGACCTATGTCGTCGGCGCGATCTTCGAGGTCGGCAATTCCGAATATGACAGCTTCATCGGCTTCATGCCGCTCGAACAGGCGCAACTCTTTTTCGGTTATGGCGACGCAGTCCAGCAGATCGAGGTGAAAGTCGCCGACCCGGAGAGAGTGAAGACCTACAAGGCGGGCATCGCCAAGGTCCTTCCCGCCATGGAGCTGCGCGACTGGCAGCAGCAGAACCAGTCCTATTTCAATGCGCTGCAGACCGAACGCAGCGTCATGCGCCTGATACTGCTCCTCATCGTCGCCGTCGCTGCGCTCAACATCATCACCGGCCTCATCATGCTCGTCAAAGACAAGACCGGCGACATCGCGGTCCTGCGGACGATGGGCGCGACGCAAGGCTCGATCATGCGCATCTTCTTTCTGTCCGGGTCGCTGATCGGCGTCATCGGCACGATCGCCGGCGCCGTTCTCGGCGCCCTCTTCGTCTGGCAGATCGACGCGATAGAGAGGTTTCTTTCCTTGGTCTTCAACACCGATCTCTTTCCGTCCGACGTTTACTATTTCAACCAGATCCCGGCGAAGATGCAATGGAACGAGGTCGGCCTCATTGTCGGCTGGTCGCTTTTGATGTCGTTCGTCGCGACGATCTATCCGGCGTGGCGGGCGGCGCGACTCGATCCTGTCGAGGCGCTGCGCTATGAATGACAGCGCCGACATGAACCGCGAAATCGCGCTGCGTCTCGACGGCGTCAGCCGCCGCTACAAGGATCTCGAGATCCTGCTGCCGTCGGATTTCACCCTGCATCGGGGCGAGACGGCGGCGCTGCTCGGACCGTCTGGCTCCGGCAAATCCTCGCTCCTTCATATCGCCGGTCTTCTTGAAGCGCCGTCGAGCGGCGAAGTTTTCATCGGCGGCGCTGCGACGTCGACGCTCGATGATGCGGCCCGGACGCGGATCCGCCGTGACGATCTTGGCTTCGTCTACCAGTTCCATCATCTGCTCCCGGAGTTTTCCGCGCTCGGCAACGTGTCTCTGCCGCGCCTCATTCGCGGCGAACGGCGCGAGGCGGCCGAGAAGGAAGCTGCGCGCCTTTTGGAGCAAATGGGTCTCGGTGCGCGTCTCCATCACCAGCCAGGCCAGCTTTCCGGTGGCGAACAGCAGCGCACCGCGATCGCACGCGCGCTCGCCAATCACCCGCGGGTGCTGCTCGCCGATGAGCCGACCGGCAATCTCGATCCGAAGACCTCCGAAAGGGTTTTCGACGCGCTCCTCGAAATCGTCCGCGCCGAAGGCCTCGCGGCCCTCGTCGCGACGCATGACAGTCGCCTTGCGCGGCGCCTCGACCGGGTGATCGTCATCCGCGACCAGCGCCTTGTCGAAATCGAACACGCATCGCTCGAAATCTGACCTCCCGAATCTTCGGGCGGACAGTTGGCGTTTTCCTCCGTCTGCGCCATAGTCCTGAAAAAATTCATGGGAGGATCGCGCGGATGCTCAAGCAACGCCGGATATTCAATGCGCCGACTTTGTCGGGCCTCGTCGAGGCGCAGGCCGAGCATTTGCCGGACGACTCTGCGCTGATCTTCGAAGGGCGGACCTGGACCTACGCCGAGATGGATGCGCGCGCCAATCGCGCGGCGGCGGCGCTCGCTTCGCTTGGGCTGAAACGCGGCGACCGGCTCTGCTGGCTTGCGCGCAATGTCGCGACCTTCTGGCATGCATTGCTCGGCGCGTCGAAAATCGGCGTTGTGATGACGCCCGTCAACTGGCGCCTTGCGCCCGGCGAGATCGCGCAGATCGTCAAGGATGCGCAGCCGGCGCTCTTCGTCGGCGAGAAGATGTTCATCGATCCGTTGCGGATGGTTGATGACTTCACCCTGCCGCGCACGTTGATTCTCGAAAGCGGCGGCGAGGATTGCTTCGACCTGCTTATCGATGCGCAAGAAGCGAGGCGGCCGGCCTATGCGCCGAAATCGGAAGATGTCGTCGTCCAGCTCTATACGAGCGGCACGACCGGCCTGCCGAAGGGCGTCGTCCTCCCCAATCGCTGCTATCACGAAGTCGGGGAGGCGGGTCTCAAGGCCGGGGTCGTCGATCCGCGCTTCGACGACGAGACGATCCTGCACGCGCTGCCGCATTTCCATATCGCCGGCGTCAATTTCGCTCTCATGGGCTGGTCGCGGTCGATGCCGGTCATCCAGCATCGTCAGTTCGATCCGGCGGCGATCGTAAGGGAGGCGCAGGGCGACGTTCCGTTGAGCGCGTTCCTCGTGCCGGCGATGATCATGATGATCCTGCAGGCGGCGAAGACTGCCGGCGTATCGCTCCAGAAATTCGTGCAGATCATGTATGGCGCCGCGCCGATGCCGGAACCGCTCCTCGATGCGGCGATGGCGGCGATGCCGGCGGCGCGCTTCGTACAATTCTACGGCATGACCGAGACGACCGGCGGCGTCACGATCCTCGGTCATGACGATCACGCGAAAGGCAAGAAGCAGCGCGTTTCAGCCGGCAAGCCGCTCCCCGGCTGCGCCGTCAGCATCCGTGATCCGGAAACGCGCAAGGAGGTTCCGCAAGGCGAGGTCGGCGAAATCGTCACCAGATCAGCCTTCACCATGGACGGCTACTGGAACAAGCCGGACGCCTCGCACGCCGTCATACGCGACGGCTGGTACTGGTCCGGCGACGCGGGGCGCATCGACGAGAACGGATTTGTCTACGTCGTCGACCGCGTCAAGGACATGATCATCTCCGGCGGCGAGAATATCTATCCGGCGGAAATCGAGAACGTCCTCGCCGCGCACCCGGCGGTCATGGAATCGGCGATCGTCGGCATGCCGGACGAAAAGTGGGGCGAACTTGTCCGCGCCTTCATCGTCAAGCGTCCCGGCGCAGACGTGACAGGCGACGAGGTGACGGCATTCCTCCGAACACGGATCGCGAGCTTCAAGATTCCGAAACGGGTTGACTTCATCGACGCGCTGCCGAGAAATCCAAGCGGCAAGATTTTGAAGACAGCGCTCAGAAAATTGTAGGAGGTTTTTCCCTCTGCATCCGGGAAGGCGCCAGGGGTGAGGAGCGCCGTATGCGCCGGTCTTGCGGATTTCCACCGCGGGGACCTTTATCCCCGCCTCTTCTGCCCGGGTGCGGAAGGAGGAAGCGTCAAATTCCCATCTGACGCGCGGCGAGGTCCAGCATGATTTCTTCCGAGCCGCCGCCTATCGCCATCACGCGGACTTCGCGATAGATGCGCTCGACGCGGCAACCGCGCATGTAACCGGCGCCGCCCAGTATCTGCATCGCCTCGCGCGCGCAGAATTCCATGGCGCGCGTCGCCTCGACCTTGAGGAGCGACAAATCGGCGACCGGCGTCTCGCCGTTCCTGACGCGCCACGCGCAATTGTCGAGAAGCGCGCTTGCGGCGTGGACGCAGCGCAGCATTTCCGCGAACTTGTGGCGGATAACCTGATGCCGCGCGAGCGTCTTGCCAAAGGTTTCGCGCACCGTCGCCCATTCGGCCGCGTCTTCTATGCAAACGCGTGCGAAGGCGATCGCCTGCGCCGCCATGCTGAGGCGCTCGCCGTTGAAATTGGCGACGATGCCGGCGAAGCCTGAATTCTCCGCGCCGATAAGATTTTCCGCCGGCACGCGCACATCGGCGAAATTGATCGACGCGGTGTCGGACATCCACCAGCCCATTTTCGAAAGCTTCGTGCGCTTGACGCCCACGCAGTCGGCGTCGACAAGCAGGAAGGAAAGGCCGCCGGCGCCGGCCCCGCCGGTCCTGACGGCGACGGTCAGGTAATCCGCCCGCATGCCGGTGGTGATGAAGGTCTTCTCGCCATTGACGATGTAGTGATCGCCGTCGCGCACGGCGCGTGTTTTGAGATTGGCGACATCCGACCCGCCAGAAGGCTCGGTGATGCAGAGCGCGATCAGCTTGCGGCCGCTCAGCACATCTGGCGCAATACGTGCTTTCAATGCATCGGCGCCGAGCGCCATGATCGGCGGCAGGCCGATGCCGTGCGTCATCAGCCCGGCGACGAGTCCGCCCGATCCGGCGCGCGCCAGCTCTTCCGACGCGATGATCGAATGAAAGACGTCGACGCCCTCGCGGACGCCGCCATATTCCTCCGGGAAGCCGAGGCCGATCAGCCCGATATCGGCGGCGCGGCGATGCAGCTCGCGCGGGAACTTGCCTTCCTCGTCCCAGGCGCTGACATGCGGCGCGATTTCACGGTCGACGAAGAGGCGAAGCGTCTTGCGCCACGCGTCATGATGCTCGGTCAGATGCGGCGAGGGAAGTCGCGTGGCGTCGAAGGAAAGCGGGTTCATGGCCGCGACTGTCTTGCCAAGCGGCTGCGGCGTCAACATGCTTGCACAGGAGAACCGTCAAGGGACCCGATTCGATGAAACTCTATCATTGCGACGGCGCGCGATCCTTGCGCTGCCTGTGGGCGCTGAAGGAAATGGCGCTCGACTTCGAGCTTGAAACGCTGCCCTTCCCGCCGCGGGTCTTCGCCAAGACCTACAAGAACGTCAATCCGCTCGGAACTGTCCCGGCGCTGGTCGACGGCGAAGTCATGCTGACTGAAAGCGCCGGCATCTGTCATTATCTCGGCGAAAAATACGGGCCGACACCGCTCGCGGTGACGTCCGATGAGGCCGCCTATGGCGACTATGTCAATTGGATGTATCGCTCGGATGCGACGCTGACCTTTCCGCTGACGATCGTCTTTCGCTACACCGCGCTCGAACCGGAGGAGCGCCGCCTGCCGCAGGCCGCCGCCGATTACCGCAAATGGTTTCTCGGCCGCTGGTCTGTGGTCGAAGCGGGTCTTCAAGGCCGCGATTATCTTTGTGCGGACCGCTTCACGATGGCGGATATCTGCGTCGGCTACGCGTTGCGTTTCGCAACGACGCTCGGCGTCGTCGAGGCGATGACGCCGAATGTCGAAAAGTGGTGGACGCGGATCTCGTCACGTCCGGCTTATATGGCTGCGATCGCGAGCGTTTGAAACGCTTGCTCACTTTTCTTCGCCACTCCCTTTGGGAGGGGGCGGGGGCGAGGGCCGCCGCGCGCCGGTCTGGCCGAATTCAAATGCAGGGGACCTCATCCCCGACCGTTTTCCCAAGAGCAAAAGGGGGAGGCGGCGGTTTCACGCTATCGCGGCCAAAGCACCATCTGCGTGCAGCGGAAGACGCAGAGTGTCTTGCCGCTCCCGACAATCGTCACCTCCGCATCCCAGAGTTGCGTCGTGCGCCCGAGATGGCGCGCTTCGGCCCTGCAGGCGATGACGCCCTCGCGCGCCGTGCCGAGGAAATTCGTTTTCAGCTCGATCGTTGTGAAACCGCTGGCCCCGGCGGGCAGGGCGCGTATGCATCCATAACCGCAACAGGTGTCGGCGAGGGCGATGACGCTTCCGGCGTGGAGGAAACCGTTGGGCGCCATCAGCGCGCGCCTTACGGCGAGTTCGGCCTCGACCCACCCGTCGCCGGCGCCGGAGAAGCGGATGCCGATCAAGCCGGGCAGGCAATCCTTGCCGGCGGCGTCAAGGGCCGCTGCGACCTTATCGGTTTCAGTCATCATCGACTCGCGCTTTGTGGCTGAGGATAGAATCTTGTTGATCCACATCAATCTGACAGCGACGATGCGCCGGCACAATTTGGAAAAGCAGCAGCATTCATAAGGAGTTCGGAAGCAATGATGGTGACGCGCGCCCTTCCGGGGCTTTTAGCGGTCCTGATGGCGTCGGCGTGCGGCGGCGAGAAAGGCGGGACGGCGCCCGCGGCTCTCTCGACGGAGGGCGCTGTAATCGACGAAGGACTTGCGGCGCTCGGCGAGCCGCCGACGAGCCTTGCGGTCACTTCGCCGTCGGTCAATGCGCGGCGCGGCCGCATCCTCTTCATCACCAAGGGCTGCGTCATCTGTCACCAGGTCAACGGCGTCGGCGGCAAGGCGGCGCCGGATCTTTCGACCGACCGTCGCGCGCACACGGTTAATCCGCTCGAATTCTCCGCACGGATGTGGCGCGGTGCGCCGGCGATGACCGCGCTTCAGGCGATCGAGCTTGGATATGTGATCGATCTCGACGCGCAGGATATCGCCGACCTCGCCGCGTTCGCCGGCAGTCTCGACGAACAGCAGTTGCTGACGCTTTCCTCGGTCGGCGTCGAGATGCGCAGCTGGTTTCTCGATGAGCCGCATTGGCGCAGCGGCGACTGGACCGAATATCTGAAGCGTGGCGATGCGATACCGGGAGTCGGCGAGGAGACGCCGGAAGGCGATTGACGCGATATCAGCGACGCGCGAGCGCGATCCACTGGTTGATGACGAAAGCGATATGCGCATCGTCGCGGATCAGTTCGTCATGGACGAGAAGACCGGTCATCATGGCGCGCGAAATCGACAGCATGGCGTCGAGCTCCTGCGCCGTCCGATCGGTCGCCGGCAACAATTCCGATAGCTCGGCGTCGATGCGCGTTCGCCACAATTCGAGGAGCGGCGTCACGCGGCCGCGCAGCGCCGCGTCGGTTCGGCAGGCGGTGAGGATTTCGAGGAGCGCGCCGTAATCATTGCTCTTGAATTGCTCACACCAGGAACGCCGAACGATTTCAGCGAAGGCGTCCGGGTTGCGGGTGAGTTCCTCTCGCGCGCGGGCGAACCAGCGGACCGATCGAGCCAGGATATGATCGACGACCGCGACGATCAGCTGGTCTTTCGCCGGGAAATGATGCTGCAAGGCGCCGAGGCTGACATCGGCGCGGCTGGCGATTTTACAGATCGAGGTCCGAAAGAACCCGAATTCGGCGAGGTGCAGGGTCGCCGCCTCGCAGACGCGCCGGCGCATCGCCTCGCTTTTCTCGCGGCGGCGACTGTAAAGCGCCTCTTCTGCTTCCGGCGCTTGACCGAAATGTGACCCCGACATAGGCGTGACGTTCGGCCCGCCGCGCGCGGGCTGTCAACGAAACTGCGCAGTGAAGAGGCGCCGCCATGCAGCTGACCGTCGAACATGAACAACTCCGGTCGACCCTGAAGAAATTCATCGAGGCGGAAATCAATCCGCATGTCGACGAGTGGGAGGAAGCGGAGATCTTCCCGGCGCATCAGGTGTTCAAAGGGCTGGGGCGTCTCGGACTTCTTGGCGTCAACAAGCCAGTCGAATACGGCGGCATGGGGCTCGACTGGTCCTATGGCGCGGTCGTCGCCGAGACGCTCGGCCATATCAATTGCGGCGCCGTGCCGATGGCGATCGGCGTGCAGACGGATATGGCGACGCCGGCGCTCGCCCGCTTCGGAACCGAGGCGGCGAAGGAGGATTTCCTGTGCCCGTCTATCGCTGGCGATTTCGTCGCCTGTCTCGGCGTTTCAGAAGTCGGGTCCGGCTCGGATGTCGCCTCGATCAAGACGACCGCGAGGAAAGACGGCGACGACTACATTATCAACGGCGGCAAGATGTGGACAACCAATGGCGTGCAGGCCGACTGGATGTGCCTGCTCGCCAATACGTCGGACGATCCCGCGCACCGCAACAAGACGCTGATCTGCCTGCCGCTGAAGGACGATGACGGACGCCATCGCAAGGGTGTCGAGATCGCGCGCAAGTTGAAAAAGCTTGGCATGCGATCATCCGATACCGCGCAATTCTATTTCGAGGATGTCCGCGTCCCGCAACGCTATCGCATCGGCGAGGAGGGCGCGGGGTTCATGTACCAGATGTTGCAATTCCAGGAAGAGCGGCTGTGGGGCGCGCTGTCGAGCCTCGTCGGCATGGACAAGACCATTGATGCGACGATTGATTACACGCGGGAGCGCAAGGCGTTCGGCCAGTCGATCCTCGACAATCAGGTCGTGCATTTCAAAATGGCGGAATTGAAGACCGAAGTTCAGGCGCTGCGCTCGATGACTTGGGATGCGGTTGAAAAAATGATCGCTGGCGGAGACGCGACGATGATGGCGTCAATGGCGAAGCTGAAGGCCGGGCGCCTCATTCGCGAGGTCAATGACAGTTGCCTGCAATATTGGGGCGGCATGGGCTTCATGGAGGAAACGCCGGTCAGCAGGGCCTATCGCGACGGCCGCCTTGCTTCGATCGGCGGCGGCGCCGATGAAGTGATGCTGTCGATCATCTGCAAATATCTCGGCATATTGCCAGGCAAGACCAACCGCAAATAGGCGCAGCCCCGGACCCCTCCGAAAACATCGGCGGAGGCTGATCGTTGGTCAAATGTCGGCGCCCTTTTTGTTCGACCGCGGGGGCCGGTTTTCGACGCCGAGCGTTTCGACGGCGCGGGCCCTGAGGCGCGCCTTGCTGGCGACATTCAGCGAAGCGTAGTTGTCAGCGCGCCGCCCGCGCTCCTCCCGGTAAAGGCCGGCTGCGACCTGGTCCACGAAATCCCGTTCGCTCTCGTCGAGGGTCGACCAATAGGCGGAAAACGCCTCCGCCCGTCCCTCGGCAGGCGACAGGACCATCATTGACGCCGCAATTGCGAGCAGAACCTTCAAACCCACCTCACACCCCGATCCCAATTCTTGGATCATTACTCTGCTGTAACAATCTTTCAAGGCGCTGAAGGAAAAGCCTGGTTTTCCGCGCCGCTTTTAAGCGCCGGGCAACCATGCCGCTCTTGCGAAGGCAGGACGCTTCGGTTAAACGGCCTCCTTCAAAGGCGGCTGCTCCCCGGCGTCGCGCCGCAGAACCCATTGTTCAGAGGTCCAGAATGGCCGTTCCGAAGAAGAAAACCTCGCCCTCCCGCCGCGGCATGCGCCGGGCCCATGACCGTCTTGCTGCGCCCTCCTATGTCGAGGACCGCGAGTCAGGCGAATTGCGCCGGCCGCATCACATCGACCTGAAGACCGGCCGCTACAAGGGCCGCAAGGTTCTCGAGCCGAAAGGCGAATAAGCCGGGTTCAAACTCGTTCTTCGTGCGCCGCCCGTGTCCGGGCGACGTTTTGCGTTGGGCCGGCGCGGCTGCGGCGCCGCTCGGAAAATGTTTCGATTGCGGCAGGCGCGTCGGGTTTTCGCCGCAATTTGGCGCCGATTTTTGTTAAGTTTTTGTTGATCGGCGCTGTCCTCCCGCCTGCGGCTTCGGGACAATGACGCCGATGCGGGGCAATCCGGGGCGGTAACAGAGGCATTCATGAACAACGCGATCAAGCTGGCGGGCGCCGCCATTGGCGGGCTCTTTCTCGCGTCCTGTGTCACTTATCCTTACGAAAGTTCTTTCAACGCTTGCGAGCGCGAAGCGAACGACTGTTACCGACTGTGCGAAGATATTCCTGACGAAGGCGGTTACGTCGCGTGCCAGTCGCATTGCGACCGCGACATCGATCGCTGCTTCGACACCGCCTACTCGCCCTATCGCAGCGGCTACGCCTATGGCTATTCGAGCTACTCCTATTACTCGCCGTGGTACGGTCGCTACGGCTATTGGCGTCCGGACACAGGCTATTACCTGTCGTTCAATTCCTACGACCGTTATGGCTATCGCAGGAATCGCTACGGTTCAGGCCATAATTACAACGACCGGCGCGATCGTGATCGTCGGCCGCGCTACGACGGCCAGCGTCGGCGCTACGATAATTCGCCAAGAGACGGCGATCGCCGCGGGGACGACCGGCGGCGCTATGACGACAACCGGCCGCAGACGGACAATCGGCGCCGCGATTACGATACGGCGCCGGCGTCGCCGCCCGCGAATCCGCCGCGCTCCG
>JBGSSK010000287.1:0-2118 GCA_041737095.1 Parvularculaceae bacterium | reverse complement strand
GCGCCTATCTCGACCGACTGACGGCGCGCGAGGCGTTCAAGCGGCGCAAGGCGATCACCCTGCGGTTTGCGCGGCAGGCGGCGGCGCGCACTGCTTTTTTTCTTGAGGGGCTTGGCGAATGAGCGCTGATGAGGATCGACGCATCATTCAGGAGATGATCACCGCGGACTACGCGATGCTCTCCGGCCCGCCAGGGCCGCGCGCCTATCATGCTGTGAAACATCACTATCATCCGGCGGCGCGCCTCGTCCGGACCGGGATCGGCGACGACGGAATGCCGTTTGCGACGGTGATGACCGTCGACCAGCATCATGCCGATGTCGATGCGAAATTCACGGCAAGCGCATTCCTCGAAGAAGAACTCGACCATCAATGCGAGGTCTTCGGCAATATTGCTCGCGTCCGCAGCGTCTATCGTTCCGTTTACGGATCGGGATCGTCGGCGCGCAGGGGGCGCGGGGTCAATTTCTATAATTTCGTGCGGATCAACGGCGCATGGAAGATCATGTCGATCGTCTGGGATAACGAGCGGCCCGGGCTGTCGCTGGACGATGCATGATCGTCGCGCGCTGGCGACCGCGTCTCGCGCGGACGCTTGAGGCGATAGCCAGCGAGGCTGCGCAATCTGCGACTCCTGCCGAACCACCTAAGCCGACCGGATTGCGGTGCGGTCGCAGCCCGACAATAGGACGCGCCGGCGATTGCGGCCGGCGCAAAAAAACGCGGAAGCCGGGAGGATGGCTTCCGCGTCTCTGCTTCGTCGCCCTTTGGGGGGGGAGGGATGTCGAGATCGAAGGGGCGTCCGATCAGGACGGGCGATCGAATGTCAAAATTCAGTCTGCGCAGGTCGCGGCGCAGGACGCGGGCTCAGCGCTGTTAGGCGATGAAGCCAGGATTCAGATAGCCGATCGCCGTCAGGTAACCACCGGCGATGACAGTTGAAAGGAAGACGGCGAGGGCGAAGCGAACGCCGAAGGAGCTGTTGTTGGTCGTGTTCATGGCTGTGTCTCATCGTTTCTGTTTTTGGCTTCGTCAGGCGACTTCGGCGTCGGCCGCCAAGGTCGCGGAAGCGATGCCGGAGATTTAGGAACCTGCCCCCCGACTGTCAATGAACATTATGGAATTTATTCATTCTTCAATATCAACTCCGCGTGAGCGAGGTCGTCTGGCCGATATTAATTATAAATCAAATACTTACATCTTCGCCTGCAATTGGCGATGGGCGAATCCGTCGAGGATGAGGTCCATCAGATCGTCAAGTTCGCCGGCGAGAACCTCATATTCGCCCTCGAAATAGATCGCCGAACTGGCGAAGCGGAAAAACGCGTCCTGCAGGATGCGGGCGATGCGGACGCGGTTGCAGACCGCCAGATCGCCCGCAAGTTCCCCGGCTTCGAGTATCTCGCAGAGCACCAGCGCTTCAGCCGATTCCCATTCCTCGGCGAAAGCCAGACGTTCCTTCAGGATTTCCTGCGAAAGCTCATAGGCCTTGGGACGGCTGTGGAAACGCTCATAGACGAGTTTCAGCTTGGTCTTGAAAAACGCCCGCAGCTTTTCCGGAGTCGACAGGCCCGGGCGGGACATGACCTCGCGTAGCCGACGGATCTGGTCGCTGCGCAATTGGCGGACAAACGCCTCGGCGATATCGAGTTTCGACGGGAAGTATCGGTAGAGGTTGCCGGTCGACATGTTGCAGTCGCCGGCGATCTCCGACATGGTCGTTTTGCCATAGCCGTAATGCAGGAACCGCTTGCTGGCGGCTTCGAGGATCGCGCGGGCGGTTTCATCGAGAGGCGGCAGGACCGTCATCGGCATGGGGTTCGGGCCCGGGTTTCGCATCCGAAGTGAATGCTTCGCGGATTATTCAGTCATCATCATCCCACATGGCAAGCGGCGCGTCACCATTCCCCTCAGCAGCGATTATCGGCGGCGGCGCCTGGGGCGCCGCGCTGGCGGCGCTGGTCGCCGCCAATGGCGTCGACACCCTCATCTGGGCGATGGAGGCCGAGACCGCCGCGGCGATTAACGAACGGCATGAAAACACGCCCTTCCTGCCGGGCGTACGCCTGCCCGACGCGGTCAAGGCGACGACGTCGATCGCCGCCGTCGCCGGCCGCG
>JBGSSK010000228.1:0-2958 GCA_041737095.1 Parvularculaceae bacterium | reverse complement strand
GGCCCATTTGGTTGAAGGATCCCGCCGCCTCACCGGCCTCCGGCCCGCTGCCGACGAAGATGTCGCCGCGCACAGGCCCCTTGATGGCGCCGCCGGCATCCTGTGCGATCATCAGCCGGCGGAAGGGTTTGACGCCGCGCTCCGCGTCGCCATCGATCGATACGAATACCGGGGCGCCCAAGGGCGTATAGCGCGGATCGACGGCCAGCGATCGGCCAGCGGTCAATTGAACGCCTTGCGCGCCGAGCGGGCCGAGCGCTTCTTCAGGCAGCGCATCAAGCACGCGGAAAAACACGAAAGATTCGTTCGATTCTCGCACTCGCCTCGCATCCGCCGCTTCGGCGCTGTCGAGCCATGCCTTGATCGTCTGCATGCTGACCGTCTCTTTGGTCAAGGCGCCGTCATCGATGAGCGTCCGCCCGACCGGCGTATAGTTTCTCCCATTGGCGCCGTCATAGCCGACGCGAATTTCACGGCCCGCGACATTGAGGCGGCCCGACCCCTGAATCTGCAGGAACAGGAGATCGGTCGGCCGCATATAGGCGAGAACGCGCGCGCGGCCGGCGATTGCGCCGCCATTGATCGCGGCGTGATCGGGATAAGGTTCGAGGGCCCCGTCATTGACCCTTCCGGCGATCCTCTGCCCCGCCAGTTCCGGGCGGAAGCGGCCAAGGTCGATCGTCACGAGATCGAACGGCCGCTCGTAAACGGCGGCGCTGAAATCGACGGTCCTGACAAGGCTCGCCTGGTAGAAGGGTTCGAAATAGGCAGTGAAGCGTCCGGTTGGGGACAGTCGGTCCGTCGTCCCCTCAGCCGGTCCGCCGACGACCGGCACGCGCCTTTCCAGGAGGCGCACCGGCGCGAAATTCGCTTCGAAAAAACTTCGCGCCGCGCTCGTTCGGGCGTTTTCATCCGCATAGCGACGCCCCGCCGTTTCGGCCGCGCCATCGCAAGCGCGACGCCAGTCGGCGACGGTTCCGGCGAGGCTTCGGCCCGACAGCGCGTCGCCGAGAAATTCGGAAGGGTTAGCGGGCGCGTCGTCCGCCCTTTCCGCAATCGCCGAGCAGGAGCGCAGGAGCGCGGGCAGCGCTTCCGCCGCATCATCCGACCGCCAGCCGTCGACATCAGAAAATGCGACAAGCTCGACCGCGATTCCGGCCGGCTCAAACGCGCTGTCCGGCGGCGGCGGATCGCCCTCTACAATTTTGCTGCGCGTATCGAAATAGAAAAACGCCGCCGCCGCCGCGATACCGGCGACAACCAGCGCAGCGATCAGGCGCGGCGCAAATGCGGGTTTTTGCGGATGCGATCTCAAAGCTCAGCCCCCGGCCGCAGTCTACGACGTCACGCGCCGCCCGTCGCGACCAGGGTCCAGTTGGGGTCGGTTGAATTCTGCGGGCGTGAAAAAGTCCAGCGGTCTTTCACGATGTCGATCCGCGCCGGATCGCCGGCGATGAGCGCGCCGGCCTGATCAAATGTTGCGCGCACCTGATTGGAGATGAATTCAGTCACCGCGACCAGATGTCCGTCCTCAACTCGCGAGGCGGCTATCTTCGCCTGATCGATGCCGACGAATTTCAGGTCCGACCGGTGACCGGATTTCTCGCGTTCCGATACGGCGGCGCGAAACGCTTCAAACACCGAGGGGCTGAGGAAGCGGCGGATGCTTTTCAGATCGCCCGACGCGAACGCTTCGACGATGAGCTCGTAAGCGCCGCGCGCGCCTTCGAGAAATGATCTTTCATCGAAGGCGGGGTCGGCGAGGCGCAACGCTTCGGCGGCGGCGGTGACCGGCGGCAACGGCGCTGCAGCGGGCGACGACTCTGCTTCGATTTCGCGATCATCGCGAGGCTTGGCGCGCTGCAAACCCTCGATATCGCGCGGGCGCTCCTCGCCTGTGCGTGCGCCGAGCACGGAATAAAGCCGATAGGCGATGAAGGCCGAAAGCGCGATAAAAACGATTAGGGTCGGATCCATGATACCGTCGCCGCATGCGCCCGGCTAAGCGGGCGCGCTTACAAAAACCAGATCCGCGCCCTGGCCGCAGGGTGATGGGCGGCAGCCAACGCGCGGGCCGCATTCACCTATATATAGGAGATATGGTGAGGAAAACACCAAGGCGGCTCGGTTATTCTCGGAGATTACGTTAGGAATTGCAGAAGGGCCGGCATCCGGAGGGCGTCGCCGCCTGTTGCCGCGTCCCGCCATGGCGTGTAAGACGCGCCCCTCGATTCCTTTGAAACGGTGAACGTCATGTCGGAAACGACCCCTAATGGGGCTGCGCCGGCGCAGCCCGCCGGTCCGCCCAGTCTGCGGGTCCTCGCCCAGTATCTGAAGGACCATTCATTCGAGAACCCGCGCGCGCCGGCGAGCTTTCGCGACGGCGGCGCGGCGCCCGGCATCGAAGTCAATGTCGACGTCAACGCCCGTGCGCTTGGATCAACCCAGTTCGAGGTCGAGCTTTCGGTTTCGGCGCGGGCGCGGCGCGATCAGGAGGTCGTGTTCGTCGTCGAGACCACCTACGCCGGGGTATTCGAGATCGCCAATGTGCCGGAAGCGCAGATCGAACCGATCCTCCTCATCGAATGTCCGCGGCTGTTGTTCCCGTTCGCCCGCCAGATCGTCGCCGAAACGACGGGATCGGGAAATTTTCCGCCGGTGATGCTCGATCCGATCGACTTCCTCGGCATCTACCAGCGCAATATGGAAGCGCGGCAGACCGGCGAAATGGCGGAGTTGAACGCCTGAATCGCCGGGCGAGCGCGTCTGCGCCGGCCTTTCGCAATTTCGGCTGGCCGGAAGCTGGCCGGAAAAAGATCAACGTTCAGTGTCTGGCGAGGATTTGAGGTGGGCCGCCCAGAGGCTCTCCGCGCCGAGTTCGCGCTGGACAAAGGCCGCGTGCGCGGCCGCTTCTTCCTCGGTGAGCCGCAGCGCCAAGGGGTATGGCCGTTGGCGCGC
>JBGSSK010000192.1:0-2673 GCA_041737095.1 Parvularculaceae bacterium | reverse complement strand
GCCGCGGAAACGGCGACGCCGGCCGCGCAGAACGCCGGCGCGCCGCGGCCTGCAGCGCTTTCTTGATGGCGCGGAATTCGCTACAGACGGCCCTCGACCCCCGTTTCGAAACGCAAGCCTGCCCGGGAAGGGCGTCAATCGCCAATGGGTCTTCTGGACCGCTACATCCTGCGATCGGTCGCAACGCCGCTGACGCTCGCCCTGGGCGTCGCGGCGATGCTGTTGATGATCGAGCAGATGCTGCGGCTGTTCGATTTCGTTCTTGCGGAACAGGGGCCGGTCGACGTCGTCTGGCGGATGCTCGCGAACCTAGTGCCGCATTATCTCAGCCTCGCCTTGCCGCTTGGCGCCTTCCTCGGCGTTCTTCTGGCGTTCCGGAACCTGTCGATGTCCAGTGAACTCGACGCAATGAATTCAAGCGGCGTCTCGTTTCCGCGCCTGATGCGGCCGATTTACGGTCTGCTGCTGATGCTGGCGATCGGCGATTTCATTCTCGTCGGCTACATCAAGCCGTTCGCCCGGTACGAGTATGACAAGATCCGCTTCGACGTCACCAGCGGCGCCCTCGGCATCAAGATACCGCAGGGCGAATTCGTCGATATCACCGATGACGTCACGATCAGGCTCGGCAAGGTCGACGCGATCGCCAAGGAAGCGCAGGGAATATTCCTTGAAATGCGCGAAGCCAATGACCGGCGGACGGTCATCACCGCAGAGAAGGGCGGCATTTCGACGACGCCCGACATATCGCGCCTGCTGTTGAAGCTTGCGAACGGACGCCAGCTTTTCGTGGACGAAAAGGGCGCGCGGGTTCGCTCGCTCGATTTCGAGACCTTCGATCTCGAACTTGAGCTTCCCGCAATCGCGGTGTTTCGCGCGCGCGGCGGCGACGCCGACGAGGCGACCTTCGCGGAAATCGTCGCTCTCCTCCGCAGTCCCGAAGCGAAGTCCTCGCCGCAGCGGCGCCCCTATGAAGCGCAATTGCACTGGACGTTGATCCATCCGCTGACCTTCCTGACGCTGCCGATATTGGCGGTCGCCATGGGCGTCAGCGGGCGACGACGGGCGTCGAACGTGAACCCCGTCATCGGCGTCGCGATCCTCATCATCTATCACGAGCTTCTCGAGGAATGGGGTCTCGTCAATGCGGCGCTCGGAAACCTGTCGCCCTATGTGTCGATGTGGGGTCTCTTTGCGGTTTTCATTGCGATCAGCGTCTGGCTGTATCGCGGCTCCATCGACCAGGCGCGCGCCGCGAAAGTCGAGGCGCGCACGCAAGATGATCCCGTCCGACTGCCCGCGGCGCTCAGCGAGGATCAAAGCGCCCTGCGCCAGGGCGCGGCGCAATGAAAGGGATTGACGGCGTCTTTATTCGCTATGTCGGACGCCTGTTCGCGACGCGGTTCCTCGCGCTGCTCACATTCTTCCTGATCATTCTGCAGGCGCTCGATCTCCTCAACAGGTCGGAAGCGATCATGGCCGCGGAGGGGGCTACCACGGATTCAATCGTTCGCTATATCCTGCTTCGCTCGCCGCAGGTGATCAGTCAGTTTACGCCGTTCGCCGCACTGATGGCGATCGTCGTCACCTTGTCGTCGCTCAATCTTTCGAGCGAAATCGTCATAATGCGGGCGGCCGGACTGTCCGTTCACCGGGTGCTTGCGCCGATCGGGGTCGTCTGTTTCCTGATCGCCGCCTCGCATTTCCTGTTTCACGAACTGGTCGTGGTCCCGAGCGCCGAGGAACTGGAATTCTGGGAAGCAAATGATTTCGCGGTCGGGTTGAAGCATGATGCGGCGACGCGGACCGATATTCGCGTCACCTATGAGGACGAAATCGTCAGCGCGGGCAGCGCCGCCAGAACCGCCGGCGGCGTGCGGCTAACCGATGTCGTGATTTATGATCTCGACGACAAGGGGCTTGTCGGATCGATCACGGAAGCGAAGTCGGCGGCCTACGAAGACGGCGCATGGCGGTTGGTCGGCGTTCGCAGCCCGTCGCCGGCGGGCGTGGTCGGCGATCCGGCGCCGATCCGGTCCTGGGCGACATCGCTCGATCCGGAGCTTCTTTTCGCTCTGACGCTCGACCCGGACCGGTCGAGCCTGACGACGATCGTCCGCCAGATCGGGCAATTGAATCGGGACGGCGCTGACTCGCGGCCGGCGATGACCAGCCTCCTCAGCAGGTTTTCGAAGCCGATGGCGACTTTGTTGATGCCGCTGCTCGGGGCCATCGCCGGGTTCGGTGTCGGTCGGCAAGGCAATCAGCTGGCGCGCGCCACCATCGGCGCGGGTCTCGGTTTCATCTATTTCGTCGCTGAAAACCTGATGCTGGCGATCGGCAAGCTCGGCGTTGCGCCGCCGATGCTCGGGGCGTTTTTCCCTTTCGCGCTGTTTCTGGTGGTTGGTTTCGCCATTGTTTTGGCGATGGAAAGCTGAGCGCCTCGACATTGCGCTGCTCGTCGCTAAATAGCGCCCATGCAAGACGCGCCGCCCAATGACCGATCCCGGGCCAGCAAAGTCGTTTCGCTCGGCTGCCGCCTGAACCTCGCCGAAGGCGAGGCGGTTCGGCGCCTTGCTGACGCGGCGGGCCTTTCCGACGCAATCGTCATCAACAGCTGCGCCGTCACCAATGAGGCCGTCCGGCAAACCCGCCAGCAGGTGCGGCGCGCCC
>JBGSSK010000144.1:0-6908 GCA_041737095.1 Parvularculaceae bacterium | reverse complement strand
GCCGTCGCTGCGCCAGCTCGGGCGCGCGGTCGACGCCGCGGCGTCGCCGGACAGGGCGACGATTGAAACGGTTCCAAATCCGCAATCCGGCGCCTTGTTCCTCGCGCGGTTCACCGCGCCGGAATTCACCTCGCTCTGTCCGGTGACCGGACAACCGGATTTTGCGCATCTCGTCATCGATTACGCTCCGGCGAAAAGGCTCGTCGAGTCGAAATCGCTGAAGCTTTTTCTGGCGTCGTTCCGCAATCATGGCGCGTTCCATGAGGATTGCACGCTGATGATTGCCGAGCGGCTGGTCGCGGCGGCGCGGCCGCGCTGGCTCCGGATCGCCGGCTACTGGTATCCGCGCGGCGGCATTCCGATCGATGTTTTCTATCAGACCGGCGAGGCGCCGAAGGGATTATGGGTCCCGGACACCGGCGTTGCGCCCTATAGGGGGAGAGGATGAGATAATGCGTACCCTGATGATATCCCTGGCGCTCGCCGCCATGGCGACGCCGGCTCTCGCCGACGCGCTCGAGGGCAAAAAGCCGAGCGCCGAAATACTTGCGGCGACGGGCGTCGGCGACTGGCGCGGACTGCCGGCGGAAGACCTGCTGGTGATCGAGCTGGAGCGCGGAAAGGTGACGGTCGCGCTGTCGCCGGCGCTGGCGCCGAAGCATGTACTGCAGGTGAAAAAGCTCGCGCGCGAAGGCTTCTATGACGGGCTTTCCTATTACCGCGTCATCGACGGGTTCGTCGCACAGGGCGGCGATCCGTTCAGTGAGCGGAAGGTCAAAAAAGCCAAGAAGAAAATGGAGGCGGAATTCGAAACGCCGGGGGAAGGGATCTCCTTTGCGGCGCTCGGCGACGCCGACGGCTTTGCGCCCGAGGTCGGCTTTGTCGGCAGCCTGCCGGCGGGGCGCGATCCGGCGACCGGCGCTCTCTGGCACCTGCATTGCCCCGGCGCCTTCGCTTTCGGCCGTGAAGACGATCCCGACACCGCATCGACCGAATTCTATGTCGCGCTGCAAGCGCAGCGCTATCTCGACCGCAATCTCTCCGTGTTTGGACGGGTGATCGACGGCATGCAGCATTTGCAGGCGCTGCGTCGGGTCGATCCGCCGCAATCGAAGGAGGATGATCTCGGCGAGACGATCGTCTCCATCCGCGTCGCCGCGGACATTCCGGAGGCGGAGCGCGATGCCTGGGAGATCCTCGACAGCGCGCGGCCGGTCTTCGCGGATTATGCGGAAGCGCGGCGCAACCGGCCGGAGGCGTTCTTTCACTTCCGGGCGGATCACCTCGATATCTGCCAGATGCCGGTCCCCGTGCGAAAGAAGGCCGCGCCGTGACGATTGAAAAGCCGCGCCGGATTGGTCCGTGGACGGTCGAGCGCGCGCGCGAGGTCTTCGACAATCCGTGGATTCGTGTCACCGATCATGACGTCATCCGCCCGGACGGCGCGCCCGGAAAATACGGCGTCGTGCATTTCAAGAATCTTGCGGTCGGCGTTTTGCCGCTCTGCGACGACGGGTCGGTCCCGCTGGTCGGCCAGCACCGGTTCCCGCATGACGCCTATAGCTGGGAACTGCCGGAAGGCGGCGGCGCGCTTGCTGTCGATCCGCTTCAATCGGCCAAGCGCGAACTCGCCGAGGAGACTGGCTATCGCGCGCGTCACTGGCGTCCGCTCGCCGATTTCGACCTTTCGAACTCGGTGACCGACGAGAAGGCCGCCTGTTACCTCGCCTGGGGCCTCGAAGCCGGAACCGCCGAACCTGAGGCCGACGAGGTCCTCGCTCAAAGGCTGGTTAGCTTTTCTGCGCTTCACGAAATGGTGCTGAAGGGCGACATCCGCGATTCACTGACTATTATTATGGTGCTGGCGGCGAAGGCGCAGGCGGAGCGGGGCCTTTTGCCGGAGGAGCCGACGCGGCTTATACTCGGGTCCGTGAAGTGAGCGGCGGAAGGCAGGAGCGTTCGATGAGCGTGTCCAAGGTTTTGAAATTGTCGCGCGACCAGACCTGGCCGCGGATGCGGGTCGAGGCGGCGGCGGCCGCAGCGCGCGAGCCGGCGCTGGCGAGCTTCCTGCATGGAAACGTCCTAAATCATCAGTCATTTGATGACGCGCTTTCCTATCGCCTCGCGCAGAAGGTCGCCGACGCCGACATGAGCGCGATGCTCTGGCGCGATGTCTGCCTCGAGGCCTATGCCGACGAGCCGTCGATCGTCGAGGCGGGGCTCGCCGACATCATAGCGGTTTATGAGCGCGACCCGGCCTGCAACGAATACGTCCAGCCGTTCCTGTTCTTCAAAGGCTATCTGTCGCTGCAGGCGCAGCGGGTCGCCAACTGGCTGTGGCGGCACGACCGCCGGCCGCTGGCGCTCTACCTGCAAAGTCGCATGTCGGAACTGTTCCAGGTCGACATCCACCCGGCGACGAAAATCGGCCGCGGCGTCTTCATCGATCATGCCACCGGCGTCGTCATCGGCGAGACGGCGGTCATCGAGGATGACGTCTCGATCCTCCAGAACGTGACGCTCGGCGGCACTGGCAAGGAAGTCGGCGACCGCCATCCGAAAATCCGCAAGGGCGCGCTCGTCTCGGTTGGGGCGAAGGTGCTCGGCAATATCGAGGTCGGCGAGAACGCCAAGGTCGCGGCGGGCAGCGTCGTCCTCCACTCCGTCAAACCCGGCTGCACGGTCGCCGGGGTGCCGGCCAAACCGGTCGGCGACTGCGCCAGGCCGCCGGCCAGCACCATGGACCAGAGCCTCGACTGAGCGGGCAATCGGCGCAATCCGGGCGTGTGGGCGGGCCAAAAAATCACTTGCTATTGCGGGTGATTTCGCGCAAGATCGCGCGCGAACCAATGATTTGGGCCGTCTATTAGGCCTCTGAACCAAGCTTTGATACACTCCTCCAAACATTCGGTTTCTATGGGTCGGCGCGGTGCGTCGGCCTGAACTAGTCCACCCAACCAATGTCTTGAAGGAGACGATAATGGCGACCGGAAAAGTGAAATGGTACAACTCGCAAAAAGGCTACGGCTTCATTGCGCCGGATGACGGCGGCAAGGACGTGTTTGTGCACGCGACCGCGCTCGAAGCGGCGGGCCTGCGCAGCTTGAACGACGGTCAGGCGCTCAGCTACGAGCTGACCACCGACCGCGGCAAGACTTCGGCGACCCAGCTCAAGGTCAAGTGAGGATCGCGGATCATCCGCATCAGGAACGCCGGGCCGAAAGCCCGGCGTTTTTTTTCGCCCCGACAAAGGAGGCCGACATGGCCGCAGGACGACAATCCCCGAACGACAAAAAGGCGGCGCGCGCCAGCGCCGAAACCGCCGCCATGACGGAGGTGCGCCATGCGGCGGAAAAGCAGCGCGTCAAATCGGAAAAACTGAAGCAGCTGCGGCTCGAACGCGACGCCGCCGCGCCGGCGAAGAAAAAACCCGCGGCGCGAAAGCAGGCGGTCACCGGCCTCAACCTCGCCCAGACCCAGCGAATCGCGAAGAAATAGCGTCGGCGCAACGTCGCCTCGCCAGGCGCGCGAAAAGACGCACGCAAATACATCTTTTCGAGCGCTTGATTGAACGCGGGCGGCATCCATATCGACTGTCATAATGCGCGCTTCAAGGCGCGGGCTCTTTGACATCGTGAACGCCGCGGCGACCCGGTTTCTTGCAACTGGCGATCGACCGAAAAAAGGGCGCCCTTTTGCGGCGCCGATAAGGGCGCCTTTTGCGGCTGCAGCCCGCGGAATCCGCCGAAAAAAGGAGAAGCGCCGCTTCCGAAAAGGGCGCCCACTCCAGTCATCCCGGACGCGTTGCAACGCGCTCCCTTTGCTCACCCGCAAAGTGGGGAAGCTGTCACGCAAAGCGTGACTGAGGGGGCGGGCGTACGGCGATGAGCCCGCGGCCCCGCCGCAGAGGCGCTCGCCTTCTCGGCCTCCATGAAAACAGATAAGTTGCTCAGCGCCCGGAGGAGGGAAAACCAATGATCGGCGCCATGAGCGGTTATGCGAGCGAGTTCCTGATCGGCCTTGCTGGGTTCACGTTCCTGTTTTTCACGCTGCCCCTGCTGTTCGTTCCGTTGCAATGGGCGAGGGTGATGGGATTTCAGATCCCGGCGCACACGGACCTTGCGGTCTATTTCGGCCGCAGCCTCGGCGTCGTCGCGGCGGCGAGCAATTACCTCGCGCTCCGCGCCGCGCTGACCGGCGCCGCGCTCGCCGAAGTCGTCGCCTTCATCGCCGCGCTCGCCGCGATGATGATCGCGATCCACGCCTGGGGCGCCTACAAGAAGATCCAGCCGATGAGCGAAACGCTGGAGATCGCCCTCTGGGTAGCGATCACGCTCGCCGCGCTCGCGGTCTATCCGGGCGGCTGAAGCGGAGGCGTTCTCCTTTGCTCATCCGCAAGGCGGGGGAGCTGTCACACGCAGCGTGGCTGACGGGGCTCTCTCAAAAATGGGGCGCCTTTTCGCAATCGGAAAAGGGCGCCTTTTGCGGCTGCAGCCCGCGGAATCCGCCGGAAAAAGGAGAAGCGCCGCTTCCGAAAAGGACGCCTAATTCCGTCATCCCGGACGCGCCGCACCGTGCGACGCAGATCCGGGATCTCGCACGGCGGGGGAGTTGTCGCGCAAATCGGCACTGAAGGGGCATTTGCGGCGGAGGCATCGCCGTCGACCGGCGTCGCCAAATAAAATCAGATATCCAGCTCATCCCGCAAAAAACTCGCATTCTCCTGAATGAACTGGAAGCGGGCTTCGGCCTTCTTCCCCATCAGGCGATCGACCAGATCGACGGCGGCGTCCTGTTTGTCGTCGGCGATGACGACGCGGGCGAGGGTTCTTGAACGCGGGTCCATCGTTGTTTCCTTCAACTGCGCCGGCATCATTTCGCCGAGGCCCTTGAAGCGGCCTGTGTCGACTTTCTGGTTCGACTTGAATTCGGTTTTGAGGAGCCGCTCGCGCGCCGCGTCGTCCATCGCGTAGACGGTCTTGCCGCTGGCGGTCAGGCGATAGAGCGGCGGCTGCGCCATGTAGAGGCGGCCGGCGTCGATCAGCTCTTTCATCTCCTGGTAGAAAAAGGTGATGAGAAGCGAGGCGATATGCGCGCCGTCGACATCGGCGTCGGTCATGATGATGATCTTTTCGTAGCGCAAATCTTCAAGATCGAATTTCGCGCCAAGACCGACGCCGAGCGCCTGCGCGATGTTCTGGATCTCTTCATTCGCCATGATCTTGTCACGCGTCGCCGAAGCGACGTTGAGGACCTTGCCGCGCATCGGATAGATCGCCTGCGTCGCGCGGTTGCGCGCCTGCTTGGCGCTGCCGCCGGCGCTGTCGCCCTCGACGAGGAAGATCTCCGTTCCCGCGCGGTCCTTCTGGCTGCAATCGGCGAGCTTGCCAGGGAGGCGCAGCTTGCGCGTCGCGGCGGCCCGACTCACTTCCTTTTCCTTGCGACGGCGCTGTCGCTCGTCGGCGCGGTCGATCACCCAAGCGAGAAGTTCGTTCGCCTGTTTCGGGTGGCTTGCAAGCCAGTGATCGAACGCCGGCCGCACCGTGTTCTCGACGATGCGCTGCGCTTCGGCGGTGGCGAGCTTGTCTTTCGTCTGGCCCTGGAATTCCGGATTGCGCACGAAGACGGAGAGGAGCGCGCCGGCTGTCGTCATGATGTCTTCGGGCGTCACATTGCCGGCTTTTTTGTTGCCGGCAAGATCGGCATAGGCTTTGAGCCCTTTCGACAAGGCGGCGCGCAGCCCCGCTTCATGCGTGCCGCCCTCGGCGGTCGGGATCGTGTTGCAATAGGAATGGATAAAACCGTCGGCCTCATCGCCGTTCTGGCCGAAACCCGCCGCGCCCCAGCAGACTGCCCATTCGACATTGCCATGGCCGCCATCGTCCTTGCGCTCGACGCGGCCGGAAAACATTTCGTCGGTGACTGTAGGTTTTCCATTGATGAGCGTGGCGAGATAATCGGTGAGACCCGCCTCGAACCGGAAGACCGCTTCGGCGGGCGTGTCGTCCTTGATGAGCGACGGCGCGCAGCGCCAGCGGATCTCGACGCCGCCGAAAAGGTACGCCTTCGAGCGCGCCATGCGATAAAGCCGCGCCGGGCGGAACGCCGCCTTGGCGCCGAAAATTTCCGGGTCCGGATGGAACCTCACCATCGTGCCGCGCTTGTTGGGCGCCGGCCCTGCGTCTTTCAGCTTCGAGGTCGGGTGGCCCTTTGAATAGGTCTGGCGCCACATCTGGCGATTGCGGCAGACCTCGACCGTCAGATCGTCCGAGAGCGCGTTGACGACCGACACGCCGACGCCGTGGAGGCCGCCGGAGGTCGAATAGGCCTTGCCGTCGAATTTTCCCCCTGAATGAAGCGTCGTCATGATGACTTCGAGCGCCGACTTGTTCTTGAACTTAGGGTGCGGGTCGATCGGCACGCCGCGGCCATTGTCTGTGACCGACAGATAACCGTCTTCGGAATGTTCGACCTCGATCCGGCTCGCGTGGCCGGCGACCGCCTCGTCCATCGCGTTGTCGAGAACTTCAGCGAAGAGATGGTGCAGCGCCTTCTCGTCGGTGCCGCCGATATACATGCCGGGGCGGCGGCGAACGGGCTCCAGCCCTTCGAGCACCTCGATCGACGAGGCATTGTAATCGCCGCTCGAAGTCGGGGTGTTGGCGAACAGCTCGTCGGAAGAGGTGTCGGACATGCGCGCAGCTATAGGCCTGCGCGCTGCCCGCTCACAAGCGCCGCCTGACGGTTTTGCTCAACGGGCAAAGCCGGTTGGCGCGGGATCGATGGGGACCACCTCGCCGCGCCGCACCTCGCGCACTTCGAGCGCGCGTTCGGCGATGCCATTGCGGCCGAAGCGGAAAGGTCCGTCGACGCCGAGGAACCCGTCCTTGTCGTAGAGCTGGTTCTTG
>JBGSSK010000186.1:0-10478 GCA_041737095.1 Parvularculaceae bacterium | reverse complement strand
GGCGGCGACCCCGATCGCATGCGCGCCGGACGCGCAGGCCGACGAGATCGCGAAGGCCGGGCCGTTTAGGCCGTGCCGGATCGATATCCAGCTCGCCGGCGCATTCGGAATGATCTTGAGGATCGACAGGGGATGCGGCTTCTTGCCATGCCGCAGCATCGCGACATAGGCGGCGTCGAAGGTCGTCTGGCCGCCGATGCCGGTGCCGATGATCGCCGCCGTGCGCGCGCCGAGACCCGCCCTGAAATCGACGCCCGAATCCGTGATCGCCTCGTCCGCCGCGGCGACAGCAAGCTGCGTGAAGCGGTCGGCGCGCGTCATGTCGCGGCCGAGCGTTTCAACTCTCGCGTCGAACCCGTCGATCGGCGCGATCGGCAATGTTATCGAAAGATCGTCGCCCGACCGCAGCGTGCGCCGCGATATGCCGCAATGGCCGTTTTTGCTGTTGGCCCAGAATTCGGAAACATCCGCGCCGGTCGCGCAAACGCCGCCAAGGCCGGTGACGACAACGCGGCGCGCCATGCCTAGTCTTTCCCGGCGAGTTTCTTGACCGCATCAATGAGATCGCCGACCGTCTTCATGTCGCCCAGGGGATTTTCATTGGCGTTGAACGGCACTTCGAGCCCGAGCTTTTCTTCTACCTCATAGATGATTTCGACGATCGAAAAGGAATCAATGCCGAGATCATTGATCAGCGTCGCCCGCGTCGGTTCGCTGGTAAGGCCGACGGCATGGCCCTTGATGATCTCAAGCAATCCAGAATCGATTTCGGACATGGATTTCCCTCCGCGCTCCCCTTTTCGCTTAGCCGATCCCGATCAATCCCGAAAGTTCTTGAACTGCAGGGGTTGCTCGTTTTTCATCGCCTTCAGAAAAGCGATCACCTCCTGAAGATCGTCGCGTTTCTTGCCGGTGACGCGCAATTCATCGCCCTGGATCGCGACCTGGACCTTGAATTTCGCGTCCTTGATCTTTTTCACGATTTCCTTGGCGAGGTCCTTGTCGATCCCTTCCTTGATCTTTACGAGCTGGCGAACGGATTGCCCGGCGGCCGGCTCGACCTTCTGATAGTCGAGCGAACCCGGCGCGATGCCGCGCCGCTGCATATGGCCCTGCAACAGCTCGTGCATTTGCTTCAGCTTCAGATCATCATCGGCGTTGATGGTGACGACGCCTTCCTTGATCTCGAGCGTCGATTTCGAGCCCTTGAAATCATAGCGCGTGGCGATTTCCCGCATTACGTTCTGAACCGCGTTGTCGGCCTCAGTGAGGTCGACTTCCGAAACGACATCAAAAGACGGCATGGCTATTCTCCCGGCAGGGGCTCGTAGGCGGCGATGAATTCAGGCGGCATCCGCGCGGGTCTCCCGGTCTTCATATCGATACAGACGAATTTCGTCCGGCCGCGAAAGACCGCCTTTCCCGACCGACGATCGCGCATTTCATAGGCGCGAACAAGCCGGACGCGGTTGTCGTTCTCGGCGATCCAGGTCGCGATTTCGATTTCATCGCCCTCGTGAACCGGCGCGACATAGTCGAACTCATGCCGCCAGACGACGCAGCCGACGCCGATGCGGATATAGTCCGCCATCGACAGGCCGAGCGCATTCGAGTGCGCCCACGCGATCTCGTTCGCCCAGTCGACATAGCGGGCGTTGTTGACATGGTTGAACGCATCGATGTCGCCGGCGCCGACGATGCGGTGTCGCCGGAAGCGGCTTTCCTGCGACGGCGGCATCGTCATTCGCGCGGCGCGTCGAGTTTGACAAGCGCATCGCCGAGATTGCCGAGATAGGCGGGATCTCCGGCAGCGTCGAGGATGACGCTTGTCACGGCGCCGGGCATTTCGCCCCAGACCGCTGGCGTGAAAAGATCGATCACGCCCTCTCCCGCCGCGACACGGCGTCGCCATTCGGCGGCGATCCCGTCGGTGTCAAAATTCGCTGCGGAGAAATAGGTCCGTGTAGCCCCATCGTCCGGATCGATCGAAATGAGGCTGCTCGAAAGGGGCGAGGCGACATAGACGACGCCGTCGCGACCGATCTTGACGTTATCCGGCGTGACGAGGCGCGCGATGACGCGAACATTGCGCAGAACATCCGGCCGCCGCTTGTCGAAGTCAGCCGCCCAGATGCGGTCGGCCATCGTCTCTGCGTAGTAAATGCGTCCGCGTTTGGAATCGATCGCCAGACCATTTGCGAAGGCCAGCTTCTGCGCCATCGGCGTCGCTTCGCCTCCCGCCAGACGGAAAACCTTTCCGTCCGGCGACGCCTTGTCGATCGCGGCGAACATCCGGACTTCGGCGTCGGCGCCAGGCGCATTTTCCGTCGACTGCGTGAACCAGACGGCGCCGTCTGGGCCTTCGACTGCGGAGTTGACTCCGAATTCATGCTGCCAGATTTTCTCGACGCTTTCGTCGAAAACCGAGACGCGCCAGATCGCGCCTGAATAAATGTCCGCGACCAGGATATGATCCCGGTCGGTCGTAAATGCGACGCCATTCGGCCCGGCCGGCTTCTCCTGCTTATGCGCGTAGCCTGCTTCAGCGAACTTTCCGAATGGCGCGACCGAGCCATCGCTCGCGACGGCGGCGAGCCCGCTTCTCTGGTCAGCGACGACAATGCGTCCATCATCGAGAATGACGCCGTCCTCGGCTCGCTTCAGCGACGCTTCGGCCGGAAATATTTCGGCGTCCGCCATCGAATAAGGGCCAGAGGCCGACGGCGCAGGGGGCGGGCCGGCCGCGCAGGCGGCGGCGCAGATCGAAGCCAGGGCGACGATGATCTCTCTCATCGGATTCCTTTCGCGTTGATCGACACTTACTATTCGACTTTTCGTTCGGCGGAAATGAATGCGTCAGGCGGCCTGTAAGCCGGGTTCTGTCCTTCCTTGCGGAAGGGACGACCATTCATCTTGGACGGCGCTTGCGCGCCGCCTCCAGCTGCCAACCCGGACCGCTCGGGGCGAAGACGCCCCTGCCCTTTCGGGCGCGCGGTCCCTATTCGGCATTGCTCCCGGCGGGGCTTGCCATGCCTCTCCCGTCGCCGGGAAAGCGGTGCGCTCTTACCGCACCTTTTCACCCTTACCTTCCGGAGAAGGCGGTTCGTTCTCTGTGGCGCTATCCCTCGGCGCGGCCCTTGCGGGCCTCGCCGGCCGGGCGTTACCCGGCGCCGTGTCTTCGTGGAGCCCGGACTTTCCTCTCCCCGAAGGGAGCGGCCGTCCGGCCGCCTGACGCGCTCGAAGATGTGGGACCCGCGCAGGCGGAGGTCAAGCGGGGCGTCCTGGCGCCAGGCGCGGTCGGACAGGCGGTCGCCCATTACCTTATTCCTAAAATAAATGCCGCCGCGGCCTTGACCGTATTTACTTTATATCTAAAATAGTAATCGCAATGACGGGAAGATCGTCGGCATGAATGCTCCCGCAGACAAGTCAGGCCGCCGCGCGCTGGTCACCGGCGGCGGTTCGGGCATCGGCCTTGCGATCGCCCGGGCGCTCAGCGCGGACGGCGTCGACGTGACGATCGCCTCCCGCAACAAGGAGCGGCTGCGCGAAAGCGGATTTGCTTTTGTTGAAATGGATGTGACCGATGAGGCCTCCGTGGCGGCCGGCGTCGCGGCGATGGGACCAGTCGACATCTTCGTCAACAATGCGGGCTTTGCGGCGACCGCGCCGACTTTGAAAACCTCGAGGGCGGTGTGGGACGAGATGATCGCGCTCAATCTGACGAGCGCCTTCATTTGCGCGCGCCGCGTCGTTCCGGGCATGATCGAGCGCGGCTGGGGCCGCTTCATCGCCGTCGCCTCGACCGCGTCTTTCAAGGCCTACGCCTATACCGGCGCCTATGCAGCTGCGAAACATGGCGTTCTTGGCTGGATACGTACGTTGGCGCTCGAACACGCGAAGTCCGGCGTCACCTTCAACACGATCTGTCCCGGTTTCACCGACACGCCGCTTCTTTCCGGGGCGCTTGATCGACTCGCAGCAAAATCGGACGGCGACCTCGCCGTGGCGAAATCCCGCCTCGCCAGCGTCAATCCGATGGGCCGGCTCGTCGATCCCGATGAAGTCGCAGCCGCCGCCCGATATCTTGCAAGCGACGCCGCCGCGGCGGTCAACGGCCAGTCGATCATCATCGACGGCGGCGAGATGATCGCATGAACGATGATCGCGAAGCCCTGCGCGGATGGCTTGATCTTCTTGCAACATCGCAAGGCCTCAAAAAGGCCGTCGACACGCGCCTGCGCAGCCGCTTCGGCCACTCGATCGCGCGCTTCGACGTGCTATCGGCGCTCGACCGCGCCGGCGTCGCGGGCCTTCGCGCCGGCGCTCTCACCGAGCGACTGATGGTCTCTGATGGGGCGACGACGCAAGTGACCGCCCCGCTCATTCGCGACGGTCTCGTCAAGCGCACTGTCGATCCCGATGATCGGCGCGCAGCGATTTTCGTCCTGACGCGGAAGGGCGAGAAGATCTTCGCCGAAATGGCCGGCGAACATCGTCAGTGGATCGTGGACGCCTTCGCCGCCCTGTCGCCGGCGCAAATCAAGACGCTTCGTCGATTGCTGTCGCAGATTTCGCCGGCGGCGATCGCCCGCTCCAGAAAGGATGCCGCATGAATCCCGAGACCTTCAAGCCGACGCATTTCAAGTGGACTTTTGACCAGGGCGTCGCGCGCGTTTCGCTCGACCGGCCCGAGCGCAAAAATCCGCTGACATTCGAATCCTACGCCGAGTTGCGCGACCTGTTTCGCGGACTTTCCTATACGAGCGATGTCAAGGCGGTCGTCTTCGGCGGCGAGGGCGGGAATTTCTGTTCCGGCGGCGACGTGCATGAGATCATCGCACCCCTCACCAGAATGGGCATGCCGGAACTCCTCGCTTTCACGCGCATGACCGGCGATCTTGTCAAGGCGATGCGCCACTGCCCGCAGCCGATCATTGCGGCGGTCGACGGCGTGTCGGTCGGCGCGGGCGCGATCATCTCGATGGCGTCTGACCTGCGCTATGCGGCGCCGACGGCGAAGACGGCTTTCCTTTTCAATCGCGTCGGCCTCGCCGGCTGCGATATGGGCGCCTGCGCGATCCTGCCGCGCATTATCGGCCAGGGGCGCGCCGCCGAATTGCTGTTCTTCGGCCGTACGATGAGCGCCGAAGAGGGTCTCGCCTGGGGATTTTTCAACGAGATCGCGCCCGCCGATAAACTCGAGGAGCACGCGATGGCGATGGCGCGCAAGCTCGCCGCGGGACCGACTTTCGCCAACGGAATCACCAAGAACCAGCTCAACATGGAATGGGACATGAGCCTCGACACCGCGATTGAGGCGGAGGCGCAGGCGCAGGCGATCTGCATGAAGACGAATGATTTCGTTCGCGCCTACAACGCCTTCGTCGCGAAGGAAAAACCGGTATTCGGGGGCGACTGATGAGCGATCGCACATTTCTCGACTGGCCGTTTTTCGAGTCGCATCACAAGCAGCTCGCGCTGACGCTCGATGACTGGGCGGCGGCAAATCTTCCGGCGATTCTCGATGCGCCCGGCGCGCACGAGGATATTGACGCGACCTGCCCTGCGCTCGTCAGGGCGCTCGGCGACGCGGGGTGGCTCCGCTATTGCGCACCGGCGGAATACGGCGGGGTTCACGAAACGCTTGACGTCCGATCACTTTCGGTAATTCGCGAGACCCTGGCGAGGCATTCGGGTCTGGCGGATTTCGCCTTCGCGATGCAGGGCCTCGGTTCCGGTGCGATTTCGATCTTCGGGACACCGGCGCAAAAGCGGAAATACCTCCCCGAGGTCGTGTCAGGCGCCAAAATCGCCGCCTTCGCCTTGTCTGAAGAAAATGCCGGATCCGACGTCGCGGCGATGACGACGCGCCTTGAGGCGACGCCGACCGCCTATGTCGCCAATGGCGAGAAGACCTGGATATCGAATGGCGGCATCGCGGATTTCTACACGCTGTTCGCGCGCACCGGCGAAGGATCGCGGGGCGTTTCGGCCATCATTGTCGATGCCGACGCTGACGGGCTGTCAATCGCGGAGCGGATTGAGGTGATCGCCCCGCATCCCCTCGCCCGCCTGCGCTTCACATCATGCGCAATCCCGAAGGATCGCCTCGTCGGCGCCGAAGGCGACGGCCTGAAGATCGCGCTCGGCACGCTCGATATATTCAGGACGACGGTCGGGGCCGCCGCGCTTGGCCTTGCGCGCCGCGCCCTTGATGAGGCGACAGGACGCGCGATGACGCGGCGGATGTTCGGCGCAACGCTCGCCGACCAGCCGATCGCGCAGGAGCGTCTTGCGGAAATGGCGCTCGACATCGATGCGGCGGCGCTCCTTGTTTATCGCTCCGCATGGACCAAGGATGTGATGAAGGCCCGCGTGACGCGCGAAGCGGCGATGGCGAAGCTCTTTGCAACGGACCAGGCGCAACTCGTCATCGACAAGGCGGTGCAGCTTTTCGGCGGGCTTGGCGTCGTCAAGGGCGTCAAGGTCGAGGAGCTCTATCGCGAGATCCGCGCTTTGCGGATTTATGAGGGCGCCTCGGAGGTCCAGAAAATCATCATCGCGCGGCAGCATTTACAGAACTTCTCTGCGCCGCAAAAATCCGGAGACGCGCCATGACGCACGAGATCCTGTTGCCGAAAGGGTGGCGCCGGCCCAAGGGCTATGCGAACGGCATCGCGGCGTCCGGTCGCTTCGTTTTCACCGCAGGCGTTGTCGGCTGGAACGAAGAGGAGGTGTTTCTCGCCGATGACATCGCCGGACAATTCCGGCAGGCGCTGTTGAATACGCGCGCAATCCTCGCCGAAGGCGGCGCGGCGCCGTCGGACATCGTCCGGATGACCTGCTATGTGACGGACAAGCGCGACTATCTCGCAAGCGCCGGCGCGATCGGCGCTGCCTGGCGCGAGATATTCGGCAAGGTCTTCCCCTGCATCGCGCTTGTACAAGTCGTCGCGCTCGTCGAGGACGCCGCCAAAATTGAGATCGAAACGACGGCGATTGTCGCCGACGAAGGGATGCGGCAATGAAGATATCGGTGATCGGCGGCGGCCCCGGCGGGCTCTATTTCGCCTTGCTGACGAAAAAGCGGGCGCCGAATGCGATTATTGACGTATACGAGCAAAATCGCGCCGATGACACATTCGGCTTCGGCGTCGTATTCTCGGACGAGACGCTGGATGAGTTTTTGAGCCGGGACGAAAAGTCCTACCAGATGATCAAGGATCATTTCGCCTATTGGCAGGATATCGTCATCGAGCACAAAGGCGCCCGCACTATTGTCGGCGGCAACGGTTTCGCTGGCTGCTCTCGCCAAATTCTCCTTCAATTGCTGCAACAACGATGCGCCGACGAGGGCGTCGGCCTGCATTTCGAAACCCGGATCGACCCTGCCTCGGTGGAGACGCGTTTCTCCGATAGCGACCTCATCATTGTCGCCGACGGCGTCAACAGCCAGATCCGCAACCGATACCGGGAGGAGTTCGGCGTCGCGATCGAGGAAAAGCGCAACAGGTTCACCTGGCTCGGATCGACGCGGCCGCTTGATGCGTTCACATTCTTCTTCCGTGAGACCGCGAACGGACAATTCTGCGCGCATACGTATCAATATGAGGAAGGCGCTTCGACCTGGGTCATCGAGACGACGCCGGAATGCTGGGAAGCGAGCGGCTTTTCCGCGATGTCCGAGGAAGAGAGCGCGCGCCGGCTCGAAGAAATATTCTCCGAGGAACTGGCAGGCCATTCCCTGAAGACGAACCGGTCAATCTGGCGCAATTTCCCGAAAGTCACCTGCGAACGCTGGAGCGTCGGCCGGATCGCGCTGCTCGGCGACTGCAAGGCGACGGCTCACTGGTCGATCGGCTCCGGCACGAAGCTCGCCATGGAATGCGCTATCGCACTGTCTGACGCCGTCATCGCCAATTCATGCGACATGATCGCGGCGCTCGCGTCCTATGAAAAGGAGCGCAGGACGCCCGTTGAAGTCACCCAGCACAATGCGGAAGTTTCCTTGAAGTGGTTCGAGGACATGCCGCTTCATTGGAACAAGGAGCGGTACGAATTCGCCTTCGCCTTGATGTCGCGCGCCAAGGCGCTCACCTGGGACAACATCAGGCTGCGCGATACAAAATTTCTCGAAGCGGTCGAAACGGAATTCTATGACCGCTATCGCCGCCGGACCGGCCGCGATGTCGCGCGCGAGAAGCCGACGCCGATGTTCACGCCGTTCGACCTGCGCGCCCTGACGATCCCGAACCGCGTCGCCCTTGCGCCGATGGCGCAATATTCGGCGATCGACGGCGATTTGACCGACTGGCATTTCACGCATTATACGGCGCGCGCGATCGGCGGCGCGGGGCTCATTTTCACCGAGATGACCTGCCCGACGCCGGACGCCCGCATCACGGACGGTTGTACGGGACTATGGAGCGACAGGCAGGAAAACGACTGGAAAAAACTGGTCGCCTTCATTCACGAGACGACGCCCGCGAAGGTCGCGCTTCAACTGGGCCATGCCGGCCGCAAGGGCTCGACCGGCACGCCGTTGGAAGGCGAGGATCTGCCCAAGGCGAGGAATAACTGGCCGTTGTTTTCCGCGTCGCCGATTCCGCTGATAGAAGGCGTTTCGACAACGCCGACCGCGCTCGACCGAAAAGGCATGGACCGCATCCGCGATGATTTCGTCGCCAGCGCCGTTCGCGGCGCAAGGGCTGGCTTCGACATGCTGGAACTGCATTGCGCGCATGGATATCTGCTCGCCAGTTTCCTGTCGCCGCTGACCAATCAGCGGACCGACGACTATGGCGGCGACGCCGCGCGGCGCGTGCGCTATCCGCTGGAGGTCTTTACCGCCATTCGCGCGGCATGGCCGGAGCATTTACCGATTTCGGTCCGTCTTTCCTGCAGCGACTGGGCGCCCGGCGGCGTCACGCCCGGGGATATCCTGCATTATGCGCGGGCGTTCAAGGAAGCGGGCGCGGACATCATTCACGCTTCCACCGGCCAGACCGTCAAATGGCAAAAGCCGGTTTACGGGCGGATGTGGCAGACGCCGTTCGCCGAGCTGATCAAGCAGGCCGTCGGGGCGCCGACGATCGCCGTCGGCGACATCACCCTGCCGGAACAGGTGAACATGATCATTGCCGCGGCGCGCGCCGATTTGTGCGCGCTGGCGCGGCCGCATCTCAACAATCCGTTCTTCACGCGTCAGGCCGCCGGCCATTACGGCGTAAAGCGGGTCGCCGGTAATGCGCTCGGCTGGCCGGTCCAACTGAAATCAGGCGAAGGCCAATTGTATCGCGAGGCGGAAAAGGCCGCCGAAAAGGCCGCCGATCTCGCCGCCAAGGCGCGGCCGAACCGCCGTCATTACGCGCGCGCCGATACGTGATCCGTCAAAGCCCCATCATCGCGCGCGCTTCCGCGGGCGCAGCGATCGCGCGGCCGGCGCGCACCGCAAGACCGGCCAGCGCCTCGATCATCACGCCGTTCGATTGCGCTTTTGTTCCGTCGGGGAGATAGAAACAATCCTCAAGCCCGGTGCGCAGATTGCCGCCGAGTTCCGCGACGCGCTGATGGACCGGCCATACATCCTCGCGGCCGATCACCGTCGCCTGCCAATGGCAATCGGGGTTTTTATATTTGAGCAGGATCGGCAACAGGTCGGGATCGGCCGGCATGCCGGACGCGACGCCCATGACGAAATTGTAGTCGGCGCGATCCGTCATGCCGTTTTCGAGATAGAGACCGACTGACCGCACGATGCCGACATCGAAGCATTCAAATTCCGGCAGTGCGCCGATCTCCTTCATCACATTGATGAAGTCGGTGACTTTCGATACCGGGTTGTCGAAAGTCATTGGCGGCCAGGCCCAGGAGCCGTCGCTTTTCGTCTTGAGGTAATTCAGCGTGCCGGCGTTGCATGCCGCCATTTCCGGCCGGCACGCCCGCAGATAATCGAGCACATACCCGTAATCTGCGCCGACGACCCCCGTCGTCATGTTGATAATGACGCCGGGACAGGCGGCGCGGATCTTTTCGTTGATCTCGCCGCAGATCGCCGGGTCCCATGTCGGCAAATGGCCCATGCCGTCGCGCTGGTCGCGATAATGAACGTGCATGATCGACGCGCCCGCCTCGAAGGCGCGTCGCGCTTCGGCGGCCATTTCCGCCGGCGTCACCGGCACCGGATGCTGTTTCGGATTGGTGAGAACGCCGGTCAGCGCGCAGGTGACGATCGCCTTGTCCGCCATGTTCTATCCTTCCGGTTCGAGGATGACGATCTCGGTGCGGATCGCCACCTGGTCGCCTTGCTTGGCCATGACCGCGGCGACAATTCCATCGCGCGGCGATCGCAGCTGGTGCTCCATCTTCATCGCCTCGATCGTCGCGACCGTCGCACCCTTGACGGTGCGGTCGCCCGGCTTCACGGCGATCGACGTCACGGCGCCCGCCATCGGCGCCCTGACGCTGTCGGCGCC
>JBGSSK010000157.1:0-9782 GCA_041737095.1 Parvularculaceae bacterium | reverse complement strand
GCGTCGCTCGCCGACCGCGTCGCGCGAAGCGCCGGCTGGATCGTCGGCGGCCGCCTCGTTATGGGGCTTTTCGGATTTTTGAACACCATCATCGTCGCACGCCTTCTCGCGCCCGATGATTTCGGGGTCGTCGCTATCGGGCTTACCGCGATGCAGATCCTCACCAACCTCTCCGATATCGGCGTCAGCCAGGCGGTGATCCGCTTCCGCGACGCCGACCGCAACGATCTCGACACGCTGTTCACCCTGTCCGCTGTCCGCGGCGCAGCGATCGCCGTCCTGCTGTTCGCGGCGGCGCCCTTCGCCGCATCGTTCTATGGCGACCCGCGCGTATTCTTTGTGCTGGTCGGCGTCGCGGCGTTTCCGTTCGTGACCGGCTTCATCAATCCGCGATTCTATGAGTTCGAGCGCCTCCTTGATTATTCCAAGGAGTTCTTCGCGGCGATCGCCAACAAGCTCGCCGGCGTCGCTGTCTCGATCGCGATCGCCGTCATATTCCGCAGTTATTGGGCGATCATCCTCGGCCTTGCGACCAATGGCGTCGTGCAGCTGGCGCTGTCCTACCAGATGAGGCCCTACAGGCCGCGCTTCTCGCTGGCCTCCTGGCGGCGCATTCTCGGGTTTTCCGGCTGGCTGACCGGCGTCGGCCTGATGAGTGCGCTCAATAACAAGCTTGATCCGCTCATTCTCGCCCGCGTCGTCGGCGCGACCGGCGCCGGGCATTATTTCATGGGCCTGCAACTCGCCGAATTGCCGACGCGCGAGATCGCGTTTCCGGCGACGCGCGCGATCTATCCGGGCCTCTCTGAACTGCAGCATGAGCCGCTTCGGGCGCGCGAAGCATTCCTGAAGGGCGTCGAAGCGATGGCGGCGATCGCCATGCCGGCGGCGATCGGCTTTGCGCTCATCGCCCGCGATCTCGTGCCTCTCCTCGTCGGCGAGAAATGGATCGACGCGGTGTCGGTCGTTGAAATCATCACGCCGGTGATGGGCGTGCAGATGCCGCTGCTGGCGACGCAATATTATGCGATGGCGCTCGGGTCGACGCGCGACGTGTTTTTTCGCGAACTCGCCTTTTTCCTGATCCGCACGCCGGTTTTCATCTGGGCGGCGGTCCATCACGGGCTGACCGGCGCGGCGTTGGCTGTCGCCGCCTGCGGCGTTGCGCACGTCATGCTGAACCTCGCTCTTTATTCGCGGACAAGCGGCGACATCTTCATCCGGCCGATCTGGCGTTGCCGGCGGTCCTTCGCCGCAGCCGCCCTGATGGCGGCCGCGCTCCTGTCGCTCCGCGCCGCCGGCTTCGGCGACGATCTCGGCGCGTTGACGCGGCTCGCCGCTGAAATCGCCGTCGGCGCCGGCGTCTACTTCACAACGCTTGCGATCATCTGGCGGCTCGAGGGCATGCCGATCGGCGCCGAGAGCCTCGTCAGCGGCGTTGTCCGCGGCTCAGCGATTCGCCTGGCGACGCGCTGGTCGTAAATAACGCTTTCGCCTCTCATCCTGTCCTTGGCGGTTTCAGCTGCGCCCTCCCTCGGCTATGAAACGGAAAACCATAAAGGGAGACCGCATGACGACGCCTTATCCGACCTCGGAACAGATCACCGCCAGCGCCTTCAAGCTTCTGGCGGAGAACCCGCTTTTCAAGGTCGGCGCAGCGACGATCCGCGGCAATGATTACCGGGTGTTCGAAAACGCCCCGCCGAGCCTTGTCGGCATCTTCCTGCAAGGAACGACGCATGGCGATCGCGACTTCATCTATTACGAGGGCGAGACCTGGAGCTACCGGCGCACCTGGTCGGAGACGACGCGCCTCGCCAATGCGCTGGTCTCGGGCCTCGGCGTTTCCAGGGGCGACCGCGTCGCCATCGCCATGCGCAATTATCCCGAATGGTGCGCCGCCTTCATGGCGGTCGTTTCGATCGGCGCCGTCGCGGTCCCCCTGAACGCCTGGTGGACGACGGCCGAACTGTCCTATGCGCTGAAGGATTGCGGCGCAAAACTTGTCATCGTCGACGCCAAGCGCCGCGATCTCATTCGACCGTTCCGGGACGATTTCGGCCTCAAGCTGATCGTCGTTCGCGGCGAGGCCGACGGCGCCGAGATTTCCTATGCGGACCTGATGGCGGACAGCCTCAGCGAAACGCTGCCCGCCGCGGCGATCGATCCTGAAGACGACTATGCGATCTATTATACATCAGGGTCGACGGGTTCGCCGAAAGGGGTTCTTCTGACGCATCGCGGCGCGCTGACGACGCTGCTTTCCTGGGCCTTCCTCGCGTCGGCGATCAAGGACGCTCGCGGCGGCGTTTCGCTTTTCGGCGACAATCCCGGCATCCTGCTGGCGATCCCGCTATTCCATGTCACCGGCAGCCACGCGATCTTCCTGATGTCGTGGATCGTCGGCCGGCGGATGGCGATGATGTATCGGTGGGATCCAAAGCAGTCGGTGGCGCTCATCAACCGCCATCGGCTGACGAATTTCGTCGGCGTGCCGAGCCAGTCCTTCGAACTGATCGAGGCGGCCGGCGACACCTTGATGCCCTCGCTCATCGACATCGGGTCCGGCGGCGCCAAGCGGCCGCCCGACCAGGTGAAAAAACTGAAAGAGAAATTCGCGGGCGCCAATCCATCGTCCGGCTACGGGCTGACGGAGACCAACGCTGCGGGCTGCATCATTTCCCTTCAGGATTACCAGAAGCGCCCGGATTCGACGGGCAGGGCGCTGCCGCCCTGCTGCGACATCAAGATCGTCGGCGAGTCCGGCGACGCGAAAACCGGCGAAGTCGGAGAAGTCTGGATCAGGACGGCGTCGAATTTCCGCGGTTATCTGAACCTCCCGGAAGACACCGCGAAGGCGCTCACCCCCGACGGCTGGTTCCGCACCGGCGATCTCGGCCGCCTCGATGATGAGGGCTTCCTTTATATTGTCGACCGCCTCAAGGACCTCATCATTCGGGGCGGCGAGAACATTTCCTGTCTCGAGGTCGAGGCGCGCGCCTATCAACACCCGGCGGTCGCGCAGGCGCTCGCCTTTTCGGTTCCGGACGAGACGCTCGGCGAACGGGTCGGTCTCGTCGTCTATCCGAAGGACGGCGCGCATTTCACACCGGCGGATCTTCGCGATTTCATGGGCCGGGAACTTGCGCCGTTCAAAATGCCGGAACGAATCTGGGTGTCGCCGCAACCCCTGCCGAAGCTCGGCACTGAGAAATTTGACAAGCAGACCATCCGCCGCGTCGCGCTCCAGCACCCGCCGGCGTGGAGCGCCTGAGACGCCCCCGCGCACGCGGTTTTGCGCCCAAGAACTGCCGAAGCTTGTTGCGCTGAGCCGCGCGGAAGCGTTTGGTTGACTGACGATCAAGGAGCCCGAGATGAGCGATCTGGAAGAATTCCGCGGCGAGACGCGCGCGTGGCTTGACGCCAACTGCCCTAAGGAAATGCGCGACGGCGCAGGCGGCGAGGAAAACATCTGCTGGGGCGGCCGCGGCTGGACGTTCAAGTCAGAGGCGCAAAAAATCTGGCTCGAACGGATGGCCGCGAAGGGCTGGACCGTGCCCGCCTGGCCGAAGGACTATGGCGGCGGCGGCCTTTCGATGGACGAGGTCAAGATCCTCAAGGAAGAAATGCGCAAGATGAAGATGCGCTCGCCTCTCGAAAGCTTCGGCATCTGGATGCTCGGGCCGGCGCTCCTCAAATACGGAACGCATGAGCAAAAGGCGATGTTCCTGCCGCCGATCGCGCGCGGCGAAATCCGCTGGTGCCAGGGCTATTCCGAGCCGAACGCCGGGTCCGACCTCGCCTCTCTGCAGACGAAATGCGAGGACAAGGGCGATCACTGGCTGGTCAACGGCCAGAAGATCTGGACGTCCTACGCCGACGAGAGCGACTGGATTTTCGTCCTTGCGCGCACCGACCCGAAGGCGGCCAAGCATGACGGCATTTCCTTCATCCTGATCGACATGGCCGCGCAGGGGGTCACGACCAAGCCGATCCGGCTGATCTCCGGCAAGTCGCCGTTCTGCGAGACGTTCTTCGATGATGTCCGCGTGCCGAAGGAGCACGGAGCAGGCGTCAACGCGATTGTCGGAACGATCAATCGCGGCTGGGACGTCGCCAAATACCTGCTGACGCATGAGCGCGAAATGATCGGCGCCGGCGGCGGCGGCCTGCTCGGCGGCCGCGGCATCGGCGAGATGGCGGCGCAGCAGGTCGGGCTAGACGACAAGGGACGGCTCGCCGATCCGATGCTACGCGCCAAGGTCGCGCAGGCTGAAGTCGACGGATGGTCGTTCCTCTTGACGATGGAGCGCCTGAAGGACGAAGCGAAGGCCGGGCAGGGCATGGGCGCAAAGTCCTCGATGCTCAAATATTACGGCACGGAATTCAACAAGCGTCGTTATGAATTGTTCATGGACGCCGGCGGCTCCGATGCGCTCGAATGGGAAGGCGACCGGTCGGATGACGGCAAGCTCGCCAAAGGCTGGCTCCGCACCAAGGCGAACTCGATCGAGGGGGGAACCTCCGAGGTTCAGCTCAACATCATCTCGAAACGCATTCTCGAACTCCCCGACCAATAGGAACAGACATGGCGCTCGTCCTTACAGAAGAACAGGAAATGCTGAGGGATTCCGCGCGCGGATTCCTTGCGGAGAAGGCCCCGGTCGCGGCGCTCAGAAAGTTGCGCGATGAAAGATCCGAGGACGGATTTTCGCGAGCCCTCTGGAAAGAAATGGCGGAGATGGGCTGGGCCGGCATCCTCGTCGACGAGGCGCATGGCGGTTCCGGCTTCGGCTTTGTCGGCGCCGGCGTCCTCGCCGAGGAGATGGGCCGTACGCTGACCGCGTCGCCATTTCTATCGACTTCTATTCTTGCGGCGACCGCGCTCAACAAGTTCGCGAGCGAGGCGGCCAAATCCGAATATCTGCCGAAAATCGCCGCTGCAGATATCGTGATGGCGCTCGCCGTCGATGAGGGCCGCAAACATGGTCCCGCGCAGACGGCGATGAAAGCGGAGAAATCCGGCAATGGCTTTCGTTTGTCGGGCGCCAAGTCGTTCGTCGCAGACGGCCATGTCGCCGACCGCCTCATCGTCGCGGCGCGGACCGCCGGCGCGCCCGGCGAGGAGGCGGGAATCTCGCTCTTTCTTGTCGATGCGAAAGCGAAAGGCGTCGCGCGCGAGCGCACGATCATGGTCGACAGCCGCAACGCCGCGCGCGTCAATTTCGACAATGTCGCGGTGACGGGCGATGACCTCATCGGCGACATCGACAACGGCCATCAAGCGCTCGAGGGCGTTTTGGCCGCCGGCCGGGCCGGGCTCGCCGCGGAACTCTCCGGGTCGGCGCAGCAGGCTTTCGAAATGACGACCGCCTATCTCAGGGAACGCACGCAATTCGGCAGGGTGATCGGCTCGTTCCAGGCGCTGCAGCACCGCGCCGCGCATCTTTATTGCGAGATCGAACTGGTCAAATCGGTGACGCTGAAAGCACTGCAGGACCTCGACAACGCCTTCGGCATGGCCTCCGTCACCGCGTCGCTCGCCAAGGCGAAGGCCGGCGAAGTCGCCAAGCTCGCCAGCCAGGAAGCGATCCAGATGCATGGCGGCATCGGCATGACCGACGAGTATGATATAGGCCTTTACATGAAGCGCATTCGCGTCGCCCAGGAAATGTTCGGCGACAGCGCCTATCACGCCGACCGCATCGCGAAGATGCGCGGCTATTGACGGAGACGGGCATGAAATCGGTTAAAAAAGAAGACCTGAAGGACTATATCGGCAAGGAGACCGGCATTTCCGACTGGTCGGCGATCGACCAGAATCGCATTAACATCTTCGCCGACGTGACCGAGGATCATCAATTCATTCACGTCAATCCGGCGGCGGCGGCCAAAACGCCATTCGGCGGCACGGTGGCGCACGGATTCCTGACCTTGTCGATGCTGTCGCATTTCGCCAAGAACACCGTGCTCGTTCTTGAAGGCGTCAAGATGGGCGTCAATTACGGTTTTGACAAAGTGCGTTTCATGGCGCCGGTCAAATCCGGCAAGCGCGTGCGCGGCCATTTCACGCTGATGAGCGTCGATGAAAAACAACCCGGCCAGTTTCAGTTCAAATATGCGGTGAAGGTCGAGATCGAAGGCGAGGAAAAGCCCGCGCTGATGGCCGAATGGCTGTCGATGCAATTTGTTTGAAGGCAGCCATGTCGGAACATGTCGCAGAGATCAGCTGGAAGCGTCAGACCGAAAGTTTCGGCTATGATCAATACAATCGCGCGCATGACTGGAAATTCGACGCCGGCGTAACCGTGCCGGGGTCGGCGGCGCCCGCCTATAGGGGCGATCCGGACCGCGTCGATCCCGAGGAAGCGTTCGTCGCTGCGCTTTCAAGCTGCCATATGCTGACCTTTCTCGCGATCGCGGCGCGCAAGAAGCTCGTCGTCGACGCCTATGAAGACCGCGCCGTCGGCCATATGGACAAGAACGCGCAAGGCAAGCTCGCGATCACCAGCGTCGACCTTCATCCGCACATCAAATTCGCGCCGGGCGTCGAGGTCGATGCGGCGACGCTGAAAAAAATGCATCACGATGCCCACGAGAATTGTTTCATCGCAAGTTCGGTGAAAACGCTCGTCATCGTTCATTCAAGGTAGGGAGTGCGGCTTGGCTATTCGCTATGACGGAAAGGTCGCGATCGTCACTGGCGCCGGCGGCGGGCTCGGCCGCAGCCACGCGCTGGCGCTTGCGGCGCGCGGCGCAATGGTCGTTGTCAATGATCTCGGCGGCGCGCGCGACGGCACGGGCTCTTCTCGGTCGGCGGCAGAAACCGTCGTCAAGGAAATCGTCGACAAGGGCGGCGCGGCGATCGCCGACGGCGCCAATGTGACGAAGGATTCGGAAGTCGCCGCCATGGTCGACGCCGCGATGAAGAAATGGGGCCGGGTCGACATTCTCGTCAACAACGCGGGCATCCTGCGCGACAAGACCTTCGCCAAGATGGAAATGGCTGATTTCCGCCTTGTCATCGACGTTCATCTCGTCGGAACGGCGACCTGCAGCAAGGCGGTCTGGGAGATCATGCGCCAGCAGCAATATGGCCGCATCGTCTGCACGTCCTCGCCGTCGGGCCTGCACGGCATTTTCGGCCAGGCGAATTACGGCGCGGCGAAAGCGGGCATGATCGGCTTCATGAATGCGCTGCATCTTGAGGGCGCCAAATACAACATCCGCGTCAACCTCCTTTCGCCATCGGCGCGGACGCGGATGACCGAGGATATCGGCATTCCGGAAAACCTCCTTGCGATGATGACGCCGGAAGCGATCACCGCGGCGTGCCTCTATCTCGTCAGCGACGACGCGCCCTCGCGCGCGATCATCTCTTGCGCCGCCGGCGGCTATGCGAGAGCCTACGTCGCCGAGACGGACGGGATCTACCTGCCGCCCGGCGAACAGACGCCGGAAAACATCGCGGCGAATTGGGACACGATCTCAGACATAAACACGGTGCGATATTACGACACCAGCGCCGGTCCAAACATGAACTTCCTCAGCAAGGCGAAAGCCTATTCAGAAAAGCAAGGATAAGACAATGCGCGAAGCTGTCATCGTCTCAACCGCCAGAACCCCGATCGGCAAGGCCTATCGCGGCGCCTTCAATGCGACGACCGCGCCAGCGCTCGGCGCGCATGCGATCCGTCATGCGGCGGAACGCGCCAAAGTGGACTTCGCCGAAATCGAGGATGTCGTCATGGGATGCGCGCTGCAGCAGGGAACGGCGTTCCAGAATGTCGCGCGCCAGTCCGCTCTGCGCGCCGGCTTTCCGGTCGGCGTTTCGGGGATGTCGCTCGACCGGCAATGCGCGTCGGGCATGATGGCGATCGCGACAGCGGCCAAGCAGGTCATCGTCGACAACATGGATGTGGCGATCGGCGGCGGCGTTGAGTCGATATCAACCAACCAGACGAAAGACATGTTCGTGCGGCCGGACCCGTGGCTCCTCAAGAATCTGCCGGCGACCTACATGCAGATGATCGAAACCGCCGAAATCGTCGCCGACCGCTACAAGATCAGCCGCGACAAGCAGGACGAATACGCGCTGCAATCGCAACAGCGCACGCACGCCGCGCAACAGGCCGGAAAATTCGACGCGGAAATCGTCGCGCTGCCGTCGGTGATGAAAATGACCAACAAGGAAACCGGCGAGATGACCGATCACAATGTGACCATCGACAAGGACGAAGGCAATCGCCCGGAAACGACGCTGGAGGGTCTAAAAGGTCTGAAGCCGGTCTTCATGGGCGGCCAGAAGATCCAGCAGGGAACAAACGTCACCGCCGGCAATGCGTCGCAATTATCGGACGGCGCTTCGGCAGCCGTCGTCATGGAAGCGAAGGAAGCCGCACGACGGGGCCTTGCGCCCCTCGGACTTTATCGCGGCATGGCGGTCGCCGGGACCGATCCCGATGAAATGGGCGTCGGCCCGGTCTACGCCGTGCCGAAACTGCTGCGGAAATTCGGTCTGAAAGCGAGCGATATCGGCCTGTGGGAACTGAACGAGGCGTTCGCGGTGCAGGTCATCTATTGCCGCGACAAGCTCGGCATCCCGGATGAATTGCTGAACGTCAATGGCGGCGCGATCTCGTTCGGCCATCCTTACGGCATGTCCGGCGCGCGCATGGTCGGGCACGCGCTCATCGAAGGAAGACGCCGCAAGGCGAAATATGTCGTCTGCACCATGTGCGTCGGCGGCGGCATGGGGGCCGCCGGATTGTTCGAGGTCGCGTAGTTTTGGCGCCGCGGCGCAAACCGAAGCCCGCCGATGACGATCGACCCAGCAGAGATCCACGCATTGATCCGCGAAGTGCCGAAAGGCGAGGTGGCGAGCTACGGCATGATCGCGAGTCTGTTGCCAGGCGTCGGGCCGCGTCAGGTGGCGCGGGCGATGCGCTCGGCGCCCGGCGATCTCAAATGGCACCGCATCATAACGGCGTCGGGCGCGATGGCTGACCACAGCGGCGCGGCGGAGCAACGCCGGCTGCTGAAAAGGGAGGGCGTTGCGTTCCGGAAGAACGGGTCCGTCGACTGGCCCGCGCATCGCTGGCGCGGTCCGTCCCAGAAATGGATCGGGAAGAGTGGCCGCGATATCCATGATCTGATGGATATCATTGCGAGCTGGGGCGAACGGAGATGAATTTGCGCGCGCCGCATCCTTCGAGACCTCCTCGCGAAGCGAAGGCTCATATGGTTGAGGATCGCTCTGGCTGCAACAATAAATCCCTCATCCTGAGGAGCGAGGCGCACAATCGCTTCACGAAGGATGGGCGGCGAAACCGGAATGGCGAATGCAACCCCTGACCATCGCCTTCGTTCTCTTCCCGAATGTGACGCAGCTCGATTTCACCGGTCCCCTGCAGGTCCTCTCGCGCCTTCCGGGCGCGAGCGTCCATCTTGCGTCGTCCTCGATGGCGTCGGTTCCGACCGATACGGTGCTGACGCTCAACCCAACCTGCGTATTCGAGGATTGTCCGCCAGCAGACGTTCTTGTCGTTCCGGGCGGCTTCGGCGTCGATGACGCCATGAACGATTCGCGGCTGATCGCCTTCGTGCAACGGCAGGCGGCGTCGGCGCGCTTTGCGACATCGGTCTGCACGGGCGCCTTCATTCTCGGCGCCGCCGGCCTCCTCGAGGGAAAGCGGGCGACGACCCACTGGGCGTATCACGCCGAGCTTGCGCGCGTCGGCGCCGTTCCGACAAAGGCGCGCGTCGTTCGCGACGGGGCGATC
>JBGSSK010000149.1:0-6153 GCA_041737095.1 Parvularculaceae bacterium | reverse complement strand
GCCGCGGCCGCAGCCTCGCAGCCGGCGTGCCCGCCGCCGATCACGATCACATCGTAGGTCGCCATGGCCTTGCCCATGGCGGGCGATATAAGGCGCCGGGCCGGAAACGGGAACGGCGTTTCACGTGAAGGGCCGCTTATTTTCCGACGCAGAAACTCGAAAAGATCGCGCCAAGGACCTCCTCGACGTCGACCGCGCCGGTAATGCCGCCGAGCGCCCGCATCGCCATCCGAACGTCTTCCGCGGCAAGCTCCGGCGATACGGACAAGCGCTCTCGGGCCGCGGCAAGGCGGCGGATGGCTCGCTCGACCGCATCGGCATGCCGGGATCTCGACAGCACCGCATCCTCGGCCGGAGCGCGCGCCGACACCGCCTCTTCGAGCACGCCGAGGACGTGATCGAGCCCTACGCGGGTTTTAGCCGAGAACGTCGCGACGGTCATACCGGGAGCCGAAACCGCCGGCGCCGCATCAATCAGGTCGATTTTGTTCAAGAGAATGATATCACCGGGCCGCATCAGGCCGAAACCGGCGGAAGCGGCCTCGTCGGCGCTGAGCTCCCGCACTGTTGTTTCACGTGGAACACTACCGGCGGCAAACGATCCGCTCGAAACATCAATCATCAGTATACGGATGTCTGCTTCTTCAGCGGTCATCCGTGTGCGGCGTATGCCCTCGATCTCGATCCGGTCATCCGTCCTGTCGCGAAGTCCGGCCGTATCAAAGAGGGACGCCAGCATCCCGCCGAGCTCTAGCCGCGCCTCGATCACGTCGCGCGTAGTGCCGGGCGTTTCCGAGACGATCGCCCGCTCGGAACCGGAGAGCAGGTTTAGGAGCGACGACTTGCCGGCGTTCGGCGCGCCGATGATCGCGACCTTGACGCCTTCGCGTATGGCCATCGCGCCGACGGACCTTTCCTGCTCGCTTTTCAGCGCCGCTATCAGGGCGTCGATCTCGGGCGCCGCACGCGCCGCGATCTCGGCCGGAATATCCGCCTCGTCAGGGAAGTCGATGGCCGCCTCAAGGGGCGCCATGATCGCCAGAAGCCGCGCCCGCCAGGCTTCCGCAACGGACGAAAGCCGCCCTGCCAATTGCCCCAAAGCCTGCAATCTTTGAAGCTTCGTTTCGGCTTCGAGAAGGTCTGCGAGGCCCTCGACCTCGGCGAGATCGAGTTTTCCGTTCAGCAGCGCGCGCTTCGTGAACTCCCCTCGCTCCGCCGGGCGTGCTCCGTGCGCCCGGAGAGCGTCGTACAACGCCGCCTCGACCGCGACGGACCCGTGCAATTGGAATTCCACGACATCCTCGCCGGTGAAACTCGCCGGGGCCTTGAAGGTGAGAATGATACCGCGGTCGATCAGGTCGCCGGAGGGGTCGCGAAGAAGTCGCATGACAGCGCGGCGCGGCGCGCCGGGATCGCCGGCGAGGGCTGTTGCGATCTCCAGCGCCCGCGACCCCGACAGGCGGACGACCATGACACCCGCCCTCCCGGGGCCGCTGGCGCGGGCGAAAATCGTCTCCGCCGCAACTGGGTTAGGCATAAGTCGGCTGTGGCTCCAAGACCGGCGCTAGACATAAGGGCGGGACCCGCCGCATCGCAAGGCGCGGCGCCGCAACCGCCAAGACCCGCGCCGCAAAATTGTGTAGGCCTAAATCAACAAAAGCTGGTGGATTAAATGGGACCCGCGCATTTTAACCGGCGCGATTTTGTCGCCGCGCGTGGTTCGCTCGCTTTCCTCACGAGCTGTGACCGCCGGACGGAAATGGCCGGAGCCGACGACATCGCCTCCCTTGATCTCGTTGAACTAACGGGTGCGATTCGGCGCGGAGCAATCTCCTCGGTCGACGCAGTGAACGCCTGCCTGCACCGCTTCGATAGACTTGATGGCGCGCTGAACAGTTTCATAACCCTCGACCGCTCCGGCGCGCTTGCGGCGGCAAAAAAAGCCGATGCTGACCGTGCGGCAGGGTCGCCCTGCGGGCCGCTGCATGGCGCTCCAATAGCGATCAAGGATAATATCGACGTCGCAGGCCTCCGCTGCTCGGCAGCGAGCGAGGCCTACGCTACTCGTCAGTCTACAGAGGATGCGCTCGTCATAAAGGCATTGCGGACGGCGGGCGCCGTCATCCTGGGCAAGCTCAATATGCACGAAGTTGCATTCGGCGCGACCGGCGCCGTCAGCAACGCCGGACCAGCCTGCAATCCTTTCGATCGCGAGCGCATCACCGGCGGATCTTCGAGCGGCCCAGCAGCGGCGGTCGCCGCAGGACTATGCTTTGCCGCGGTCGGAACCGACACCGGGGGCTCGATCGCATACCGGCGTCAATGTGCGGCGTTTCCGGCTTCAAGCCGACCTACGGGCTCATCGACGCAGGCGGCGTGATGCCTCTCGCTCGCACCTATGATCACATCGGAACGATTTGCCGTTCCGTCGCGGATCTGAGGCTGATGCTGGGCGCAATGGCGCCGGAGATTCGTGGCTTTCCTGCGGCGCAGATCGGCCGACCGCGCATCGGCGCCCTGGTCGAGCCGCTGCTCTATTGCGACGCAAACTATTCGGCTGAAGTCGGAGCCGCATTCGACGAGGCGACAAGGGTGGCCACGAAAATCGGCGCGCGCGTGTCAAACGCAAAACTCCCGACATTCGACGCGGGTCGGATAATCGAAGCGGAAGCTTTCCGCTATCATGCGCCAGTCTTAGCCCCATCCGCCGTTCTCTTCGATCGGCGAACCCTTGCGTTGATCATGAGCGGCTCGTCCGTCTCCGACGCTGAACTCGCTGCCCAACAGGAGCTAACCGCGCACAAGCGGGCTTTGGCCGCTGCGGCGTTCGAGGCCATCGATCTCGTTATTGTCCCAACCGTGCTACGGTCGCCGCCGACAATCCGGGAGTCGGAAGATCCGTTTGACCTCACCGACGTCTGCACTTTCTTATTCAATCAACTTGGCCTACCTGCCATCACCGCACCATTCGGCGAGTTCGCCGACGGCATGCCAATGGGCCTGACAATCGCTGGGCCGCCGCACGCGGACGCGACGGTCCTCGCCTTCGCCGAAGCCTTTCAAAACGAGGTCGGCCGAGGCCGCAGGCCTGTGCTATAGACGGAACTACTTCTTCTTGACCGGGCCGCCGCCGCTCATAGCTGCGCCAAAAATTCCCTGGAGGGCGTCCATGCCCTTGCCGCTCATCTGGATCCACTGCGCCACCAGCCGCTCCGGATCGGCCAGCGTATCCATCTGGTCTTTCGCCCGCCTCGTCATCTCCGCCACCACCATGTTGTTGAGCGGCTCGACATCCGGCATGCCAAAGAACGTCCGGGCTTCCTGCGGCGTGCAGTCGATATTGATTGTGAAGCGCATCAGAAAAACTCCTTTGGCCTAGATCATAGGCGATGCAAAACAGGAACGACAGTCGCCCGGCCCGAGCGCCGCCACGAGGAAACAAGGAATGGCCCGCAAAGCGATCTCGATCGACAACCCCGCCCTCAAGGGCCTGCCGTTTTCGCCGGCGGTGCGGGCCGGCAAAACGCTCTATGTGAGCGGCCAGATCGGGCTTGACCCGGCAAGCGGCGCGCTCATCCGCGGCGGGGCCGCAGCGGAAACCGAGCAGGTGCTGAAAAACCTCGCCTCGGTGCTCGCGGCGGCCGGAAAGGGCCTCGGCGACGTCATAAAGGCGAATGTGTATCTCGCCCATATGGACGATTACGCCGCAATGAACGCCGCCTACGCCGCCGCCTTCGAGGCGCCTTATCCGGCGCGGACCTGCATCGGCGTCGCCGCCCTGCCGCTCGGCGCGCGGGTCGAAATCGAGGTGATCGCCAGATGAAGATCAAAGAGATCGTCCTGACCGCTGTCGGGGGGCCGGAGCATTTTGCGTTGCGCCATGTCGACCAGAACCCGCTTCCGCCGGGTTCTATCCGTGTGCGGAACAAGGCGATCGGAGTCAATTTCATCGATGTCTATCAAAGAAAAGGCCTCTACCCGGTTGGCGTTCCTTGCGTCCTCGGGCAGGATGGCGCCGGCGTCGTCAGCGAGGCGGCGTCCGGCGTTCCCTTCGCCAAGGGCGACCGTGTCGCGTATCTCTCGGGCGCGGGCGCCTACGCCGAAGAAACGATCGTCGATGCGGCGCGCGCCGCCCACATCCCGGCGACCGTCGCCGACGACGTCGCCGCAGCCGCATTTCTCAAAGGTCTGACCGCGGAAATGCTAGTGAAACAGGTCTTTCCGCTCAAGGCCGGCCAGACCGCCCTCGTCACCGCGGCGGCGGGCGGCGTCGGCTCAATCCTGACCGCCTGGGCCGCGCATATCGGGGCGCGTGTCATCGCGGTCGTCGGCAGCCCCGACAAGGCGGCCGCGGCGAAATCGAATGGCGCCGCCGACATCATCGACCGGACGGCGACCCCGGCAATCGCCGCCGAAGTCCGCACGCTGACTGACGGCAGGGGCGTCGACGTCGTCTATGATTCGATCGGCGCCGCGACGTTCGAAGCCTCGCTCGACAGCCTTGCACTGCGTGGCATGATGGTGAGCTATGGCAATGCTTCAGGGGCCGTGCCGCCCTTCGCGCCGCTGGAGCTGACTCGGCGCGGCTCGCTCAGCCTCGCGAGGCCCTCGCTATTCCATTACGCAACGCCTGACCGTCTGCCGGCGATGGCCGGTGCGGTTTTCGACCTCATCGGCGCCGGAATCGTAAAGCCGAGGATCGCCGCCCGCCTGCCGCTCGAACAGGCGGCCGACGCGCACCGCATGCTCGAAGCCGGCAAAACGATTGGCGCAATCATCCTGGTCGCGTGACGAATGCGGAAACCAGCCAGCAGCAGCGCAGATCGCCGCGCTGCGGCGGTATTCGTTCGCACCCCTGCCATCAGGCGAACGAATAGATGAAATAACCGGCGGAAAAACCATTACGATGGCTCCCGTAAACGTTATTAATGCCGTAAGTGCGTTTTTCATGACGACCTTGCTTCACTGCTTTTGCTTGGCCTTCGGCGGCTTCGCCAGGGACTTTCTAAATTCGCCGGGCGCCGGCCGACAGGACGGCGCACCGATGAAAAACCGATGATTTGGCGATGAGCCGACCGCGTATTTTTCTTGCGTCGCTTCCAGCCATTCAGCTGGGTCGCGGGACTGTATCCCCGGCATCATGCGCGGTCCTGATCGGGGGCGCAAAGAAGCAACTTGAGCCGCGTGTGATGCAGGTCCTGGCGCTCCTTGTTAGCAAGCACGGCGATCGTCAGCCATCGCAGTTTGTGCGCCGGCTGACGATCGCCGCGCTTTGCTTCCTGCTTATCGCATGCAGCCCGCCGAGCGCAGCGACCGACGATGAAGAGCGCTCGACCAAGTCGGCCTGGTCTATCGCGTCGGTTGGCGATCTCAACCGGTTATTTGACTGCCTCGAGGAAAAGAACATCGCGCTGATCTCCGCGCATCGCGGCGGTCCCGCCCCCGGCTATCCCGAAAACGCCCTTGAGACCATGCAGGCGACGCTGCAACGCCTGCCGGCGATCCTGGAGATCGATGTGGCGGCGTCGGCGGACGGCGTGCTCTACCTCATGCATGACGAGACGCTCGACCGTACGACCAGCGGCGCAGGCGCCGCCGATGCGGCGCGCTGGAGCGAATTGAACAAATTGTTCCTGAAAGACGGGGCCGGCGCCCTGACTGCTTTTCATCCTCCGCGCTTCGCCTACGTCCTCCGCTGGGCGGAGGGCCGGACCATCCTGTCGATCGATTTTAAGCGATCGGCGCGCTATGAGGACGTCATCGCCGAGATCGAAAGTCAGCAAGCGGACGATCGCGTCATTCTGATCGCCTATACGCTGGCGCAGGCGCGCCGCCTTCACCGCCTCGCGCCTCAGGCGATGATTTCCCTGACGCTTGAGGCGCAATCGGATCTCAACGCCGCGATCGCGGCCGGAATCGCCGCCGACCGGCTGATCGCGTTCACCGGCGTTGAAGAGCTGCGACCACGGCTTTTCTCGCTCCTCGACAATCAGGGCGTCGAGGTTATTTTCGGAACGCTCGGCGGGCGAGATTCGATCGACCGAGCGATTGCGGCGAACGGCGACGAGGGATTTTACGCCGAGCTCGCCGAAGCCGGCGTCGACATCATCGCGACGGACCGGCCGGACGCCGCCCAGCAGTCGCTCGCCGCGG
>JBGSSK010000129.1:0-4126 GCA_041737095.1 Parvularculaceae bacterium | reverse complement strand
CCATCGGATGAGATCGCTTCGCTGGCGCTCCACGCGCGCGATCTCGGGCGCCGGATCGGCGCGGCGCGCGATATCGACGTGTTCATTCGCCGCAACCTGGGCGAAGCGCCGCCGTCGGCGGAACTGCGGACGCAACTTGAGGCGAGGCGCGCCCAATTGTTCGCGGATATCGCATCGGTATTGTCCGGGCCGGATTTCGGCCTCTTTTCGATTGATCTTCTCAGCGCCGCCTATTTGCAGAAATGGCGAGCCGCAGGTTTGGTGCAGCTCGCGGCGCCGGCGCGCGCCTACGCCGAGAGCGCGCTTGAACGTCGCTGGGGCAAATTGACCGGGCGTGCGCAGGGCGTCGACTTTTCGGTTGTCGCCTCTCTCCATCCCCTGCGCGTCGATCTCAAGAAGCTGAGATACGCCGCGCAGTTCTTCCGCGACCATTTCGACCCGGCGTCGCGCAAGCCGTTCTTCGCCGCGATGAGCGCGCTCCAGGAAACATTCGGCGACATCAATGATGCGGTCGTCGCGCAGGATATCGCCTCTTCGGTCTATATCGGCCATGGCGCTAAGGCGGCGCATGTCGCCGGCTTCATCGCCGGTCGCCGGTGTGCGGAGGCCGCCGCCGCCGCCCGGATCGTCGAGAAGAACTGGCGACAATTCGCCGCCATGACGCCGTTCTGGCGACTATCGCCTGACGCTAGCGCCGCGCCCTGACGCGTTCGAGGTAGGCGTCGTAACGGCGCGCCGCGTCCGCTGCATAATCGGCGTCATAGTAATGCTCATACGGGCCGCCGACGAGGCTTTCATTGTCAAAAACATGATCGGCGTTTTCGTAGTAGATAAGGTCGATCGCCGCGCCGTCGCGGCGCAATTTTTCAAATCGCCCCCGGCATTCGGCGCCATCGACGACCGTGTCCTTGCCGGCGACGAAGGCGAGCGTATCGACATCGGCTTTCCAGCGATGAACGCGCGACCATGTTCCCGCCCCGCAGTAAGGATAAAAGAGAACTGCGCCGGCGATCCCTGCGGGCGTCGGCGCATCACGCAGCGAAGGCGGACGCTTGCCGGCGGCTGTAAGCGCCAGATAATCCATGACCGACCAGGCGCCGTGCGACCAGCCGGCAAGGACGATATGCGCCTTGTCGATGTCGTCGCGCTGGAGCGCGATATCAAGTGCGGCGACGACATCGCCGGCGCGTTCCTGTCCGAGCAGCAATTTTCCTTTGCATACGGATGATAGCGCCGTCTCTCGATCGAGGCCGCGCGGCGAATTGCTGTCGACTGCGATCACCGCGAAACCCAGATCGGTTGCGCGCTTCGCCCACTGATCCATGAAATCCGCGCTATACCCGGCGCAGCCATGGAACTGGATGACGGCCGGATAGGGCGCCGCGCCGACCGTTGGCGTTGATATTTGAATAAACGGCTGGAGGAGCGCCTGCTGCTCCGCAAGCGTGCGCTTTAGCGTCCGCGCGCCCAGATAGTCGAGCGTCAGCGGCTCGCGATTGACATACGCGGCCCCGCCGCAGGAGAGGAGGACGGCCGCGACCGCGAATATAAGCGGTCGCTTCATGAAAGGACGCGGGCCTCGACGGCAAGCTTGCGGAGATTTTGCTGCGGTCGCGCGCCAAAATGACTGATCACTTCGGCGGCGGAGATTGAGCCGAGCATCCCGCATCTGGCGAGATCCAGCCCCTCGGCGAGACCGAACAGGAGGCCGGCGGCGTAGGCGTCGCCCGCACCGGTCGTATCGACGACGCGTGACGGCGTCGCCGGCGCGACGCGAACGACATCGCCGTCGCGCGGGATGAGGATCGATCCCTTTTCCGACAGAGTCACCGCCGTCAGCGGGCAATGGGTCCGCGCGCGGCGGGCGATTTCTCCGAGATCGCTGGCGCCGAAAAGCGTCTCCGCCTCCTGCTGGTTGGCGAGCAGAATGTCGACATGGGCTGTCGTGAAGGCGACGAGCGCCTCATGCTGGCGATCGACGCATCCCGCATCCGAAAGCGTAAGCGCCGCTTTTCGACCGGCCTTCTTGGCGACGCTGCAAGCCTTGATGAACGCCTCGCGCGCCACCGGCTGCTCGAAAAGATAGCCTTCGAAGAAGGTGATCGCCGCGCATTCGATCAGCGCGCTGTCGATATCGGCCGGGGAGACAAATCCTGCGGAGCCGAGATAGGTCGTCATCGAACGTTGCGCATCCGGCGTCACATTGATGAGGCAGCGGGCCGTCGCCGGTCCCTTTTCGAGCGGCGGCGTTTCGAACTTCACGCCGAGCGCCCGCAGGTCGTGGCGGAAAATGTCGCCAAGCGCGTCCTTCGAGACCTTGCCGATGAATCCGGCCTTGCCGCCGAGCGAGGCGATGCAAGCGATCGAATTCGCTGCCGAGCCGCCGGAAATCTCGACGCCCGGCGCCATCGCATTGTAGATATTGCGCGCTTGCGCCTCATCGATGAGCATCATGCCGCCTTTGGCGATGGAGTGGGCGGCGAGAAACGCGTCATCCGCCTCGGCCAGGACGTCGACGATCGCATTGCCGACGCCGACGACGTCGAGAGCAGAGTGTGACATGAATGACCTTCCGTATTTGCGGCGGACCCGTCGCCGCCTTATGACAAGGGACGGCGGGCGTTGGGCGCCCGCCTTTTCATCCGTCGCCCGCAGATGGTCAAGCCGCGGGCGGGCGAATACCGGGAGGCCCCGTTTGACAAAACGATTTATCGCCGCCGCATTGGGCGTGATGAGCGCCGCCTGCGCAACCAATGGCACGTCGGCCGGCGTAGGCAAGGTGTCGCAAGGCGGCGTTCGGACCGATCCGGCGTTCCTCATCGCCGACATCAAGAACAAGGACGCCGCTGCGCTGGATGCGCTGCTCGGCGCGCCGGATCTCGCGCGGGTCGAGGGCGAGGGAGAATTCCGCCGTTACATGCTCTCTGATTGCGCGCTGATCGTCATCCTCTTTCCGGACAATGAAGGAACGAAGCGGGCGGCGCAGATTGATGCGGGCGCGCTCGTTTCGGGAGCCGAGAAACCTGACGTCGACGCTTGTCTCGCCCGCGGCAAGACGCCCGTCAGCCTGACGCCGGCGAATTGACCGCATCTCCCGCCGGCGCTTTTGCGGCGGATGCAATACTTGTCTGGCGCAGCCATTCAAGCGCGCTCGCCGCGACAGCGACCAGTCCGAGCGCCGCGGTCAGATAAAAGACATAGGCGAAACCCTTGTCCTCGATCATCTCGCCGAGCGCGCCGCGCCCGAGCGACCCGATCAACATCGTCAGCGAGGCGAACAGCGCATATTGAACCGCCGCATATTTCGGGTTCACGATCGAGGAAAGATAAGCGACGATCGCGGCGCTGGCGAAACCGACTGCGAGATTTTCAGCGCCGATCACGATCATCAGCCGCGACAGGCGTTCGTCCATCGCGACCTGCAAGGTCAGGATATCCGCGACGGGCTGCAGGATGTGAAAGACGCCATAGAGATGGAAGAACCGCATGAAGCCGTCGATCGCGGCGCCGCCGAGCGCCAGGTCGGCGAAGAGGAGATTGGTGGCGGCCGCGAGCACGGCGCCGGCGAACAGGCACGGCATGCGGCCGAACCGCATGATTGCGAGCGCGCCGAGTGTGATGCCGCCGAAAGTCATCAGCGAGCCGAAAAACTTCGAGGCGATCGCCACCTCGTCATTGGTGTGATGCAGCGCGCCGAAATTCTCGCCCATGTAAAATGGAAAGGCGAAAGCGCCCCAGACGAGATCCGCAAAGCGATAGGAGAGGATCAGGATCAGCACGAGAACTGATCCGGCGCCGAGCCGCTTGATGACATCGGCCATCGGCGCAAGGACCGAACCGTAAAGGGCATCGAGCGCTTTCTGCGCCGGCCATGGCTTTTGCAGCGACGGCGCGTTGATGCGTCCTTCAAGCTGCAGCATCACGGCGGCCACGGCGACCGGCGCGATGATCGATGCGATGATGATGAGCGGGCCGGTCTCGACCGTGAACGCCCGCGCATTGGCGGCGCCCGGCGCGTTCAGCGCAAACGCCATGAACCCGAAAAGCGCGACGAACGACCATCCCCAACCGAGCAGCACCGGCGCCAGCGCAAGATTGCGCCAGCGCGTCGCCGGCGCGTCGTCGG
>JBGSSK010000109.1:0-3722 GCA_041737095.1 Parvularculaceae bacterium | reverse complement strand
CGCGGCGCAAGGCCGGGCGGCGGGGGCGGCGGCGCCTTTTTCGGGCGAGCCGCCGGCTTTCCGGTCGCGTCTTTGGGGCGTCGGTCTTCCATCGACGCGGCTTCAACCATGCGCGACGGGCAAAGTCACGCGGCATTTGCGCAAACGCATTTTCAGGGTAGCATGCTCTTTGTCGGGCGACGGGGCGCCCAGCCGCGAGGGTGCGGCCAGTCAACCAGGGTGGGGATTTCAATGTCTAAAATGCTTTTCGGCCTGACCGCTTGCGCGCTCGTCGTTTCCGGAGGCGTCGCCAATGCGCAGTCGAACGACCTGATCGCCAATCCGCGCGGCATGATCGCCAATTTCGATCCCGTCAATCTCGGACCCGTCCTCACCGAACTCGGCATCGTCTGGCAGGAGCGTCGGACATCCGACGGCCAGCCCTTCATCGCCGCGTCGATCGGCGGCTCGCTCAATTTCAACATCGTGCCGCTCGCCTGCCTTGGGCCGAACAACACCGGCTGCGTCGGCGCGAACATCGTGACGTTCTTCACCGGCGGCTACGCCAATCCGCAATCGGTGTCGGCGTTCAACCAGAAATACGTCTTCACCAGCGCCGGAACATTCTCGGACAATAGCGGCGCCTATCTCAGCCGCTACGAGATCGCCGATTACGGCATTCCGCGCGGCAATGTCGCCTCATCGATCGGCAGCTATTATTCACTCGCCGAGCGCTTCCGCAACGAGATCGCCGCGAAGACCGTCAGCGCTGACGGCTATATCGACGACATGGCGGCGTCTTCCCTGACGGTAAGGGCGGCGGAAATGGCCGGCATCGACGCCAGCGTCAAGGGCGACGGCTCGATGGTCGCAATGCACCAGGCGAGCTTTGAAGCGACCCCGGATCTCGTCCGCCGGCTGATTTCTTCGGACAATGCGCCGCGCAACAAGATTTCGAACCTGACGGAATAGTCGGCGCCGACTGAATTCCTTGACGCCTCGTCCCTTCCGGACGGGGCGTTTTCGTGTCAGCTCGTGCAATTGCCGAACGTGACGCAATATTGAACCTTCGGCGCAAGCCGCGGCCAGCGCGTCCCGCTCTCGTTCATCGTCAATGGCCCGATCACTTTCTGCGAGATCGGCGAGGCGTATTCATAGGTTACTTCAGAGACGATGAGCGACGCCGTATCGTTTAGAAGCGCCTTGTCGACATCGCCGGCGTAAACGCTTCCGGCGGCATAGGGCGTTGCGCCCGTTGAATCATAGCTCCAGTGAACCTTGACCTCGTCGGTCGCCGTGTCGAGCGTGATGCTGACCACGCGGAACGTCACGTCGATGTCGCGCGGATCGATGATATCCTCCATGCCGACGAACAGATCGTCGAGAGTGTTCCTGGTGATCGATGTTTCCTGCGCGACGAGGTCAGCGAGGGTGTTCGCCGACAACAGAACGCGGCGGTTTGTCGAATACGCCGCCGAGCCCTCGATCGTGCCGAAAAACATCAGCACCATCATCGGCGCGATGAAGGCGAACTCGACGGCGGCAAGCCCGCCGCAGGATGCGCTGAAATGCGCCAGAAGGTTCTTAATACGGATCAGCATGCTTGCACCCATCGTCTGTCAGTCTCGACCATCATGAATCAAAGGATTCGTTGCGGAAGATTGACGTCGAAAACATTTTCACTTCGCCGCCGGCCGCGCGTTCGAGGTTCATGCCAAGACCGGGATTAAAGCTCTTGTGCAAATAGCAGACGCGCACCCGGACGATGTCGCGTGAGCCTCCAGCCTGATAGGGAAGGGCGTCAACGACGTCCGGATCGGCGTCGCGGCAAACCGGCGCGGCGATATCGGCGGCGAGTTCCGCGAAGCTTGAAAAGCGCGCAACGTCGACGGTCAGCCGCTGATTGCAATCGCCGAACAGTTTAACGACGTTGCAGACTTCGTCAAAAAACGCGTCGCGTGATATCGAGCCGCTCTGCGCCTGGCCCGTCCTGATCAGGCGCGACGCCTTGACGTTCGCGGCGTTGACCGCCGAATCGACGAAGAAGAAATAGCCGCCCTCCAGCACAGAGAATGTCAGGGCAAGGAATATCGGCACGACGAGCGCGAACTCGACCGCCGATGAGCCTTTTTGGCAACCAAGAAAATTCCGTCTGGTGATCGTCGTTCCCGCCTGTTTCATTTTGGACCAGCCCATCCGCCGTGACGCCTTTGCAACCTCTCAGGGAATAGCAGAAGCAAATTTCGCGCCGAAAACCATGTCCCTCTCACGGTCAACGCCGCCATCCTTGCGAAAATCCTTTAACCGCCGGTGAGCGCCGCGCCGGCGCAAAAAAGCCGCCGGCGGCGCGGCGGTTTTTCAGCATTCATGGTGCAAGCCGGCGGTTCCTGGCCGCCAGTCGTCGGCCGTCAGTCCTTGAGCGGCGCGGTCAGCGCTTCCGGCGCGACTATCGCGGACGCGTTGGTCGGCGTCGCCGCGGTCTCTTTCAGGGCGACCGGCGTCGCCGGCTTCTTATCTTCTTTCTTCGGCGCTTCCTTGAGCTCGGGAACCGGGGGCTTAGCGGCGGCCGGCGCGGCGTCGAAGGACGGCGTTTCCATATTGTCCGCCGCGAACTCCTGCCAATAGGCCGGCTGTTTCACCAGCGCGCGGAAATAATCGATGTTCTGGTCGGCGATCTGCGGCGGCAGGTCGGAGCGCGCGAGGCGCTCGGCTTCGCGCATTTCGCCTTTCATGGCGAGAACGAGCGCGAGGTTCTGGCGAATGCGCGCATCGGCGCCGCGGGTTGTCGCAGCGTGACGCAGCACCTGCTTTGCCTGGTCGAGATCGCCGTCGAGCGCGTAGGAGAGCGCCTTGTTGTTGAGGATCATCGGCGAATCCGGCGCAAAGACCAGCGCCATGTCATATTTCGTGCGGGCGAGTTTGTGTTCGCCGATCTGATCGAGCGCGACGCCGAAGGCTGAAAAGGCGCGCCAATCCTGCGGCGCGAGCTCGACCGATTTTTCAAGATAACGCACCGCTTCAAAGGCGCGACCGGCTTCGACGAGCGTTTTGCCCGCCTCGATATTGGCCTGCGGGTGTTCCGGATTGGCGTTCGCGGTCCGCGTCATCACTTTGACGGCTTCTTCATTCGACCGGATTTTTCTCAGCGCCGATGAATAGGCGATCGCCGCGTTTACGTCTTTGGAGTTGCGATTATATTGCGACCCCCAATAGGCGGCCGCGGCGACCGGATCCATGTCGCCCGCATACGCGCCCGGATTGGTGAAGACGCCGATTTCTCCCTTGTAGTCGACGCTTTGCCCATCGGCGCTGAGCGACTTGCCGCCCGATGCGCAGGCGGACATAAGGAGCGCGACGACGACAAGGCTCGCAGCGCGGGCGGCGGGCGAATTGATCGCGGGCATACGGACGACCATGAGAGATCCCTCAAGAGCTGCGGATAATCGACCGGATCATTGCGGAATCTCTTCAATAAAGGCTTAACTCTGCCGTCAAAGACGGCGCTAACTTCCATTGCCGGCAGTTTAACGGAGCGTTTCATGATTACGGATCTTTTGATTGATTATGAGGAAACGCGCGCGCGGGGCGCGACGCCGATCTTTCTCGTTCGCGAAAAATCCAACGATCTGGCCGGCGCGCCGTCCGATCTCGCCGCGATCGCGCGCAGAAACGGTTTCGCCGGCGAGGCGGGCGCGTTGCTTGTCGGCGCTGACGCCGCCGTTCTCGGCGTCGGCGACGCCAAC
>JBGSSK010000020.1:0-3825 GCA_041737095.1 Parvularculaceae bacterium | reverse complement strand
CGGAAGCGCCGCAGGCCGGCGCCAAGCCGATCATCCGCGCCGCCGAATAGGCGGCGCGCATCAGCCGCCGAACCCGACGGTCTGCAGGTATTCCGCAAGGCGCGGCATGCCGACGGCGAGCCCGACGCTGATCACAAGGCCGATTGTCGCCTTCAGCGCGTCCGAGCCGACCAGCTTCAACGTTGCGCCGAACGGACGGAGCTTGTCGATCGTCGCGATCGAAATCTCGCGGCCGGCGATAAACCCGAGAAACGCCCAGGTGGTCGACATCGGGGTGTTATTGACGTTGGCGAAATAGGCGAGGATCGACGCATAAGTGAAGTCGATGAGGGTCGCCGAGCGGATATCCACGACATTCGATTTTGTCCGCAGGATCTTCTGAACCGGGCCGCCCTTGTTGTAGAAAGTGTAGAGCAGCAACGCCAGGATGATCCCCATGGCGCCGACGGTCTGCACCATCGTCAGCTGGCGCGGCAGATAGACAAAAATATTCGCGAAATCCTGGATCAGCCAGATCGCCCATAGATAGGCGGTCGTGACCCATTGCAGGAGAATCCAGATCGGCTTCTGGGCGCGATCAGGCGTCTTCAGAAAATGCCGCTCGATCGTCGGCGCGAGGATCGCATACATGACGAGGCCAAGCCCGAAAGAAGCGGCGTACGCGAACAGCGATTTCGACAACATGCTGCCCAGCCCGCCAGCCGTTGCGAACGTGGTCAGGACCATGAAGGTCGTCGAAACCGGAATGCCGAATCGTGTCAGGACGAGCAGCGAAAGCGCGGGGGCGATGTGATACCATTTGATCTCGACGACCGGGAATTTCGCCGTGTTCGATAACCGCCCCCACGAAGGGTCGCCGCCATACTGCACATAGCCAAAGGCGAAAACCACGATGAGGATTGTTGCGGCGAACAGGAAAAGCGCCCACCAGGGCAGCTTCTGGTTGGAGTTGATGAATGTCCCGAGGGTCTGCAGCGCATCGTTGCCAACGACCGCATACGCAGCCAAGGCGAAGCCGACCGCCGCCCAGATGCCGACGCCGAAGAATTCCATCAGGACCCCGCCTTGACCAACCATGCCGCCCGTAGTGCGCGCCGCCGGGACCGTCGGTCGATTATGTTACGGTTTTGTGACACAGCCCCTGCATTTGCGTGACAAACGCTGTGCGATCTTCTACCGGCGTCGCTTCGTAAATCCGATATGACCGTAATCCGCACCGAGAACAACAAGTCGACCCATCCCGCCGTTCGATTCGGCCGGGTCGGCGTCCTGCTTGTCAATCTCGGCACGCCGGATGCGCCGACGGCGGCGGCGGTGCGGCGGTATCTCGCGGAATTCCTGTCCGACCCGCGCGTCGTCGACCTGCCGCGTCTGCTCTGGCTGCCGATCCTGCACGGCGTCATCCTGAATGTCCGCCCGGCGCGTTCGGCGCGCGCCTATTCGAAAATCTGGACGGAGGACGGCTCGCCGCTGCGGCATTTCACGAAATCGGCGAGCGAGGCGCTTGCCGGCCGGATCGGCGACCGCGCCGAGGTGCGGTGGGCGATGCGCTATGGCGCCCCCTCAATCGGCGGCGAGATCTCGATGCTGAAAGACGCCGGGTGCGACCGCATCCTGATCGTTCCGCTCTATCCGCAATATTCGCAGTCGACGACAGCGAGCGTCGCCGACGCGGCGTTCGATGCGCTGAAAGACATGAAATGGCAGCCGGCGCTCAGGATCGCCGCGCCCTATCATGATGACGAAGCCTATATCGCGGCGCTGCAAGCAGGCGCCAGGGCGCAGCTCGGCGCGATCGGCTGGACGCCCGAGCGCGTCATTCTCTCTTTCCACGGCACGCCGAAACGGCATCTGACCGAAGGCGATCCCTATTACTGTCATTGCTCGAAGACGGCGCGGCTGCTCCGCAGCGCGATGGGATGGGACGAAGAGTTCGCGCCGCTCGCTTTCCAGTCGAGATTCGGGCGCGAGGAATGGCTGACGCCGGCGACCGACGCGACGATCCGCGACCTCGCCGGCGCCGGCGTTCGAAGGCTTGCGGTGATCACGCCCGGCTTTGTCGCCGATTGTCTTGAGACGCTGGAGGAGATAGCGATCGGCGGCGCCGAAATCTTTCACGAGGCGGGCGGCGAGCAATTCACGGCGATCAAATGCCTCAACGATGCGCCGGAAATGATCGCTCTTCTCGAAACGCTGGTCGCGCGCGAGGCCGCCGGCTGGCTTTGAAGGAATGATGATGGAAGACCTGATCCTGTCGCCGGCTTTCTGGGGAAGCCTCGTCACGCTGACATTTCTCGAGATCGTCCTCGGCATCGACAATTTGCTGTTTGTCTCGATCGCGGTCGGCAATCTCAAGGGCGCAGCGCACAAGAGCGCGCTGAGAATCGGCGTCTGGGGCGCGATGGTCCTCAGGATCGTGATGCTCGGGGGGATTTTCTGGATCATCGGCCTCGACAAGGAGCCGATATTCACATTTCCGGGTGGCCTTTCGGCTTTTGTCGGCGGCGACGACGCGCACGCGCGCGAAGCGTTCGCCGAAGTGACGGTCAAAGACCTCATCCTGTTCGGCGGCGGTCTCTTCCTGTTGTGGAAGGGAACGCAGGAAATTCACGCGGCGGTTGAAGGCGCCGGCCACGAACAGGCAAAGGCGAAGACGACCTTCGGCGCCGTTTTCATGCAGCTCACCATCATCAATATCGTATTTTCGCTCGACAGCGTCATCACGGCGATCGGCATGACGACCATTCTCCCCGTGATGTTCGCCGCCGTCATCCTGTCAACCATCGTTATGGCGATTGCGGCCAATCCCCTCGCCGGCTTCATTGAAAAGCACCCGACGACCAAGATGCTGGCGCTCGCCTTCATTCTGCTCGTCGGTGTGGCGCTGGTCGCCGACGGCGCAGGATTTCACATTCCGCGCGGCTATCTCTACTTCGCCATCGCGTTCTCGCTTTTCGTCGAGCTTTTGAACATTCGCGCGCGCCGGCGGAGCGCGGCGCCGGCGCGGCGTCCTTGAGGGTCTTTTATTCAGACAGGTTCGACCTCAATCTGCCCGCGGGACACCGCTTTCCGGGAACCAAATACGGCATGCTGCGGCGTCGCCTGATCGAGGCGGCGATCATCGACGAGGCGATGCTGCGGCCCTCGCCGCCGGCCAGCGCCGCTGAGATCGCGATCGCGCATGACCCGGATTATGTCGCGGCGATCGAGACGGGATCGATCGCGCCGTCGGCGATGCGGCGGATCGGTTTCCCGTGGTCCCGCCATATCTGGGAGCGCGCGCGGGCGACGATGGGCGGAGCGGTCGCCGCGGCGCGCGCTGCGCTTGATGACGGCGTTTCAGGGCAGCTCGCCGGCGGCACGCATCACGCGCATTATGATTTCGGCGCCGGCTACTGCGTCTTCAATGATTTCGCGGTCGCTGCAAGGACGTTGCTCGGCGAGGGCCGCGTCAAACGAATCGCGATTATCGATCTCGACGTTCACCAGGGCGACGGCAACGCCGCGTTGCTTGGCGAACGCGAGGATGTGTTTGTTTTCTCGATGCATGGCGCCAAGAATTTCCCGTTTCGCAAGGCGCGTTCGACGCTCGACGTCGAATTGCCCGACGGCGTCGAGGATGACGCCTATCTCGCCGCGCTCGACGCGCACTTGCCGGCGGTTTTCGCGTTCGCGCCGGACCTCGTGCTCTATCAGGCGGGCGTCGATCCGCTCAAGGAAGACCGGCTGGGGCGGATGGCGCTGACGCATCGGGGCCTAGCGGCGCGCGACCGTATGGTGATGCGCAGCGCAATGGCGATCGGGGCGCCGGTCTCGATCGCGATC
>JBGSSK010000443.1:0-5717 GCA_041737095.1 Parvularculaceae bacterium | reverse complement strand
GATCGCGCCGCCTCGCCAAGGATTGGGAGCGCACCATCGAAAGCGCTCTCGCCTGGGTCTTCATCGCGCAGATCAGAACTCTCACACGAAGGCTTGCAAGACCTTGATCGGGCGTGCTCCTTTATGATTCAGACTCTAAGGGGAATCCGGCGCGGCCGATGCAACCCCCTGGCGCGCCGGCCCCGATCGGAGCGCCTTTGCTTTGCTTATTGCTTGCCGGCGGTCGCCTCCTCTAGGATGACGCATCGCCAACGGGGGGAGCTGAGCGATGTCAAAGCCAGCCTGGCATTTTTGGCTTGTCGCCGCTCTGGCGCTTGCCTGGAACGCGATCAGTGCGGCGGACTACTGGGCGGCGGCTCAGGGCGTCTCGCCGCTTCTCAAATATTTCGAAGCCGATCTCATCGACTGGCTCGCCGGATTTCCGCTTTGGCGAAAGGCGTTCGGTGCAATCGCATTCGCGGCGGGTATATTGGGCGGCTTGTCGCTGTTGCTGCGCCGGCGCGTCGCCGTCATCCTGCTGCTGTTCTATTTCGCGCTGATGGTCTTCGGCTTCGCCGGCTACGACATCCTGATCGCCGACGGCGCGAAGAAATACGGAACGTCGGGTCTTGTCGGCTCCGCCGTCCTGATCATCGCCGCGGCGCTGCAGTGGATTTACGCCGACCGCGCCGCCAAGCGCGGTCATCTCGTCTGAACCTCTGATCGACCCTTCCGGGGCCTTGACGTCGCCTTCGATGTTCGCCCATGTCGCCTCCGAACGCAAAGCGGATGCTGCTGGAAGGAGCGCCATGTCTGAAGTCTTCGACATCGTCATCATCGGCGCCGGCCCTGGCGGCTACAATGCGGCGATCCGCGCCGGGCAGCTTGGTCTCAGGACCGCGATCATTGAAAAGCGAGAGACGAAGAAACTCGGCGGGACCTGCCTCAATGTCGGCTGCATTCCGTCGAAGGCGCTGCTGCATGCGTCGGAGCTTTTCGAGGCGGCGTCGACCGAGTTCGACAAGCTCGGCATCAAGACCGGAGGCGTGACGCTCGATCTTGCTGCGATGCTGAAACAGAAGGACGACGCCGTCGACGGACTGACCAAGGGCGTTGAATTCCTGATGAAGAAGAACAAGGTCGCGGTTCATTACGGCGCCGGTGAAATCGTCGCGGCGGGCAAGGTCCGCGTCACGGACGCCGGCGGAAAGACCAGCGATCTGGCGACGCGCAACATCATCATTGCGACGGGGTCGGATGTGACGCCGCTGAAGAATGTCGACATCGACGAAAAACGCATCGTCACCTCGACCGGCGCGCTCGCATTCGCTTCTGTACCGAAACATCTTGTGGTGATCGGCGGCGGCGTCATCGGGCTTGAACTCGGCTCGGTCTGGCGCCGGCTCGGCGCCGAGGTGACGGTCGTCGAGTTCCTCGACCGCATCCTGCCGACAATGGACGGCGAAATCTCGAAGCAGTTCGAACGACTGATGAAAAAACAGGGTATGAATTTCCGCCTGTCGTCGAAAGTGACCGGTGCGAAGGCGACCAAGACCGGCGTCAGCCTGTCAGTCGAACCGGCCGGCGGGTCGGCCGAGGGCGCCGCCGCGGAATTGATCGACGCCGATGCGGTTCTGGTCGCGATCGGCCGTCGTCCGTTGACGGAGGGCCTCGGCCTCGAGCGCACCGGCGTCAAGATCGACCCGCGCGGCTTCATCGAAACCGAGCATTTCCGCACCAATGTCGATGGCGTCTGGGCGATCGGCGATGTGATTCACGGGCCGATGCTGGCGCACAAGGCGGAAGACGACGGCGTCGCCTGCGTCGAACTGATCGCCGGCAAGGCGGGTCACGTCAATTACGACACGGTGCCGAATGTCGTTTACACCTGGCCGGAAGTGGCGAGCGTCGGCAAGACCGAAGAGGAATTGAAAAAGGCCGGCGCTGATTACAAGGTCGGCAAGTTCCCGTTCCTCGCCAACAGCCGCGCCAAGACCAATCACGAGACGGACGGTTTCGTGAAAATCCTCGCCGATGCGAAAACCGATCGCGTTCTCGGCGGCCACATCATCGGCGTCGGCGCCGGCGAACTGATCGCCGAAATCGTCTCGGTGATGGAATTCGGCGGCGCGTCGGAAGATATCGCGCGGACAAGTCACGCCCACCCGACCCGTTCCGAGGCCGTACGCCAGGCGGCGATGGCGGTCGAGGGCTGGGCGATGCAAGCCTGATGGGACACTTCCTGACCCTTCCCGACATCATCGGCTATGGCGGCGTCGCGCTCGTCGTCGGCACCTATTTCCTCAGCCAGGTCGGCCGCATGGACGCAACGCGCATTCTCTACCCTGCGCTGAACGCCGTCGGCGCGGTGATGATCCTCACCTCGCTCTATTTCCGGCCAAACCCGCCTTCCGTCGTCATCGAGATTTTCTGGCTGGCGATCAGTATCGTCGGAATCATTCGCGCGCAGATGAAAAAATCAGACTTCAAATCCCGAGCGCGTCCTTGAGCGCGGCGGCGCAGGCTTCGGCTTCGCCCGGCGGGTAGGGGCGGGGCGCGCCGACGCCCCACACCGGGCGCGGCCAGGCTTCATCATCCTCAAACCGCGCGATCACGTGAATATGCAGCTGACGGACAATATTGCCGAGCGCCGCGATGTTCATTTTGTCGGCGCCGGTCAGTTTCTTCAGCGCGCGCGAGACAGCCGCCGTCTCGTCGATGACGGCGCGGCGGTCAGCCGCGGCGAGGTCATGGAAATCGATGAGCCCGGCGCGCCGCGGCGCGAGGATAACCCACGGAAACCGCTCATCCTTCATCAGCAGGACGAGCGAGGTCGGCATGTCGCCGACGATCACCGTGTCGTTCGCCAAATGTTCGTCGAGTTCGAACATAAACGCTCCCAGAACGCTTGCTCCACTCTAACCTCTGGATTTCACGCCGCAATTCGGCCACTCTCCAAGGCATCATCTGCGCGCGGCGGCGTTCGGCCCCGCGCATTGTCTTATAGGCCCATCTGCAGGAATGGGCACGGCGCCGGCCGTCGGGGGCGGAGGACGGCGCGCCGTCAACAGGAGGGACGATGACGAACGCAGCAGCAAAGGCGCCTCAGGGCGCCTCGAAAGACACCGGCTTTTTCGGCCATCCGCGCGGCCTCGCCATCCTGTTCTTCACGGAAATGTGGGAGCGCTTTTCCTATTACGGGATGCGCGGCCTGCTGATCATCTACCTGACGCAGCATTTCCTGTTTTCGGATGAGCGCTCGGCGGTCATTTACGGCGCCTACACCGCGCTCGTTTACATCATGACGATCATCGGCGGAAACCTCGCCGACCGCTATCTCGGCCAGCGCAAGGCGGTGACGTTCGGCGCGATTCTGCTCGTGCTCGGCCATTTCGGCATGGCTTTCGAGGGGTCGGGATCGAAGGAAATCCTCACCTATGAAGGTCAGGAATACCAGGTCACCTTGACCGGCCGCGGCGGCGGGAGCGATGTCAATCGGATCATCGTGTCGGACAGCGGCTCGTCGGTCATCAGCTTCAACGAAGGCGCCAGCGAAATGCGGATCGCCGATCCGGCGGCGGTCGGTTTGCCGGCGGTCGTCGCCGTCGCCGACTACACGACCCGCATTGAGCGCGAGCCGATGTATCTCAACATTCTCTATCTGTCGCTGGCGCTGATCATCGCCGGCGTCGGGTACCTCAAGGCCAATATCTCGACAATCGTCGGGGCGATGTATGATTTGAAAGACGTCCGGCGCGATTCCGGGTTCACGATCTTCTATATGGGGATCAATCTCGGCTCGTTCCTTTCGTCGATATTCTGCGGCTATCTCGGCATTGTTTACGGCTGGAAATACGGATTCGGCCTCGCCGGCATCGGCATGTTGCTTGGCCTTGTCGTGTTTCTCGGCGGCCAGAAATGGCTTGGAGGGCGCGGCGAGCCGCCTGATCCCGCGAAGCTGAAGAAGTCGGCTTTCGGCCCGGTCAACATCGAGATGGCGTGTTATCTCGCCGGTCTCGCGATTGTCGGCATATCGATGCTGACGGTGATGAACGCCGAGCTGATCCGCGACGAATATGTCGGCTTCATCGGCATAGCCGTTTTCATCGGTCTCGTCGGCTATGCGATCGTCAAGCTGAAAGGCGTCGAGCGCAGCCGGATGTTCGCGGCGATCTATTTCGTGCTCGCGCAGATCCCGTTCTGGGCGCTCTTCGAGCAGGCAGGCTCTTCGTTGAACCTTTTCACGGACCGTTTAGTCGACAAAAATGTCTTGGGCGCCGAAGTGCCGGCGCCGGTCTTCCAGTCGTTGAACGCCGGCTTCATCTTCATCTTCGCGCCGGTGATGGCCTGGCTCTGGGTCGCGCTCGCCAAGCGCAAGATGGAGCCGTCGACGCCGGTCAAATTCGCGTTCGGCGTTTTTCTCGCCGGCCTCGGCTTCCTGGCGCTGGTCGCCGGCATGAATGCGTCGGGTTCGGCGGGCATGACGGCGGTCTGGTTCGTTTTCCTGATCTACTGGATCCACACGATGGGCGAGTTGATGGTATCGCCGGTCGGACTGTCCGCCGTCACCAAGATGGCGCCGGCGCGCGTCGTCGGCCTCACCATGGGCGCGTGGTTCCTTTATTCAGGCCTGTCGAATTATCTGGCGGCGGTGATCGCCCGCACGACCGGCGCGGAAACGATCGGCGGGCAACTGACCGACATCGCCGCGGCCAAAGCCGGCTACGCGGCGGTCTATACGAATGTCGCCTATGTCGCGATGGGCGTCGCCCTCGCGATGCTGCTGATATCGCCGCTCATCAAGGCGCTGATGCAGGTCAAGACGCTCGGCGACGACGTCGTTGTCCCCGGCGCCGCCAAGGCGGCGGGTTAGCCGCGACGTGCGCCGCCCGAGATTGGCGCGGCCGGTGATCGGCGCGCCGCAGGAGGATGCTCCGCGCGTCGGTTTCGATAGAGGGTGACCCATGCCTGACAGGCTCAATCGTATCGTGACGCGCGGCGGCGACAAGGGCGAGACTTCGCTCGGCGACGGCGCGCGCGTCGCCAAATCCGATCCGCGCATCGCATTGCTCGGCGATGTCGATGAACTGAATTCCTGGATCGGCGTCATCCTCGCGCAAGGCGCCGGCGAGGATGTTCGTGCAACCCTGACGCTTGCGCAGCATGACCTCTTCGATCTCGGCGGCGCGCTATGTTTTCCGGGCGCGCCGGTGCTGTCGGACGGCCATGTCGCGCGCATCGACGAGGCGGCGACGCTGCTCAACGCCGGTCTGCCGCCGCTGAAGGAATTCATCCTGCCGGGCGGGTCGCCCTTGCTCGCCAATCTTCACGTCGCGCGGACGGTTTGCCGGCGCGTCGAGCGCGCCGCGGCGGGGTTCTTTCGTATGGAGACGGGGGGCGCGCATGCGATCGCTTATCTCAATCGGCTTTCCGATTTCCTGTTCATCGCCGCCAGAGCCGAAGCGCGCCGGACAGGGGTCGGCGAAACGCTCTGGGAAAAATCGAAAAGCGTCGGCGGCTAAGCTGTCGTCGGCGCTGCTGGCAATTCGAAGCGCCCGCCCGCATCCATCAATACGCCGAAGACTCTCCTTAGACGCTCCGCGGTCAGCGCCTCCGCGGGCGCGCCGTCGGCGATGATCCGGCCCTTGTCGAGCAGGATTAGGCGCGTGCAGAATTGCGCCGCCATGGCGAGGTCGTGGAGCGCGGCGATGACGAGCCCGCCCTTGTCCGCCTGCGCC
>JBGSSK010000436.1:0-3214 GCA_041737095.1 Parvularculaceae bacterium | reverse complement strand
GCGCCGCCGGCGAAAGCTGCGAATAATTTGTCCGCTCCGCTGGCGCCCGCATTGTCTGGCGCGCGGTTCGTCGCAAAACGGCGGACCGCCTCAAGGCGTGCGGCCGGATAGGCGCCGGCGAGCCTTTCCGACAGGCTCATTGACTGCAGGATGACCAGGAGATCGCGCCGCCACGCCTCAAGGATCAGGAGGAATGTCGCTTCATTGAAATCGCCCGACGCTGCGACGCCGCCGATCAGATAGAGATCGCCGTCAGTGTCGAAGGCTGCAACGCTGATGTGCAAATTGCGATTGATGCTGTCGAGCTGCGACGGGCTGAGATTGAACCCGGAAAAACGCGCGAGAAAGCCGACTTCCGAGACTTTGTCTGGCGCGCCCTCGACGAGCGCCAGCGCGACGGCGAACCGGACATCGCCGTCGGTCACGCCGTAAATGCCGAAGCCCGCCTCCTCGCCGAGGTCATCAAGCGCCGGATAGCGGCGCTTCAGCGTCGCGACGAGCTTGGCGCGCGGCCACAGGCCGGCCGGAAGGCTGGCCTTTTCGGCCTTGCTGAAAAACCCAAACATTAAACCCCCGCTCTTGCGCGACCGCCCCACTTCGACCCTAGCGCGCCGGCCGAAAATGCGGCAACCGGATTTCGCCTGCCGCTCGAGAATCGCTGTCGCCCGCAGGTCACTTCACCGTGAAAAACCCGGACGGCGACCCGGCATATTTTGCACTGCAGCGAATATCGCGATATAGCCGCTATTGGAATTGGGCAACAGGGCGACGGCAAGCGGCATTGCGGCCGTTGCCGGGCCGGGAATCGCATGGAATAAGGCGGGGCGCCGGGCGAATGCCCGGCGAACAGCGCCTGGGCCGGTCGGAAGGAGAGCGGGATGAGCGACGAGGGGAAGTCATTGCGCGTAATTCTGGCCCAGCCCCGGGGTTTCTGCGCCGGCGTCGAGCGGGCGATCGATATCGTCGAGCGGGCCCTCGAGAAATACGGCGCGCCGGTCTATGTCCGCCACGAAATCGTTCATAACAAGCGGGTCGTCGACACGCTGCGCGACCGCGGCGCGATCTTCGTCGAGGAAATCGACGAGGTGCCGGTGGGCGCCGTGACGATTTTCTCGGCGCATGGCGTATCCAGGAAGGTCGAGGACGGCGCGCACCTGCGCGACCTCGACGTGATCGACGCGACCTGCCCGCTGGTGACAAAAGTCCACAAGGAAGGCCGCCGCTACGCCGAGAAGGATTACGATATCGTCCTCATCGGCCATCTCGGCCATCCGGAGGTCGAAGGAACGCTCGGCCAGATCCCGGGCGTCGTCCATGTGATCTCGGAGCCTCACGAGGTTCAGACGCTGAAGGTGCGCGACGCCGAGCGGGTATCGTTCGTCACGCAGACAACCTTGTCGGTCAATGACACAAAGGACGTGATCGCGGCGCTGAAAGCCCGCTTTCCGAAAATCATCGGCCCCGACACGCGCGACATTTGCTATGCGACGCAAAATCGCCAGACCGCCGTGATCGAACTGTGCAAGCGGATCGATCTCCTGCTGGTCGTCGGCGCGCATAATTCTTCGAACTCGAACCGGCTGCGCGAGATCGGCGAGAATTTCGGTCTGCCGGCCTATCTGATCGAGGACGCCGGCATGCTCGATCTTGACTGGATCAAGGACGCCGCGACGATCGGCGTCACCGCCGGCGCGTCAGCCCCCGAAACGCTGGTGCAAGAGACGATCGCCAAATTGCGGACAGTCAGGAACGTCAGCGTCGAGACGCTCGACGGCGTCCGCGAAAACGTTCACTTCAAATTGCCGAGCGAACTCGCCGATGTGCCAAGGCCGAAAGCCGCCATGGACGCATGGGCGATCGAAAACGCCTGAAATAAAAAACAACAGGAGTAGAGGGGATGTCAGTTTCGCTTCACCAGCAGGCCCGGGTCGGCGCCTATGTCATGAAACAGACGCTGCTCGGCCGGAAACGCTATCCGCTCGTGCTTTTTCTCGAGCCGTTGTTCCGCTGCAATCTCGCTTGCCCCGGCTGCGGCAAGATCGACTACCCGGCGCCGATCCTCAACAAGCGCCTCACCGTGCAGGAATGTTTCGACGCGGTCGACGAATGCGGCGCGCCGGTTGTCGCCATACCTGGCGGCGAGCCGCTGATCCACAAGGACATCGGCGAGATTGTCGCCGGCATCGTCGCGCGCAAGAAATTCGTGTCGCTATGCACGAATGCGCTGCTGCTCGAAAAGAAGCTTGATCTCTTCACGCCCTCGCCTTTCCTTTTCTTCTCGGTGCATCTGGACGGGCTTGAGGAAGAGCATGACCGCGCGGTCGACCAGAAAGGCACCTTCAAGGTCGCCGTCAAGGCGATCAAGGCGGCGCAGGAAAAAGGCTTCCAGGTCAACGTCAACGCGACGATCTTCGACAACATGTCGGCGAAACAGGTCGCCGACTATCTCGATTTCGCCACTGATCTCGGCGTCAACATCTCGATCTCGCCCGGCTACGCCTATGAGCGCGCCGAGGACAAGGATCACTTCCTGTCGCGCGAGAAAACCAAGAACCTTTTCCGCGACGTGTTCCGCCTCGGCAAGGAGCGCGGCCGCGAATGGAACCTGTCGCATTCGACGCTGTTCCTGAATTTCCTCGCCGGCAATGAGGAATATCTCTGCACGCCCTGGGGTTCGCCGACACGCAATGTCTTCGGCTGGCAAAAGCCCTGCTATCTCCTCGGCGAAGGCTATGTCTCATCCTTCAAGGAACTGATGGAGACGACGGACTGGGACAGCTACGGCACCGGCAAATACGAGAAATGTTCCAATTGCATGGCGCATTGCGGCTATGAGCCGACGGCGGCGATGGACGCGGTCAAAAACCCGCTGAAGCTGATGAAGTTGAAAAACATCTTCGCGATTCCGACCGAAGGCCCGATGGCCCCGGAGATCGATCTCTCGAAGGCGCGCCCTGCAAAGGACGTTCACGAGGCGATCGTCGCAGAACAGATGTCAAAGATCGAGAGCGACAAGAAAAGCGCCAAGGAACCCGCCGAAGTCGCGGCGTAGGGAATCGGTCGCGGCGCCGGAGTCGCGGCCGAGCATGGCGATCTGTTCGAATTGCTGCGGCGCTTTCAGGCAGTCGATCATTACATTGAGCACGTTGACGCCGCCGGACGGCGTCACCGCGCGGAGCGCAGCTTGCGGCAGCGCCCGGTCGGCCCCGTCCGC
>JBGSSK010000425.1:0-27034 GCA_041737095.1 Parvularculaceae bacterium | reverse complement strand
CGCTGTTCGCCGGCGGCGACTTCGCCGGCGCCCTCCTCCTCACCCTGTTCTTCTTCGTCGCCTGCGTCCTCATCGACTTGCGCCCTTCGCGCTTCAGGCTCGACCATGATCAGCGGCGGCGCTTCGTCCGCGGGGGCCTGTTCGCCTTCGACGGCGATATCGCCGGGCAGCGGCTCTTCCACAGTCGCTAGCGCCGACAGCGCATCAGCGTCCGGAATGAGCGGCGTGTCATCGATCTCCGAGGGCGGGGCGAAGACCGGGGCCGGCGTCAAATCGATGACCGGTTCGGGTTCTGGCTTCTTGGCGGGTTCTGGTTCTGGTTCCGCGGTCTTTTCCGGTTCAGGGGCCGGCGCCGGCTCTGGTTCCGGCGTCAGCTCCGGCTCGATCACTGGTTCCGGTTCTGGTTCTGGCGCAAGTTCAGGGTCTCGCAGATCGACTACCGGCGGACTGGCCGGCAAATCGACATAAACAACTGAAATCGAATCCGCCGGCTTGTTCGGGACGAATATGTAAACGCGTCCATAAACGGCAAGCACGGCGAGAAGAGCGATATTCACCAGGATCGCGCCGACGATGGCGCTGCGCGAGCGACGGTCGGGAGTTTCCGCAAGTCGCTCGACAAGACGCGTCAGCGCACGGTCGAGCGAGCGCAGCGTCTTTCGGACGGCGCGCGGCGGCGGCGCAAACCGAAATCGCCTGACGCGCGGCGGAAACGGCAGTCGCTCCGCGCGCGCCGGCGCAAAGGCGACGCCATTGTCGGGCGTCACGCTTTCTGGCGCAGGATCGGCGTCGGTCGCGGTGTCTGTCGGCATTGATCCGGTCCGGCCTGACGCCTAAACGCTTTTGACGAAAGGGAGAAGGATGCTGTGAAGGTCCTGCTTGTCGGCGGCGGCGGGCGCGAACACGCGCTTGGATGGAAAATTGCTCAAAGCCCGCTCCTCACTCGTCTTTATCTAGCGCCGGGCAACCCGGGGCTCAATCACCTTGGCGAGCCGCTTGGCATCGATGCGGAAGATATCGACGGAATTGTGAACGCCGCCCGGGAGATCGGCATTGATCTCGTGATAGTCGGGCCCGAAGCGACGCTGGCGGCCGGGGTCGCGGATAGGCTTTTGGCGGCCGGCGTCGCCTGTTTCGGTCCGTCGGCCGCTGCGGCCCGACTTGAATCTTCGAAATCTTTCATGAAGGAAATCGCCGCCGCGTGCGGGGCGCCGACCGCCGCATTCGGCCGATTTAACGACCCTTCCGCAGCGAAAACCTATCTTCGCATGCAAAATCCGCCCTTTGTCATCAAAGCGAACGGCCTTGCCGCCGGCAAAGGAGTCATCATCGCCGCGACACTCGATGAAGCCGAAACAGCGGTTGACGACCTGCTTGGCGGCGCTCTGGGCGAGGCCGGACGCGAAATCGTGATAGAGGAGTTTCTTGAAGGCGAGGAAGCGAGCTTCTTCGTCATTTCAGATGGCGAAATCGCGTTGCCGATGATCGCCGTTCAGGATCACAAGCGAGCCTTCGACGGCGACAAGGGCCCCAATACCGGCGGCATGGGCGCCTATGCGCCGGCGACGGTCTTCACGGAGGCGGTTCGGCGGCAGACGATGGCGCGCATCATCGAACCGACGATCGACGAAATGAAGCGGCGCGGAACGCCGTTCAGAGGCGTTCTGTTTGCGGGATTGATGATTGGACGCGACGGCCCGAAACTGATCGAGTTCAATGTCCGCTTCGGCGATCCCGAATGCCAGGTGATGATGCGATTGCTGAAAAGCGATATCCTGCCGATCCTCCATGCTGCTGCGAATGGCGTCCTAGCAGGTCGCAGGCTCGAATGGTCGCGCGAGGCCTGCGCGCTAATTGTAATGGCGGCCAAGGGCTATCCTGGCGCCTATTCAAAAGGATCCGCGATAGGCGGGATCAGGCAAGCGCAGCAGAAGGAGGGCGTTGTCGTCTTCCATGCGGGGACCAGCGAACACGACGGAAAAATCCTGGCGAATGGCGGGCGAGTACTGAATATCACCGCCTGCGGCCATTCAATAAGAGACGCCGTCGAACGCGCTTATCGCGGGGTCGATCAGATCGACTGGCCCGAAGGCTATTTCCGCCGAGATATCGGCTGGCGGGCGTTGAAGGCGCTCCCATGAAATCGCTGACGGCATGGAAAAATCAGGCGAAGATCCTTGAAGCGGGCGGGCGGCGCCTCGCCTACTGGACGAGCAGGGATAAAGACGAAGCCAAACCATGGCTTTTGCTGATCCACGGATACCCGACCTCTTCCTGGGACTGGACGGCGGTCTGGCCGGCCCTGTCAGCACATTTCCGCATTGCGGCGATCGACATGCTCGGCTTTGGCCTGTCCGACAAGCCGCGCGACATCGACTATTCGATCTTCACGCAGGCTGATTTCCAGGAGGCGCTGCTTGAACATCTCGGTGTCAGCGAAGCCCACATTCTCGCGCATGATTACGGCGATACGGTCGCGCAGGAACTGCTGGCGCGGCATAATGAAGGCAGCCTCAGCTTTCTGATTCGATCGATCGTTTTTCTGAACGGCGGGCTCTTTCCGGAACAGCACCGCGCGCGCCCAATCCAGAAACTGGGACTGACGCCGCTCGGCTTTCTGCTTGGCCTGATGATGACGCGCAATCGGTTTCGCGCAACATTCGACAAGATCTTCGGACCGAACACGAAAGCGTCAGATACCGAAATTGATACGCACTGGGCGCTAATATCAGAAAACGACGGCCGGCGCGTGCTGCACAAATTGTTGACCTACATCCCTGAACGGCGCGCCAATCGCGCGCGCTGGGTCGGCGCCTTGCAGAGCGCTGCGATTCCGCTTCGTCTTATCGACGGCGGCGCCGACCCCGTATCCGGCGCGCATCTCTACCATCACTACAAGGCAGAGATTGCGAAGGCAGACGCAGTAATTCTCGAAGAAATCGGCCACTATCCGCAGACAGAAGCGCCTGGAGTCGTCGCTTCAGCGTTTCTCGAATTTCATCACAACCTTCGGACAATCCCAGCATGAAATTGTTTCTCGCAGTATTCCTGTCGGTGTTCTTCGCCGAACTTGGCGACAAGACGCAGCTGGCGACCGTGCTTTTCGCCGCGGACAACAGCCGGTCGCAGATCACCATTTTCGCCGCCGCCTCGCTGGCGCTGGTCCTGTCGACCGCAATCGCGGTCGCGCTCGGCGCATTGGCCGAACGCTATCTCGCCTTTCTGCCGTTGAAGCTGATCGCCGGCGTCGGCTTTATCGGGATCGGCATTTTCCTGTTCGTCGAACATTTTTCAAAGGCGGCCTGAGGGGATCACACCGTGACAGATGCGATAGGAAGCGAATTTTCAGGCGTCATCGAGACGCCGAACCGTCTCAAATTCGACGAAGCCGCACTCGCCCTGTACATGACAGCGCATGTCGAAGATTTCAAAGGACCGTTGAGCGTCAATAAATTCAAAGGCGGTCAATCGAACCCTACCTATCTTCTTACGACGCCGCAGAAGAAATATGTGCTGCGCCGCAAGCCGCCGGGCAAACTGCTGCCGTCTGCGCATGCCGTCGATCGCGAATACCGAGTCATGCATGCGCTCTGGCCGCTTGGATTCCCGGTCCCGCGCACCTACGCCCTGTGCGAGGACGCCGATATCATCGGCACGGCCTTTTTCATCATGGATTTCGTTGAAGGCCGCATTTTCTGGGATGCGAGCCTTCCAGATGTCGCACCGAAAGAGCGGCGCGCGCTGTTTTTCGAACTTGTCGATGTCATCACTCGCCTGCATTCGATCGATTACGCCGCTGCGGGCCTTGCGGACTTCGGCAAGGCCGGAAACTACTTCGAACGTCAGGTCGACCGCTGGTCAAAGCAATACAAAGCCGCGGAGACCGCCAAGGTAGCCGATATGGACCGCCTGATCGCATGGTTGCCGCAGGCAATTCCTGCTGGCGACGCGGTTTCGATCGTTCACGGCGATTATCGCTTCGACAACGTGATAATCGACCCGAAAGCGCCCAAGACCCTGGCGGTCCTCGACTGGGAATTATCGACGCTCGGCCATCCGCTCGCCGATTTTACGTATTTCCTGATGGTCTGGCATTTTCCGCCGACGATCCGTGGCGGACTGGCGGGGCTTGATCTGAAGTCGCTCGGCATACCCTCACTCGACGAGGCGGTTTCACACTACTGCGAGAAAACCGGTCGATCGACGCTCGCGGATTTCGACTTCTGCCTCGCCTACAACATGTTTCGGCTAGCATCGATTGCGCAGGGCGTTTACGCCCGAGCACTGCAAGGCAATGCGTCATCGCCCGAGGGCGTCAAACTTGGCGAATCGGTTGCGCCGCTCGCCGCCATGGCGTGGAGCTACGCCCAAAAAGCCGGCGCATGAGGGTCAGCGCGTCACCTTTACGCGCTCGATCCCGTCGCCGAATTCAAGGCCCCATGGCGCGCCGCCGATATAGAGCCGCTGCGTTTCGCTGTAATTGACCGGTCCGGTCGGCGCAGCACGGCGGGCGATTTCGACGCCGTCAACCGCTATCGCCATGGAACCGGCGACGCCATCGTATGTCAATGCAAGGTCATGGGCTGCGAGATCGAGCAGTGAATGGTTGACGGCGTCCAGTCGCGTCACGCCTTCCGGCGTCCAGATGGAAAAGCGAATTTTGCTGCGATCGATCCGAATATCATAAGCCGTCGGGGCCGCCGCGATGACACGCCATCCGGCGACAGCAGAAGCGAGGCGAGCCCGCGCATCGATCCTCAGATTCAGTGCTGCGGAGAGTTTTGGCGACGCATCCGACGAATAATATGCAGCGCCTGACGCCAGCGTTTGTCTCGTAAATTGAACAGGATCAGGGGCGGCGTCGACAAAACCATTCGAGAGATCGATGTCCGCGATGACCGGCGGCGGCGTCAGAGAGCCATTTCCATCGTCAGCAACGCCCGGCCAGAGATCCGTGACGAAGTTTCGAGCGCCTATTGCGCCAAGCGGCGCGAAATCCGTCGGTCGGGACGGGCTCGCCGGTTCCGCAACATGCGCGCCGATGAACGAGGCGAGCCAGGGATTGTGGTAGGTCGCGGCGACATTGCCGCTTGCCGCGACCCCGGAGTCAAGCCGGAACGCCATGGCGATATTATCGTTGACGGCGGTGTTCGCGAACGGCGCGCGAATCTCGATCCCGGGCTTGTCGGTCGCAAAGTCAAACGGGATCACCGTATTGTTGCGAATAACGACGCCATCGCCGTTCTCGACGAATATCCCCTGCGCCATCGTCTGCTCTACGATATTGTCTTCGATCAGCACATTCTTCGATGCGAGCTCGGGCGTCTTGATGAATATGCCCTGGCTCCGGTCGCCGACGCCCCGACGTATAAGATTGCCTCGGATCACGATATTCTCGTTTGGCCGCAGCGCATAGCGAGACCAAAGCTGAATGGCGTCCGGATGCTGCACCTCGAGATCGATGATCGCAAAATCCGCGAAATAGTTGTCGATGATATCAAGTCCGAGCGCGCCGCGCGCGATCACGCCGTCCGATCCGACGCGCTCAATGATGTTGCGGCTTATTTCGACAGTGTCGGAATCAAGAACGGCGACGCCGCGGTAAACATCATGGAATCGATTTTCCCGAACCGCGATCCGGGCGCTGTCCCGGACATTGACGCCAAACGCGTCATTGCCTGCGACGCCGTCAGCGGCCGATACGACCTCCATCCGCGTCAGCGTCACATCGGCGCTCTTGAGAATGTTTACGGCATAGCTCGACAGCGGCGCGTACGTCGCGCCATAGATGACATTGACCCCGTCGAAGTCGAGGCCTCCGACTTCGGAAAGATAGATTGAGGTGAAGACTGGCGGCGCCGATCGGTCGGCCGCGACGATCGTCACTTGCCGGCTGAAAACCTTTTTCCGGAAATCGAGCGCGCCATAGTCCCCGGCGCTGAGCGCGATCCGGTCACCGGGGACCGCCGCGATCAAGGCGTCGCGGAGCTCAACAGGCCCATCAACTTCAATTGTCGCAGCCGAAGCGCTCCCGCAAAAAGTCGCCGCCGCGCAAGCGACGGTCAACAACGCATCTCTCATATCGGATGATCTCCCCCGAGCTCTAACAAAATCAAATTCAACTGATTCAAGATCCGCGCCAATGAAGATCGCGGGTAACGTTAATCAGTTGGCTGCACTCCTGAAGAGCGCAGTGGCGTTCCGCGCCGCATGGTGCTTAAAGGGGCGATGCATCGCAGCTGCGGCGGAAAGCATAAATGAAAATACTGGTTACAGGCGGGGCCGGCTTCATCGGGTCGGCGGTTATTCGAGAAGCGCTCCAGCGCGGTCTCGAAATTGTCAATTTCGACAAGCTGACCTATGCCGCAAATCCCGAAAATCTCGCCGGTTATGACAGACGCGCCGGCTACGCATTCATTCAGGGCGACATTTGCGACAGTGCGGCCGTAAGAGCCGCGCTTGACCAGCACCGGCCCGACGCAATCATGCACCTCGCGGCGGAAAGCCATGTCGATCGCTCAATCGACGGGCCCGGCGCTTTTATCGAAACGAACATTGTCGGCGTATTCCATCTCATTCAGGAGGCGCGCCGCTATTTCGACGGCCTGGACGGGAGCGCCAAGGAACGTTTTCGTTTTCACCATGTCTCGACGGATGAGGTCTTCGGCACGCTCGGGTCGACCGGTCTTTTCACGGAAGAAACGCCTTACCGTCCGAATTCGCCCTACTCCGCGTCAAAAGCGTCGTCGGATTTCCTCGTGCGCGCTTGGCGCGAGACCTTCGGCCTTCCCGTCGTAACCAGCAATTGCTCGAATAACTATGGCCCGTTCCAGTTCCCGGAAAAGCTCATCCCGGTCGCAATCATTGCGGCCCTCGAGGGGCGGCCGATCCCGGTTTACGGCAAAGGAGAGAACATTCGCGACTGGCTCTACGTCGAGGATCACGCCAGCGCTCTACTTGCCGTCCTCGAAAATGGCAGAATCGGCGAGACTTATAATATCGGCGGCCACAATGAACACCGCAATATCGATCTCGTCCGACTGATCTGCGGCCTGATGGATGAATTCGCCCCCAAGAACCACCCGCATGAAGACCTGATCGAGTATGTGACGGATCGGCCGGGTCACGATTTACGGTACGCTATAGATGCAACGAAGATAGCTCGCGAACTTTCGTGGCGGCCTTCCGTCACCGTCGAGGAAGGCATGCGGCGCACTGTCAAATGGTATCTGGAGAATGAAGCGTGGTGGCGGAAACTTCGCGACCGCGCCGGCGGGCGCCTCGGTCTCACGAGAAAATAGCTTTCTGGCGGATTATTTCCTGCTGGCGGCTCGCATCGCATAATAGCGCAAGGCGACAATTGGCGCCGCAAGAAAGGGATGGCGGCGTTCCCACGGCCGCACCTCAACATCGACGCCTGCATGTCGTTTTACTTTCCAAGCGATGTAATCGAGCCCGCCGTCGAAAGTCGTCGTCGCCTTCAACAAGCGGGCGACCGAAAGGAAAGCGCCGAGAAGGGCGCGCAGACGCCAGGCGATGATAGCGCTCAGGGATCTTGCCGCATCGCTCTTGAGGGCGAAGGACGCCGTTTGTCGCGGCCAATCGCCGTAATTCTCGATCAACTTCAGCGCCCGATCGGAGGCTTCGGCGCGCAGCTCGGCGCGGTAAGAGGCGTTCAAGCCGGCAAGCCACACGCGTCGCCAGTCCGCTGGTTCGTCCGATATCGGTTGTGCGCGCTGCAGAAAGGTCATGAGCGCGGTCTTGACCGCGCCGATCATGTCGGCGCGCCAAGTCTCCGGACACAACGCAAGGCGGCTCGGCTGGGCGAAACGCGCCCAGAAATAGGAGTGAAACGTCCCCCGCCCGATCAAGCGCTCAAAAGCTTCACGCGACAGCATCGCGTATTTGCAGCGCAGCTGGCCGCGCTCAGTCGCCAACTCATGATAGTAGACATTCGGCGGCAGCAGGCGCGCGGCAAGCCTCTCCACGGGATTTGCTATCGCCGTCATGTAATCGCCGACGATCACATAAAAATCGAACAAGATGTCGGACGGGTCTTCATGTGCGCTGACACTGATGCCGGACCCATAGAGGAAAATGGCCGAACCCGGGAACTTCATATCGAGACTGCGCGCCAGCATCATCGCAGGCTCGGAAACCGGCTGTGTCAGAACGTCCGCGAGATAGGCCTCACCCGATTTCGGCGTCAGGCCGGTCAATTCAGGAATTCTGCATCATGCGTCGTTTCGATGGTGACTCGCTCGCCGCGGCCAACCGTAAAAAACTCGCCATCGAAAACAATCGTACCCTCAAATTCCGCGTCGATTGCAGCAGTCCGCCAGCTGTGATAGCCGGCCGCCTCAAACCATGGCCTCGATTTGCCCATAAGCACAGCGGGCGCCGCCGCAAGCATGCGCGTCGCCGGAAATCCAATCGTCGTGACGGCGAGTTCCCCGGTCCCTTCGCCCCAGAATGGATTAACGCCGAGGACCAGTCGACGAAGCGTTGTCATCAGAGCCATCGTCATCGGCGCCGGCGCATCATAGGGCGAGCCCGCCGATCGCAAGTCGGCGACGAGCGGCGGGATATTCGATTTCTCGCCGAAGGCGGCGTTGAGAATGGCCCCGCCAATCGTCAGGCCCATCGCAAGCGACCGTTTGGCGCCCTTCGCCTGGATCTCCGACCGCGAGTACCTCACCGCGGTCGTGAAAGCCCCGGCGCCGAGGAAAAATCCGTATACGGGCGGGTTCCGCACGCCAATGCGCACCCCCATCAGCGACCGCTTCACTCGCTTAACCTCGCCGCGGTTGCGCCGCCACAGGAATTGATCGAGAGCGTCGATCGGCGAGCCTTGCAATCCGCAATCGGCCGCGATGACATTCGTCATGCCGCAAGGCACCGCAACAAAGTGCGGCTGATGATCAAAACGACGCATGTTGATCGCATCGGTGAACGCCGCCTGCAGCGTCCCGTCGCCGCCGGCGACCATGACCGTATCGACATGCGCACGGTTCATTTCGCTCAGCGTGCGGTCGAGCCCTTCAATCCCGTTGAGAACGCTCGTTCGAACATTCGGGAACTGTCGCGTAACATGCAGGAGATCGTCGAGGATCGACTGGACCCTGCTGCTACGCTCATTGATGATAAGACCGGCCGCCGACATTCTGCTGCTCACATTCCACAAGGCGAGCAGAGCCCCGGGGACGCCATTTATGGCAGCCTCCATCGCCCGCGCCCAGTCACAAATCCGATACCAAATTTACACAATAACTTCATAAAAGTAACAGGCAACATTCCTCAACTCACGAATTCTTGCGGAGATCGTTGTTTCTGTGACAGAGGGGCTCGATGCGCCTCGCCCATCTGACCGACCTTCACTTGCCGATCGCCGAGCATCCGCCTTTTCTGGCGCTGATCGGCAAGCGCCTGCTAGGCTATCTCTCCTGGCGCCGGAACCGCCGCTTTCACCATACGCTCGGCGCGCTGGAAGCGGTTGTCCGCGATTGCCGATCGCAGGCGCCGGATTTCACGGCGGTCTCGGGCGACCTCGTCAACATCTCGCTTGATTCCGAGTTTTCATCAGCTATTCAATGGCTTGCGGAAAATTTTGATCCCGCCGTAACGGCGATGACGCTGGGCAATCATGACGCCTATGTCCGGCTTCCCTGGGCGATGGGCGGCGGTCGGTTTTCGCCCTTCATGAGCGGGCGACGCGGCAGCGAAAGCGCTCATCGTGCGCCGGAGGACGCCTCGGACTTTCCGTTTGAGAGATCCGTGGGGCCGGTGAGCCTCCTTTTCGCAAATTCATCGCCGCCGACCGCTCCCGGTCTTGCGACCGGTCGGCTCGGGCGCCCTCAGCTTGAGCGAATCAGGACGGCGCTAGTGCGGCTCGGCGGTCAGGGTCGATGCCGGGTGCTCGTACTGCACCATCCAGTTACCGCCGGCGCCACGCATCGGCGCAAGGCGCTCGATGACGCAGCCGCCCTGCGCGCAGTCCTTGCCGATACGGGCGTTGAACTTGTCCTCCACGGCCACACCCACCTTCCCCAATGGGCGAGCGTCGAAACGCCTTCAGGGCCGCGCCCGGTCGTCGGCGGGGCGTCAGCATCGCACGCCGCCGCCTACGGGAAATACCGGCCGGCGCGCTACAACATTTTTTCAATTGACGGCGACGCCGCCGCCGGCTGGCGTATCAGCGTTGAGGCGCGAGAACTTGACCCCGCGGACGGCGACGTGAAGACAGTCGATCTCCGCGTCCTACTCGTTCCTGATCCCCGATGACCGCTGATCCTGTGCTTTCGACTGAAGCCGTCGCCGTCGACGCATTGATACTCGCCGGCCGGCGAGAAGGGGAGATTGATCCGCTGGCCGCGGTCGATGATGTTCCGCACAAGTCGCTCTTGATCGCTGGCGGAAGTCCGCTCATCAGGCGCGTCGTCATTGCGCTGCGGCGATCGGGCCGAGTCCTTTCGATCCGGATCGCTGCGCCGGCGGACATCCGCGAGGCGATTGCGAATGCTTTGGTCGACCTGGAAAACTGGACGTTCATTGAAGCTGAGGGATCGCCGGCGAAAACCGCGCTGTCTGCGATCGAGACCCTGCCGGCTGATCGCGCCCTCCTTGTCACAACGTGCGATCATGCATTGCTGAGCGCCGAGATGGTGCGCGCTTTTCTTGATGAAGCGGCCGACGCCGACGCCGCCGCCGCCTGCGTCGAACGCTCGGTCTACGAGGCGCGATTCCCGAATTCCCGACGCACCTTCATTCGTCTGAAGGATCTGAGGTTTTCAGGCGCGAACCTTTTCTGGTTCGCTGGCGTGCGGGCCAAAAGCCTGGCCGGGTTCTGGCGACGGCTCGAAGCAAAACGCAAAAACCCCGCGGCGATGGCGCGCGAAATCGGCATATTCACTGCGCTTTCCTATCTAACCGGTCAGATGACGCGCACCGACCTTGAGAAGACCCTGAGGCGAAAGACGGGGGTCGTCGCGAAGCTGATACCGCTCTCAAACGCCGAGGCGGCGATTGACGTCGATAAGCCTGAAGACCTGGTGTTGGTGCGTCAGATTCTCGCCCTCGAATAAAAAAGCTGCGTATAGCGCGGGCGATCGCCGTCAGTCATTGTCATGGGCGATATTCAGCAACTCTCCGCACCCCTTGCAGTGGACTGCATCTGCGTCATGCCGAATTAAGCCGCAGGCTGGGCACGGATGACGCACCTTCGCCGCCCGCATCGTCACCTGGACAAGGCGAAAGAAAAGCGAAACGCCGCCGATCATGATGATGATCGAAACAATCCTGCCCCACGCACCCGGAAGGGTGATGTCGCCATAGCCCGTCGTCGACAGCGACGTCACAGTGAAATAAAGCGAGTCAATAAAGGAAGTGATTTCGGGAACGCGTGCGGCGAAGCCGCTATGCACAAGCGACGCCATCATGAAAATAAAAACGGCGAGATTGACGATCGCTTTCGTCGTTTCGGCGACCCGCGAATCCATCCACCGGCCGCCGCCGAGAATGCGCCAGAATGCCTGACCATGGATCAACGAGTAGGCGCGCATGATTCGAAGAAATCCGAGATTGGCTGCGTAAGCCGGCGCAACCAGCGACGCGAGAACAGCGATATCAGCGAGAACGATCGGACGCTTGATCCATCTCGCCAGGTCGCCGTAGCTCCAGGCGCGCGCTGCAAGATCGGTCGCGAGGATCGCAGCGATCGCATAATCGATGGCGTGAAACAGCGGGCCGCGCTCCAGAAAGGGAGCCGCCAGAAAAAATGCAATCAGCGCAATATCAAATACGAGCCAGACCGCCTGAAATCGAACAGCGCGATCAGACGAGCCGAAATAGAGCTCCTTGAGCCTAAGTCGAAACGGTCCCTTTGCAATTGACGTCATTCCAAACCCAAGTCGCTGGCGGTCGCTTGTATCATTGAAGCGTACACGAACGCCGCCTGATGTTAGAAATCCGATCGCCTATGCGCTTATCATAGCGATTGCCAGTACGGACAACATCAACAATCGACCGATCCCGAGTGCGATCGCAGCGCCGATGACGCCCATCAACGGCAACAGCCAGATCATTGCGCCGATGAGGCCGAGCGCGCCGAGCGCCTGGGCGAGCAGAGCCTGACCGGCCCTGCCGCGCGCGACGGTCGCCGATTCGAAAACAACTGTCGCGATACGGATCAGTTGATAGAGCGCCATGCCAGCGACGATGCCCGCCGCCGGCAGAAAATCCAAGCCGCCGACGATCACCGCGACATTCTCCCGAAAAATCACGAAAAGCGCGATCAGCGGCGCCGCGACCGCCGTCGCAAGCCCGGCGGATTGAAGGGCGACGCGCACCATGCGCACGCGCCCCTCTTCAGCATCGATGCGGGCGAGTTCCGGATAGGTCGCGTGATTGAGCATGTTGGTCGGATGTGCGAGCAGGTTGGTGACGTTCTGCGCGAGCTGGAAATATCCAGCGGCGGCGTTTCCCGCGAGCCCCCCGACAAACAGCACCGGCAGGGACTCATTGACGAGGTCAAGGGTCGAAACGCCGTTAGTTTTCAGCATGAAAGGAAGCCATGCCGCGTCGGCGTCGCCTTCACGCCGCCCGACAATTCTTGGCGTAAGCTTCCTTCCGGCGAGTTCCTTCCAGCCAAGCGCCCAAAGGGTGATCCCGTTCGCGAAAGCACTAATGATCCAGGCGACGAGAAACGCCTCGACGCCGCCGCCCGCCGCCATGGCGGCGAGCGATCCGATAAAGCGGACCGCCGGCATGATCGTCATCTGTGCGCCGAGCGTCTTGAATTTCCCGAATAGGCGAAGGACGCCTGTCGGCGTCGCACCCATCAGAAACGGCACAGCGATCGCGTAGACGAAGACAAGCCGCAACACATCCGCCTCCCAATCGAACCACTGTGCGGCGATTGGAGCGGCGATAAGCGCGAGCGCGACGCCGATAGCGGCGCTAAGCGCGTCAAGGCGGGCCGTAAAGCGCAACAATGAGCGAAAGCGCGGCGCGTCCTCGGCGGCGATCATCGGAGCGCCGAACCTGATGACCGCCTGCCACGACTGAAAGCGGGCAATCCCCGAAACCGTCATCGCATAAGCATGGACAAGAACCAGAACGCCCATATCGTGGGGCCCGAGGCTTCGCGCGGCGATGGCGAGATAGCCGAGCGACAGGACGCCCGCGGCGCCCTTGCCGGTGACGAGCGAGCCGGCGTTCCTGAAAATCCGCGCGACCGGGCCTGGCGACGCTGGAGAGGCGTTCTCGCTCACTTAGCGCCTCGCCCTGAAGAAATCCTTGAGCATCGCCGAAGCCTCCTGCGCATATGCGCCGCGCGCAATCTCCGGGCGCCAGTGGCACGTCGGCTGGTCGAAGAACCTCGGCCCATGAAGAACGGCGCCGCCCTTGCCATCTTCGGCGGCGAAGACGAGGCGTTTGACCCTCGCAATCGAAATCGCTCCGGCGCACATCGCGCAAGGCTCGAGCGTGACATAAAGCGTCACATCGCCCAGCCGGTAATTGCCGAGCACCAGCGCCGCCTCGCGCAGCACGCGGATCTCGGCATGCGCGGTCGGGTCGCTTAACCTGATCGGGGCGTTGCCGGCCGCAGCGAGAATCGCACCGTCAGCGCCGCAAAGGACCGCGCCGACGGGCGTTTCGCCTGCCGCCGCCGCCTTGTGCGCTTCTGCAATCGCCCGGGCCATCATCTGATTGTCGTGCGTCATGCCCGCCTTTTAATCAGCGTCCTGGATTGAAGCCAGCGCTGGCGGCGCCCCCGGGGATGATCGGAAGCCTCTAGCCCTCGACAAATCGCGGCCTTCGCGAGCATAAGACTGTCGCCGCAAGGAAAGCGCCTCCGCTCATGGCCGCCGACGCTCTCGACAAGGAAGGCGAACGCATCGCGAAATATCTCGCGCGCGCCGGCGTCGCGTCGCGTCGCGAGGTGGAAAAACTGATCGAACAGGGCATCGTGACTGTTGACGGCGCGGTCCTGACGACGCCGGCGTTCAAGGTGACGCCGGGCATGGACATCCGCGTCGACGGGACACGGGTGCGTTCGAAGGAGCCGCCGCGGCTCTGGCGCTATCACAAGCCCTCCGGCCTCGTCACGACGCACAAGGATCCGCAAGGGCGGCAGACTGTCTTCGACGCCATCGGCGACCGGCTGCCGCGGGTGATTTCAATCGGTCGTCTCGACCTGACGACTGAAGGCCTGTTACTCCTCACTAATGACGGCGCGCTCGCCCGACAGCTTGAGCTGCCAGCCAACGCCTGGATCCGCCGCTATAGAATTCGCGCTTACGGGAAAGTCGACCAGAAGGCCCTCGATCGATTGGCGCAAGGCATCGAGATCGACGGCGTCGTTTACAAGCCGATAAGGGCGACCCTTGACCAGACCAAAGGCGGCAATGTCTGGATCACCGCCTCGATCACCGAGGGCAAGAACCGCGAAATCCGCAAGGTGATGGAGCACCTCGATCTCAAGGTGAATCGGCTGATCCGCACGGCCTTCGGTCCGTTCCAGCTTGGCGGGCTCGAGGAAAGCGCGATCGAGGAAGTCCCGGCCAAGCAATTGAAAGAGCAGCTCGGCGCAAAAACCTGCGAGAGCCTGGGTCTTTAGGTCATGGCGGACACCATCAATCTCAATCGCGCCCGCAAGAAAAAGCGCGCCGCTGAAAAAGCGAGGACGGCGGAAAACAACCGCGCGAAGTTCGGCCGGACGAAGGCGCAAAAAGCTCGCGACGCGGCAGAGAGCGAGAAGCGCGAACGGTCGCTGGACGGCCATAAGATCGACAAGACGGACTGATGCGCATCGTCGGCGGCGCTTTCTCGGGAAGGACGCTGATCGCCCCGAAAGGCCGCGAGACGCGGCCGACGGCCGATCGCGTGCGGGAATCGCTGTTCAACATTATCGCACACAAAGAGGACGTCGCACTTGAAGGCGCGCGCGTTCTGGATCTCTTCGCCGGCTCAGGCGCGCTCGGCTTTGAAGCATTATCGCGCGGCGGCGCATTCTGCCTTTTCGTCGACATCGACTCCGACGCCCGCGCCGCCATCCGCGACAATGTCGAGGCGCTCGGCCTTTTCGGCGTCACGCGGATCCACCGGCGATCCGCGACTGCGCTTGGACCGAAGCCGGCCGGCGTCGGGTCCCCTTTCACACTCGCCTTCCTCGATCCTCCGTATGGAAAGGATCTCGCGCGTCCTGCGGTGCAGGCGCTGGCGACAGGGGGATGGCTTGCCGATCACGCGCTTGTCATTGTCGAGCTGGCCGCGACCGAGGAGTCGATCGAGCACGCATGCTTTACCCTGGAAGATCGGCGACAATATGGCGCCGCACAAATTCTCCTCTTCCGATTCACTGCTTGATTACGCCGCACGGGCGCCGATAGGCTTCAACGATCGAAAAGACGGGGCATCAATTGACAAGCGACATCGAAATCGCCCGCCGTGCGAGGCTGACGCCGATTGCGGATATCGGCCGACGCCTCGGCCTTGAGCCCGATGCGCTGTTGCCGTATGGGCGGTCGATCGCAAAAATCGACCTTGAACGCCTCGGCGATCTGAAGGCGCAGGAAAAAGGCGCGCTGATCCTCGTCACTGCGATCAATCCGACGCCGGCGGGCGAGGGCAAAACGACCACCACGATCGGCCTTGGCGACGCGCTCAATCGCATCGGCAAAAAGACGGCGATCGTGCTTCGCGAGCCTTCTCTTGGTCCCTGCTTCGGCGTCAAGGGCGGCGCGACCGGCGGCGGCAAGTCGCAAGTCGTCCCGATGGAGAAAATCAACCTCCACTTCACCGGCGATTTTCACGCGATCACCGCCGCGCACAATCTCCTCGCCGCAGCGATCGACAATCACATGCATTGGGGGAATGCGCTTGGCCTCCATCCGAATCGAATCGTATGGCGGCGCGTGATAGATATGAATGATCGCGCCCTGCGGAGCGTGATTGTCGGGCTCGGCGACAATAACGGTGTCGTGCGGCAAACCGGTTTCGACATCACGGTCGCCTCTGAAGTGATGGCGATCCTCTGCCTTTCGGAAAATCTCGACGATCTGAAACGGCGCCTTGGCGCGATCATCATCGGCGCGAAGGTCGACAAATCGCCGGTTTTCGCGCGGGATCTGAAAGTCGAGGGCTCGATGGCGGCGCTGATGAAGGAAGCGATCAATCCCAATCTGGTGCAGACCCTCGAGAACAATCCGGCGATCCTACATGGCGGGCCATTCGCAAATATTGCGCATGGCTGCAATTCGGTGATCGCCACGCGGACGGGACTTGCGCTCGCGGATTATGTCGTCACGGAAGCCGGTTTCGGCGCGGATCTCGGGGCCGAGAAATTTTTTGACATCAAGTGCAGAAAAGCCGGCATCTCGCCGAAAGCCGTCGTCCTCGTCGCAACAATCCGCGCTCTGAAGATGAATGGCGGCGTCGCAAAATCCGACCTTGAACGCGAAGACGTCGCGGCCGTTCGGCGCGGCGCGGCGAACCTGCAGCGTCACATCGAGAATATCCGTTTATTCGGCGCCCCGGTGATTGTCGCAATCAATGCGTTCAATACCGATACTGAAAAGGAATTCGACGCGGTCAGCAGAGCCTCGGACGAGGCCGGCGCCCGCGCGATTCTTTGCCGGCACTGGGCGGAAGGGTCAGCCGGCGCGATCGATCTCGCGGAAGCTGTGGTCGAGACCATCGCCGAGGGCTCTGCGGATTTTCGCCTGCTTTACGCTGACAATCTACCGCTCGCCGTGAAAATCGAGACAATTGCGCGGCGCATTTACCGCGCCGGATCGGTGACGATCGACCCGGCGGCGGCAAAGGCGCTTCGGCGATTTGAAGACATGGGATATGGCGGGCTGCCAGTCTGTATGGCGAAAACTCAATACAGCTTCTCGGATGATCCTAAGAAGCTCGGCGCACCCGGAGGATTTCCCTTGCACGTGCGTGAAGCGCGCCTCTCCGCCGGCGCGGGCTTCGTCGTTGCGATCTGCGGCGACATCATGACGATGCCGGGACTGCCGAAGTCGCCTTCCGCCGAAAGAATAACCGTAAACGACGCCGGCGAAATCGACGGATTGTCTTGAGCGCGTTTGTCACGGCCCTTTACGCCGGCCCCGCCCGCGCCTATCTCCTTCTGGCTGCCCGGCGCGTTAGGACGACATTCCCCGGGGCCGTATCTCACAGAACGGGAGCTGCCTCTGGCGGAGACCGTGGTCTCCCTCATGCGGCGCCCACCTGGTCCTTAGGGTCCAGGGCGAATAAGAGTCCGACGGCCAGGGCGGCGCCTGTCGCCGGGGCGCAGGCGGCGTTAACGTGTTAAGGAAAGCCAGATCTTGATCCTGCCGCCGTTGACCCCGCTCTCCTCCGGCTATGCGTCAAAGGAAATCCTTCGTCTGAGGATGCGGGCGGCTCGTCGCGAGGCGTCCAAGGCGCGGCCCGACGCCGCCAAGCATGCCGCGCGCATCTTCATGGACCATGCGCCGCTGCCGCCTGGCGCAATTGTCTCGCTCTATCATCCGTTCAGGGACGAACTCGACACCAAGCCGCTTGCCGAGGCCCTGCTTGACCGCGGCTTCCAGATCGCGCTGCCGGTGACGCCGAAGGACCGCGGCGCCCTCACCTTTCGCGCCTTTCGCGACGGCGATCCGCTCAATCCGGATCGCTATGGCGTTATGACGCCCGCCGATACGGCGCCGGAGGTGCAGCCCTTGCTGATCGTCACGCCGCTCCTCGCCTTCACCAGAACCGGCGGTCGTCTCGGCTATGGCGGCGGCTATTATGACCGGACGCTTGCGAGGCTGCGCGCCAAGGGCGACATCCTCGCTGTCGGTTATGCTTTCGCGGCGCAGGAAGTTGAAAAAATGCCGCTCCGGAAATCGGACCAGCGCGTCGACTGGTTCATCACCGAGCGCGAGGCGATCGAAGTCGCCCGGCGCTTCAGCTGAAAGCGGGGCGCATCGATGCGGATCGCGATTTTCGGGGACATCGTCGGACGGTCGGGACGGACCGCCCTCATCGATCACCTGCCGAAACTGAAGCGCCAGCATGCGCTCGATTTCATCATCGTCAATGGCGAGAACGCGGCGGCGGGCTTTGGCGTCACGGCGCGGATCGTCGAAGAGATCCTCGATGCAGGCGCCGACGTCATCACCACCGGCAATCATGCGTTTGACCAGCGCGACGAGGTCGAAATCTTTCGGAGCGAACAGCGCCTGCTGCGGCCGCTGAATTTTCCGCCGACAAACCCCGGACGCGGCGCCGGCCTTTATCAGACAAGGGACGGCCGCGCCGTGATGGTGCTGCATGCGCAGGGCCAAGTCGAAATGCACCCCTGTGACGACCCGTTCCGGGCGATCGACGCAGCGATCGGCGATGCGCGACTCGGCCGCGACGCCGACGCGATCATTGTCGACTTTCACGCCGAGGCGACCAGCGAAAAACAGGCGATGGGCCATTACCTGGACGGTCGCGTCAGCGCGGTCGTCGGCACGCACACCCATACACCAACCGCGGACGAGCGCGTCTTATCTGGCGGCACGGCCTTCATCAGCGATATCGGGATGTGCGGCGATTACGACAGCGTCATCGGCATGGAGAAGTCAGAGCCGCTCAATCGTTTTCTGACAAAAATGCCCTCGCAGCGCTTCCAGCCGGCGGCAGGCGCGGCGACCTTGTGCGCTGTCATTATCGAGACAGATTTGAAGGGCCGTGCGATTTCAATTGAGCCCTTGCGCCTGGGCGGTTGCCTTAAGCAGGCGCCGGCGCACTGAGCCACCGATGCGCGACCGCGATATTGCGTCCGACGCCCGGTCGGGCGTAAAAGCGGCCGCGGCGACCTTGGAGTCATGGCGATGCAGCTGGCGAGCAATCCGGCGTCCGCGCCCGACACCGCGCCGAAGACCGGACGGATCGCAGAAATCGACATGATGCGGGGATTTGTCATCATCCTGATGGCGCTTGACCATGTGCGCGATTATTTCAATACCGGCGCCTTCCAGTTCGATCCGCTCGATCCCGCACAGACGACGCCGTTTCTGTATGCCACACGGTGGATCACGCATTTATGCGCGCCGACATTCGTTTTTCTCGCCGGCGTATCGGCGTTCATTCAGTTGTCGCGCGGGAAATCCGCGCCTTCGCTGTCGCTATTCCTGCTGAAACGCGGCCTTTGGCTCATTCTCCTCGAAATGACCGTGCTGAGTTTCGGCTGGTCGTTCGGATTTCCCTATCCCTTATTCCTGCAAGTCATCTGGGCGATCGGTTGGACGATGATTGCGCTCGCCGGCCTCGTTCATCTACCGCGCAAGGCGGTGCTGGCGGTAGGCCTTGCGATCATCGCCGGTCACAATCTTCTTGATCCCGTCGCGCCGCAGCAATGGGGCGACGCCGCGCTCTTGTGGACGGCGCTGCACGAGGGCGGACCGATCTTCGTCAACGGAACGCCGATCGGGCTTTTCGCCTATCCAATCCTGCCTTGGATCGGCGTCATGGCGTTCGGCTATGGCGCAGCGCCCCTGTTCCTTGAGCCCGTCGCAACGCGCGACCGCAAATTGTTCCAGATCGGCGGCGCGATGATTGCAGTATTCTTGCTGCTGCGGTTCATCGATGGATACGGAAACCCGGGAGCGACGATCGAGGCCGGCCCCTACGGCTCAACCGGAAGCTGGCGCGATCAGGAAACCTTCGGCGCCGCGCTGATGGTTTTCCTCAATGTCCAGAAATACCCTCCGTCGTTGATGTTCCTGCTGGCGACGCTCGGCATCATGTTCCTGGCCTTGCCGATGCTGGCGCGCCTCAAAGGTGCGCCGTCGCGCATTCTTCTGGCATTCGGCGCCGTTCCGTTCCTTTTTTATATCCTGCACATTTATCTGGCGCATGGCCTCGCGATCATCGCCAACATGCTTGCCGGCAAGGACGCAAGCGGTCTTTTCAATTATCTCATCAACGTCTTCACCGCGCCGGCGAAGATGCAGGGTCTCGGGTTTTCCCTGCCATGGGTCTATCTGGCGTGGTTGGTCGTTCTTGCGGCGCTCTACCCGGTCTGCCGTTACTGGGCGGCCCTCAAAATGCGCCGGCGCGACTGGTGGCTTTCCTATCTTTGATCGATCGGACGTCGGCCCCGTGCGGCGTTTGCTTTAGCGGACGTAACTCGCGCCATTGATGTCGAAAGTGGCCCCGGTCGCCGACGCGCATGCGCCGGTCAGGAGAAACACCGTCATCGCCGCGATTTCGCCTGGGTCGGCGACGCGGCCGAGCGGGATTTCCGCAAGCGCCCGTTTGCGCGCGGCGATATCGTTCGGCGCCATGCGGGTTTCGACCCATCCGGGCGCGATAGCATAGAAATACATGTGTTCCGCCGCGAGTTGCCGCGCGAAGGTCTTCGTCATGGCGAGGATCGCGCCTTTTGACGCGGCATAGGCGGCGCCATCGATTGAATCGCCGCGATGGCCGGCGCGCGACGAAATATTGACGACGATGCCGCCGCCGGTCTTCCGGAAATGTTCGATCGCGGCGAAACAGAGATCCGCCGGCGCCTGCTCATTGACGGCCTGCGTATTTTTCCACGCGGCCTGCCAGTCATCGCGAGACCCGTTGAGCGACGCCTCGACATAGACCCCGGCGTTGTTGACGACCGCGTCAATCCGCCTGACGAGCGACAGGGCCCTGTCGAACACCCTGAACCCCGCGCCGGGCTGGCTGAGATCCTCATGGATCATCGCGGACCCGGGCGATGAAATCGATGCGGCGACATTGCTGATCGCCTCGCCAGGGGCTGTCGAGTGGAGCAGCATTCTGGCGCCTGCCTCCGACGCCGCCCGCGCGATCGCCGCGCCGATGCCGCGCGACGCGCCGGTCACGAGGACCGTTTTACCCTTAAGATCCAGCATCGCGTGCCTGCCCTCTTGATATCCACCGCTGCCGCTTGGTATGGCCCCGCCTCCACCAGATCAAGAGAAGCGTTGAGGCGCCGATGGCCGGGCATTCGAAATGGGCGAACATTCAGCACCGCAAAGGCAAGCAGGATGCGAAGCGATCAAAGCTGTTCTCGAAGCTGTCGAAGGAAATCACCGTCGCCGCCAAGATGGGCGCGCCGGACCCGGCGTTCAATCCGCGCCTGAGGCTCGCCATCCAGGCCGCCAAAGCGCAGTCGGTGCCGAAGGACAATATCGAGCGCGCGATCAAGAAATCCACCGCGGGAACCGATAATTTCGAGGAGATCCGCTATGAAGGTTTCGGCCCTTGCGGCATCGGCGTCATCGTCGAGGTCCTGACCGACAATCGCAACCGCGCCGCCGGCGAGGTGAGATCAGCCTTCACCAAGAACGGCGGCAATCTCGGCGAGACGGGGTCCGTCGCCTTCATGTTCGATCGCGTCGGGGCGATCGAGTACCCGCTCGAAACGGCGAGCGAGGAAGCGATGCTGGAAGCTGCAATCGAGGCCGGCGCGAGCGATGTCGAAACGGGCGACGACGGCCACCTCGTCTATACGGCGGCCGACGAACTGGCGAGCGTCGCCAGCGCTCTCGAGGCGAAGTTCGGCGAGGCCTCCGCCGTCAAGCTCGTCTGGAAACCCCAGAATCTAATCGAGGTCGAGGGCGATCCGGCGGGCGTGCTGTTGAAGATGCTCGATGCGCTCGATGATTGCGACGATGTACAGAGCGTCTACGCAAACTACGATCTTTCGGCGGAAGAAATGGAACGGCTCGCCAGTTAGGCGACGGCGCTCTTCGCGGCGAAATCGCCGGCGACCCAGCGATCGATGATCCGCATCAGTTTTTCCTGATTGATCGGCTTTGCGAGGAAGTCATCCATGCCGGCCTTTATGCTGAGGTCGACATCTGCCGACATCACATGGGCGGTAAGGCAGACGATCGGCGTGCGCGGACGCTCGTCCTTTTCCTCGATGGCGCGAATCGCCCGCGCCGCCTCATAGCCGTCCATGACCGGCATCGAGACATCCATCAGGACGATGTCGAACCGTCCTTCCGCGATGCAGGAAAGCGCCTCGCGCCCATTCGCCGCGATCGTCACGTCGAAGCGGCGCGCAGGCAGCATGTGACGGATGACCAGCTGATTGACCTCATTGTCCTCCGCGACGAGGATGCGCAGCCGCTCAGTCGGGTCAGGTTCAGACGGCGTTTGGGTTTCCTCGATTGTCGTTTCGCCCGCCGGCGCGGGCGCACGGGCGCCGAGTATCTGTTTGATCGTCGTCAGCAGCAGCGACGAGCGCGCAGGTTTGACAAGATAGCCTTCAACGCCGATCTCCCGAAAGCGCCTTGCGTCGCCGGGCTGATCGACCGAGGTCAGGATCAGCAGGGGCGTGGCTTGCAGGCCGCCATCGGCGCGAATCTGCTTGGCGAGCGTCTCGCCGTCGATATCAGGCATGAAATAGTCGAGGATCGCAAGATCATAAGGATCGTTCGCCGCTTGTGCGCCGGCGAGCGCGGCGAGCGCTGCCCTGGCGCAATCGACGGCGTCAACCCTGAAGCCCCAGGCGCCAAGCTGCTCAAGCCCGATCTGGCGATTGACCGCGACGTCATCGACGACAAGAACGCGCTTGTTGTGCGAGATCAGCGCGGCGTCGGAACGGGCGTCGGCGATGTCCGCGACAGGGAGCGCAATGTCGAACCAGAAATTCGATCCATCGCCGACGGCGGAAGCAACGCCAAGCCGGCCGCCCATCGCTTCGATCAGTTTACGCGAGATGGATAGCCCGAGTCCGGTGCCGCCGAATCGGCGCGTCGTCGAGGAATCGGCCTGGGCGAAAGATTCAAAGATCGTCGAAAGCTTGTCGGACGCGATGCCGATGCCAGTGTCGGAGACCTCGATTCGCAAGCTGGCGACGCCGTCCTGGACGCCGCCGCTCACGCTGATGAGGACATAGCCTTTTTCAGTGAACTTGACTGCATTCCCTACAAGGTTGGTGATCACCTGCCGGACGCGCCCGCCATCGCCGACGAAACCGGCGGGCAGCGAGGGCTGATAGCGAACGACGAGCTCGACCTGTTTTTCATGAGCGCGCGGCGCAACAAGCGCCGCGACGTCTTCGATGGCGCCGCGAAGGTCAAAAGGCTCGACGTCAAGTTCCAGCCGCCCTGCTTCGATCTTCGAGAAATCCAGAATATCGTTGATGATGGTCAAAAGCGCCGCGCCGGATTTGTGGATCGTTTCGGCGTAAAGGCGCTGACGCGCGTCGAGGCCGGTCTGCGACAGGAGTTCCGCCATGCCGAGGACGCCATTCATTGGCGTGCGGATTTCGTGGCTCATATTGGCGAGGAACATCGACTTCGCCTGCGACGCCTTTTCCGCCGCATCGCGCGCTTTTTCGAGTTCGGCGATAAGCGCGCTGCGCTCGGCGTTCATTTTTTTCGCTTCGCTCTGCGAGAGAAAGCCGAAAATGAGGACATAGCCAACGGTCGTCACGAGGATCGGAATGACCGCGACCATCGGCAGGAACATCGGCGTCCCGATGCTGGACGCCAGAATGTAAAGGAACGCCGCCCCATAGGGCGAGGTGACGATCAGCGCGTTCAACGGCGTCGACCGCAATTGCGCGGTCGCCAGCATATAGCCGCCGACGATGTACAAAAGCGCGGCCGTGTGCCCAGCGGGGCCGCCGGCGTGCCAGGCGATGATCGGCGCGACGGCCCAGAAACTGCAGGCGACCATGCCGACGGAAGCATAGGAGCGGCTCGAAAACGAGGCGGCGGGGTTCGCGCGCATGCGCTTTTCAACCTGCGAGCGGCCGAGCCCCGCCAGCATGGTCAGACCGTACCAGAGGAGCGCGATATCGAGCCGGGCGACCGTCGCCAGCAACAACCCCCAGGCCGTGATATGAATATAGCGGGCGACCTGGGTCGACAGGACGGTCTTCAGCGCCGCCGCGCTGGCGTCGTCCTCGATCCTCGCCGGTGCGATTGAAGCCGGCGCCGTTTCCGGCGGCTGCTGCACTGTGATCATTTGTGTCCCCGCCCGCCTCAATATCTGACGAGGATTTTAGGACTTCTTTGTTAACCCGGTGTTGAGAATATGGCGCAGTTGCTAACCGAATGGCCGATCCCGGCTGACACGGGGCGCGACGAGCGCCGAGGAAAAGTCTAGCGTCCGATAGGGCCAGGGGGGCTCGTCCGACAGAAAACAGAAGAAGCGCGCCGAGAGAGCGCGGGGTGTGCGTCGTTCCAATGCGAAATTATTTGTCAGTATTGCGTCAGTCATGAAATTGGTTGCTGTCATCGCGTGTCTGGTCGCCGCAGCAGCGCCAGCCGGGGCCGCCGAACCTCCCGCGGATTTCGCCGCTTACACGCCGCGCGTCACCGCGGTCCGGATAACGGCTGACGAAGCGCCAATAATCGACGGCGACCTTTCCGACGCCGCGTGGTCGAAAGCGTCGGTCATCGACGAATTCTACCAGGTCGAACCGGTCGACGGCGGAACGCCGTCACAGCCGACCAGGGCTTACATCATGTATGACGACAAGACGCTGTATGTCGGCGTCTATCTCTTCGACAACGAGCCAGCCAAGATCCGGCGCAATCTGCTCGAACGCGACGCGCCGCTTCGCGATGATGACGGCATCCGCGTCATGATCGACAGCTTCGGGACTTTCCGGGACGGATTCTTTTTCGCGACCAACGCAAACGGCGCGCGCATCGACGCCCTCCTTGAAAACAACTCGACCTTTCGCGCCGAATGGAACACCATCTGGAACGTCAAATCGAGAGTTGTCGAGGACGGCTGGATCGCAGAATTCGCCATCCCGTTCCAGTCGATCTCTTTCGACGGCGCGCTTCCCGCCTGGGGATTGCAGATCACGCGGACCATACGCCGGACCAATGAGGAAATACGCTGGTCGAATATCGACCAGTCGCGCGGGCGCACCGACCTCACCAATCCTGGCCGTCTCGAAGGCGTCAACAATATCCGCTCCGGCATCGGGCTTGAGGCGCAATTGTTCGCGACCGGCGCAACCTCTTATGATTGGGAAGCGGATGACGTGGATTTTTCATTCGATCCGAGCGCCAATATTTTCTACAAGATCACGCCGAGCCTCACCGGGTCCTTGACGCTTAACACTGATTTCGCCGACGCGCCGCTCGACGCCCGGCAGGTGCAGACCGGACGCTTCAATCTATTCTTTCCCGAGACGCGTGATTTCTTTCTGCAAGACGCCGCGTCCTTCGAGTTCGGCGGCAGGATCTTTCAGGAAAACGTCAACGGCCTTCCGTTCTTCTCGCGCAATATCGGCATTGTCGAGGGAACGCCGGTCGACATCGTCGCGGGCGCGAAGGTCAGCGGCAAGGCGGGCCCGGCCAATCTCGGCGTTCTCGCGGTGAAGACGGGCGGCGTTGGCGCGATCGAAGGCCAATATCTCGGGTCGGCGCGCGCTTCATTCGCACTGCTGAATGAATCAAAGGCCGGCGTCGTTTTCACGCATGGCGATCCGGCCGGCGCCTTCACCAACTCGCTCGCCGGCGCTGACTTCCAGTACAAGAATTCAACACGCTGGCCCGGCACGCTGTTCGGCGATGTCGCCTATATGCGGACCATCGACAGCGACGACGCGGAAACAATCGGCGATCATTTCGCCGGCGCCGACATCGCCTATCGCAGCCTAAAATGGAACTGGACGGCCCGCTTCAGCAATGTCGGCGACAATTTCCGGCCGCGGCTCGGCTTCGTCAACCGCACAGGCATACGGCGTTACAATCCGAATTTCTGGCGCGCCTGGCGACCCAAGAACAGCGTCATTCGCAGGGCGGAGACCGGCGTCTGGACGAACATCGTAACCGACCTTGACGATACCTTCCTTGACCGGACCGTCGGCGGCTGGATTTTCCTCGCCACCCAGGATGAGGACGAGGCGGTCGTCGAGATCTCGCAGAATTTCGAGGACATCCGCGAGCCGTTCGACATCGCCGGGATCCTGCCCGTGCCGGCTGGCGAATATCGTTTTTCGCGCTATTTTGTGCGCGTTGCGACCACTGAAGCGCGGCGCATCGGCCTCTCCGGCGAAGCATCGTGGGGAGGGATTTACGGCGGCGACTTTCGCGAATGGGCGGGCGGGGTCAGCCTGCGGCCCAATCGGCATATCGATCTTGCGGCCGAATATCGGCTCACGCAATTTTCCCTTCCGACCGGCGCGCTTGATGTTCATGTCGCCGCGGTGCGCTCGACGATCGCGGTGTCGCCGACACTCACCATCAAGTCGGATATTCAGTACGACAACATATCCGAAGGTTTCACGTTTCTGTCGCGATTCAGTTTCGAGCCGACGCCGGAGCGGGAGATCTTCATATCCTTCGGCCACACTGCGATCATTGAAGAGAACCGATTTCCGCAATCCTTCAGGGCGCAGGGATCAAATCTCGCGCTGCGCCTCGGCCATACATTCCGTCTTTAAAGAGGAGCGCCGGCGACCGCCGACGCTCGTCAATTGATCCGTTTACAGACGATCAGGAGGCGGGATGCGCGCCGGGATCCGGGCAAGCCGCTGATTTCGGCCTGCGCATCAGGATGACGATCAGAATAAGCGCGATGATCGGCGAGCCGACGATAAACAGCGTCATTGCGACGGCGCCGCCGGCAGCCACGAGGCCGACAAGCGCGCCGATAAGGCCGACGACAATGCCGATCGCCGCGCCGATAAGGCCGAGAATGATGCCGGCAAGGCCGCCAAAGCCCGCGGCGACGGATTCAGCGAGCGTCAGATCGGCATCGGAGAAACTATACGCCGCCACGGAAAGCGCCGCACCGAGAAACAGGATCAGCACGATCGGCGCGTAGAGCCACGCCATCGAGCCGCTGCGGCGTGCGCCCTGATAGTCTGCGTCGAGATTGGTCATTGTTATCGCCCCTTTTTCCTTTTGGCTGTGAGGTCTCGTTTCGGAGTCGTTTACGCGCTCCACCATGTTCCCAAAATCGTCCCCGCCGAGCGATTTCGCAAGTCGGCCTGTCGCAGGCGCCGCCCCGCTGGTCGCTGAAGTCGCGCTTTTTCGGGCCGCGCCCGCCCTTGCCGGCAAGCACCGTCCGC
>JBGSSK010000320.1:0-1515 GCA_041737095.1 Parvularculaceae bacterium | reverse complement strand
GCGCGCCAGCCGCGCCATCGTCAATCGCTGATCTGTGACGCCAAACGCCAGCACCGCGGCTGCGGCGTCCCCGCCGTTGCGAAACAGCCGATCGGCTTCGGCGAGATAGGACGGCGGATAATAAGTGTCGGCGTCGCAGGTCGCCACGAACGCCGTCTCGACCGCGGCGACGCCGCGCTTCAGCGCCGACGCCTTGCCGGGCGCCGGCTCCTCAAGCAGCAGGAAATCGACGGCGCGATGTTCGGCGATGAATTCCTCGGCGAGCGCCCTCGATCCGTCGGTCGATCCATTGTCAACGAGAATGATGCGCGCCGGCGCGCAGGTCTGCGCAACCAGCGACGCCAGAGTCGCCAGCAGGTAATGCTCTTCATTGTAGAACGGAATGACCAGCGACCAGTCCGCACCGTGCGCAGTTATTGCGCTCATTGTAAATATTTCCTGAAACCCCGGTTAGCGCCGGCATGACGCAATTGTGTAACAGTTTTGTGAGAGTTGGCGCGGCGCCGGTTCACAAGACGCCGCAGAGCCGCCAAGACGGCGGCGCCGCAGGGCGCGGCGGGCAGGAACCATGATTATCCGCGCGCATCTGACGAGGGCGATTGGACGGACGCGGGAAGTTGCGGCGGCGCCGGCGGTGCGGCGAACCCTGACAGTCCTGCAATATGTTCTGCTCGTCGGCGTCGTCGTCTATCTGGTCATGCGCCTGTCGGAGATCGGATGGGCGGACGTCGCCGACGCGTTGCCGACATCTCCGTTGTTCTATCTCATCTTCCTTGTGCGGTATTTTGCGCTGCCGCTGACCGAGATCCCGACCTACGGGATCGTGTGGCGTCGGTCGCTCTGGCGGTATTTTTCGGCGTTCGTTCGAAAGCGCGTCTACAATTTCGCCGTCATGGGCTATTCGGGCGAAGCGTTTTTCACTTTGTGGGCGCGGCGCGCGCTTGATCTGTCGGACCGCGAAATCCTGATTGGCGTCAAGGACAACAATCTCATCTCCGCGCTCGTATCCAATACGGCGACGGCCATCCTGGTTCTTGCGCTATTTCTGACCGGACGCCTCGCCGATGGTCTTAGCGCCTTCCCCGGCGCGGGCCTTATTTTCGCGATCGCCTTTGCAACAGCACTCGGCCTCGCCGTCGCCGTCACCATCTTTCGCCGCAAGATCATGGACCTGCCGCGCGGGGTGATGACGAAGCTCGTCGCCATCAACGCTGCGCGGGTTTTGGTCATGCTGGCTCTGCAGGCGGTCCTCTACTGGTCCGCGCTGCCGGAGCCGGCGATCGATACATGGTTTATTTTCATCGCCCTGCAACTCGTCCTCAGCCGCCTGCCGTTCGTACCGAATCTCGACATCGTGTTTTTGACGGCCGCCCTGCATTTTTCATCGCTCGTCAACGTCACCGAGGCCGAGATCGCCGGGATGCTGGTCGCCGAGGCTGGCCTATCGCAGATCCTCAATGTCACGCTTTTCGCCGCGACGGCGCATCTGGCGCTCAAGCAGCGGCGGCCGCCGCA
>JBGSSK010000290.1:0-3239 GCA_041737095.1 Parvularculaceae bacterium | reverse complement strand
GCGCCGGCGCCGAGGCGGCGCGCGACCCGCCCGACCAGCGCCTCGGCGCTTTCGACCGACGGCTGTTTGAGGGACCAGGCGGACTGATGCAGCAGGACGGCAAGATAGAACGGCGCATCATCATTGGCGTTCTTCAGGATATCGGTTGCGATCGGGTGTTCTTCCGCAAGGCCGCCGGTGCGAATTTTCGTCAGCACGCCGATCGACTGGAAAACATGCTCTTCAAGGGAATAGCGGCGATAGAGACCGAATTCGACGCGGCCGGTGATCTGTCCGAAGGCGGGAATGTATTTGCCGAGAAGCCCGGTCTCCGACATCACGCGCAACAACTTGAGGGGATCTTTCGCATTGCGGATCGCGGCGAGGAAAATCGTGGCGATCATTGGATCGCGCCGCACCGCGCTCGTTATCGAAATCGCGTTCTTCGAAATGAGGTCGAGCGCATCGGGGTGAAAATCGAGATCGCGGCCTTTGGCGAACGCCCGGAAATACCGGAAGAGATCGGCCGGCGTCTTGGCGGCGGCAGCGGCGCTGGAGAAATCGAGCCGGCCGTTCTTTATTCTGAGGTTGATTTTCGCGCCGGCCTCGTCCGACGCAAGCGCTTTCGGCAACGGCGTCGGCGCGCGATCAAGGAGCTTGGCGTTCTCCTCTTCGAGGCGCGCCCAGAAAATCCGCGTCAGCCGGCCGATTTCCATCGAGGTCAGGAAATAATGTTTCATCATGCGCTCGGCTGCGCTCATGTCGGCCCTGTCGGCGTAGCCGAGACGCTCGGCCAGCGCCGGCTGGATATCGAAGGTCAGCCTTTCATCGGCGCGGCCGCGCAATGCGTGGAGGTGAACGCGCAGCGACAGGAGGAAGCGCTCCGCCTTGCGCATCGATTCGGCGTCTTCGGGCCGGAAGATCGCGCCGCGTTTCGGCGCATCGGTCAGCGCGCGCCCGTACAGCGCCCGGTAAATCCAGCCAATGACGTGAATATCGCGGAGCCCGCCCTTGCCTTCCTTGAGGTTCGGCTCTGAAAGATAGCGCGACTGGCTCGAATCGTCATGCCGCGCTTCCTGCTCAAGACGCTTGGCCTTGACGAATTTCGATTTCATCCGCCAGCGGAGCAAGTCCAGCCTGGAGGAAAAATCCTTGAACAGCTTCTGGTCGCCCGCAATGAGGCGCGCATCGAGATACGCGGTCAGCGCAGTCATTTCCTTCTCGGCGAGCCTGATCGCCGAGGCCGGCGTATGAACCCCCTGCCCGACCGTTAAACCGGCGTCCCACAATGGATAAAGCACGGCATTGACCGCGGCCTTCAGCCCGTCGTCATCGAAGCCCGCGTGCAGGATCAGCAAGTCAATATCGGAAAGCGGCGCCAGCTGCGCGCGGCCATATCCGCCAGTTGCGACGATCGCGATTTTCGACTTCGGCGGCAGCGCATCCTGCATCGGCGTCGCGATGGTGCTGATCGCATCGTCCATCGCATCGGAAAGCTTGCCGACGATGACGTCGCCGCGCGCATATTGCGCGAGCAGCGCGGTGCGCATCTCAGCGAGCGCTTTTCTAAGGGCGACGCCGACCGCGCCGTAGCTCTGACCGGATTTCTCGGCCTCGAGCGCCGCTTCGAGCCGCCCGCCGATCGCGCCTGACCGAAGAATGCCGCCGCTGTCGCTCAAGCCTCGACCCCGCAAGAATCGGCGGACAGACCGTCCGTCGGTTCAATATTTTGCACCGCAGCAAATCAATCAGGTTCGAGCAGTGATTTCAACTGATAGATCGCGGCGAGCGCGTCGCGCGGCGCCATGTCGTCCGGATTGAGCTGGTCGATCGCCGATTTCAGGCGATCGTCGGGGGCCGGCGCCGCCGCCTCTTCGGCGACGCTGGCGAATAGCGGCAATTCGTCGATGGCGCCGGGACGCCGGCGATCTTTCTCGAGGCGTTTGAGGATTTCCTGCGCCCGCGCAATGACGCCGCGCGGCAATCCGGCGAGCCGCGCGACTGCGACGCCATAGGATCGGTCGGCGGGCCCCGCGGCGACTTCGTGCAGGAAGACGACGTCGCCGCGATTCTCCTTGACGCGCATCGAGACATTGCGCAGCCGCGGCAGCGTCTCCGCCAGCGCCGTCAACTCATGATAATGCGTCGCGAACAGCCCGCGGCAGCGGTTGGCGTCATGCAGGTGCTCCGCGGCGGCCCAGGCGATCGACAGGCCGTCGAAAGTCGACGTCCCTCGCCCGATCTCGTCGAGTACGACAAGCGAGCGCTCCGTCGCCTGATTGAGGATCGCCGCCGTTTCGATCATCTCGACCATGAAGGTCGATCGCCCGCGGGCGATATCGTCCGCCGCGCCGACACGCGAAAAAACCTGGTCGGCGACGCCGATATGGGCGCTCGCCGCCGGCACGTAGCCGCCCGCCTGCGCAAGGATCGCGATCAGCGCGTTCTGGCGGAGGAAGGTCGACTTGCCCGCCATGTTCGGGCCGGTGACCAGCCACAACTGCGCCGCGCCGTCTTCGCCGAGACGGCAATCATTGGCGACGAAGGACGCGGCGCCGGCCTTGCGGCCGGTCGCCTCGACAACCGGGTGCCGGCCGCCGCGGATGTCGAAGGCGAGCGTGTCGTCGACCGCCGGACGAACATAATCCTCCTCGGTCGCGAGGGCCGCGAAGGATTGCGCGACATCGATCGCCGCGATCGCGTCGGCCGCGGCGGCGATATGGTCGCTGCGCGCGGCGATATCGGCGACGAGGCTTGCGAAAATCTCGAGTTCGCGCGCCAGCGCCTCATCGCGCGCCCGCGCAATCCGCCGGTCGAGATCGGCAAGTTCGGTCGTCGTGAAACGGACGGCGCTCGCCAGTGTCTGCCGGTGAATGAAAATTGCGGCGCCGGGGCCGGAAAGAAGCGCGTCCCCGGCCGAAGGCGGCGTTTCGACAAAATACCCAAGGACATTGTTGTGCCGGATCTTGAGGCTTTTGACGCCCGCCTTTTCGCGATAGTCAGCCTCAAGCCCCGCAATCACCCGGCGCGATTCGTCGCGCAGGCCGATCGCCGCGTCAAGGCCCGGATCATATCCCCTGGCGATGAACCCGCCGTCACGCGCCAGCATCGGCGGATTGTCCGCGAGCGCTTCGGTCAGCAGCCTGATCAATGAAGAAAACCCGGCGCCGTCGCGCGCTTCGAGCGCAATCGCCGCGCGCGCGAGTTCGCTTGGAAGCGGGCGGTTTGCCAGCAACGCCGCCATGTCGCGCGCCGCCGCA
>JBGSSK010000117.1:0-9144 GCA_041737095.1 Parvularculaceae bacterium | reverse complement strand
CGCCTGCGCAACGCCGGTTCTTCTTGGCGCCGGCGTTCCGATATTCACGCTCGCCGCCAAACTTCTTTCGGCGCCTAGCGGCCTCGCCGGACGAGGCATTTCCGACGCCATCGGCAATTCGCTGGCGATCGCCGGCGTCGGCGCCATTGTGACCGTCATCGCAGCGCTCCTGTTCAGCTATGCGGACCGACGCGCGCAAAACCTGCTCGTCAGAACGCTGGTCCGCATCGCGACGCTCGGCTATGCGGCGCCGGGTGCGGTAATCGCGATCGGCGTCCTGTCGGTCTTCGCTTTCATTGGCGCGATCACCGGATCGAACGCACTTGCGGCCGCGGGCCCGCCAGCGCTGATCTATGCTTATTGCGTGCGGTTTCTGACGGCCGGATACAATGCGACGGCCGGCGGGCTCGCCCAGGTCAGTCACGCACTTGACGACGCGGCGCGCAGTCTCGGCGCAACGCCGCTCAGGATATTGTCATCAATCCACGCGCCGCTGCTGCGCCGGTCGATTTTCGCGGCGGGAACGATCGTTTTTGTCGATATAGTCAAGGAACTGCCAGCGACGCTGATATTGCGGGATTTCAATTTCGAAACGCTGGCGACGCGAGTCTATCGTCTCGCCGGCGACGAGCGGCTTGCGGAGGCCGCGCCTGGCGCGCTGCTGCTGATTGCGATCAGCGCCCTCCCGGTATTTCTGTTTCACGCATTCGAGGAAGAAAAAGGCGCGGCGCCAAATTGATCGTTCAGGCCGGCTCGGTGCGCAACGCCGCCTCGAGGCGATCGCAGATATAGTGCGCCTGATCGGGCGTCAGATAGGGATGCATCGGCAGCGACAGAATATCGGCGGCGACAGCGTCCGTCGCCGGCAGCGGCTTGTTCGGCGCATACGCCTCGAACGCCTTCATGCGGTGCAGCGGCGTTGCATAATAGATGGCGGTCGGCACGCCCTGCGCCTTCAGGGCGACGGCGATCCGATCGCGCCCTCTCACTCGAAGCGAGAAATATCCGTATCCGGAGCGTGCGTCTGGCAAATGCAGTTGCGGCGCGGCAATACCCGACAAGCGGCTTTCATAGATCGCCGCGATCATCTCGCGCGCTTCCAGCTCTTCGTCGAAAATCGCGATCTTCTCGAGGAGCACCGCCGCCTGGAAACTGTCCATCCGGCCATTGAAGCCGACGCGCACCGAATTCTTGCGGGCGCTGTCCGTGCCATGCCAGCGGATCGACATCCATGCCTCGACAACGTCAAGCGACTGCGTCAGCACGGCGCCGGCGTCGCCATAGGCGCCAAGCGCCTTGCCTGGGAAGAAACTCGTCGCGGTCGCCGGCGCAAGATCGCCGACCCATTTGCCGTTTAGACGGCCGCCAAAACCCTGCGCGCCGTCTGCGAGCACGAAGAGCCGATCCTTGCGCGCGATCGCCTCGATCGCCGGGTAATTCGCCGGCGACCCGAAAAGATCGACAGGAATGATCGCCGCTGGCCGCAACCGGCCCTCGCGTTTGACAGCCTCGATCCTCTGCGACAGGTCGAATGGATCCATATTGAATGTCGCCGGATCAATGTCGACGAAAACCGGCGTCGCGCCGGTCAAAAGCACCGCATTGGCGGTGGCGTTATACGAAAACGCCGGCAGGAAAACCGCGTCGCCTGTATCGATCCCCGCAGCCAGCAGCGGAATGATCAGCGCCGCCGTGCCGCTGGCGCAGGCGACCGCCGCAGCTGCGCCGGTCTTTTCGGCGAGCAGCGCCTCAAGCTCGTCAATTTCCGGACCGGCGATGTAGCGGCCATGATCAAGCACCGCTTGCAGACGCGCTTCGACGCGGGCCCGGATGCGGCGCTGTTGTGCCTTCAAATCGATGAAAGCGATCTCGCCGACATCGCTCGATCCGGCGAGCAGGAGATTGGCGACGCCGTTCATGCGATCATCCTTGCGGCGTCGGGCTGACCGACGGCGTTAAGCGCAGCGCGCGCATTCTCGATCAGGATCGCCCATTCGAGGGCGCTTCGGCCCGCTCTGCCGTCGACGATCGTCGGATCGCCGTCGAGGATCGCCGAAAAGAAAGCCTTGACGCTGACGCCCAGCGGGTCGGCGAACGCATCGCCAGTCGCAATCGCTTGACCGTTGACCGTCACGCGGCGTTCGAGAAAATCAACTTCGATGACGCGGTCCGGGTAAGTTGCGGTCAGCACGCGTCGGCGCGTCTCGGACCGACGGCTTGCGACAAAGGAGGCGACGCCGCTTTTCTCGAATGACAGCGTTGCAATCGTCTCATGCGCATCGCCGCAGGCGGAAACACGCGCGAGCTTCCCAAAGCCGACCGCCCTTGCGATGTCGAGATCATGAATCATCAGATCAAAGACGACCGAAACGTCTTCGCCGCGGCCGGACGGCACGCTGCAGCGGGAGAACTCAACGCGGTTCGGCGCGACATCCGTGCGCAAGGCGCCGAGCGATTCGAGTATGAAGCGTTCCTGATGGCCGACCTGCAAGACAAGCGACCGCGTTTCGGCGAGAGCGATCAGATGGTCCGCCTCGCGCAATGTCAGAGCCAATGGCTTTTCGACATAGACATGCCGCCCCGCCTCGAGCGCGGCGCGCGCCAGACGGAAATGCGTCGGCGCCGGCGCGGCGATCGTCACGGCATCGACGCTGTCGATCAGCGCTGCGCAATCCGAAAAAGGCGCGCAGTCGAAACGATCAGCGAGCGCCCGCGCGCGCGCGGCATCGGTGTCATGAACGCCGACAAGGTCGGCGCACCTCGACGCAAAATGCTTGCCAGCGTGAAAGGCGCCGAAAACACCCGCTCCGATGACGCCCGTTTTCAGCCTATTGACCACGAAAGACGCTCCGCTCCCCAAACCGACGCCGGCAATCTTCGGACGGGACCATAGCCGCGCCGTCGGCCCGGATACACCGATCGGCGGACAAACGCCTTCAAACTATGTTTCGGCCTGTTTCAGGCTCTTATTCGAGGCGCTGACGGCTTTCCTTTAATTCATCGGCGAGCAGGAAGGCGAGTTCGAGCGCCTGCGTGGCGTTAAGCCGCGGGTCGCAATGCGTATGGTATCGCGACGACAGGTCGCTTTCCGAAATGTCCTGGAGCCCGCCGAGGCATTCAGTGACATTCTGGCCGGTCATTTCGAGGTGGACGCCGCCGGGATAAGCGCCCTCGGCGCGACAGATGTCGAAGAAGCTGTCGATCTCCGACCGGACGTCATCGAGGCGCCTCGTCTTGAGGCCGCCCTCGGCCTTGATCGTATTGCCGTGCATCGGGTCGCTCGACCAGACGACCGTGCGCCCCTCCGCGCCGACACGGCGGACGAGCCGAGGCAAGCCATCGGCGATGCCTTTCGCGCCAAAGCGCGCGATCAAGACGATCCTCCCCGGAATGTTCTGAGGATTGAGAAAATCGAGCAGCCGGATCAATTCGTCCGGTTCAAGCGTCGGGCCGCATTTCATGCCGATCGGATTTTCGACGCCGCGGCAGAATTCGACATGCGCGCCGTCCAGCTGGCGTGTCCGGTCGCCGATCCACAGCATGTGGGCCGAGGTGTCGTACCAGTGGCCCGTCGTCGAATCGATCCGCGTCATCGCCTGTTCAAAGCCGAGAAGCAACGCCTCGTGGCTGGTGTAGAAATCAACCTCCCGGACGGCCCGGACCTCTCGCGCGGTGATGCCGCACGCCTCCATGAATTTCAGCGCCTCAGAGATGCGGTCGGCGAGAGCCCGATAGCGATCCGCCTGCGGATTGTCGGCGACGAATTCGAGGTTCCAGCGATGGACGTTGTGAAGGTCCGCATAGCCGCCATTGGCGAAAGCACGAATGAGATTGAGGGTCGCCGCGGACTGGCCATAGGATTTCAGGAGGCGTTGCGGGTCAGGCGTCCGCTGGGCCGGATCGAAATCCATGCCGTTGATGTTGTCGCCGCGATAGCTTGGCAGCGTCACTCCGTCGATGGTTTCCGTCGGCGCCGAGCGCGGCTTGGCGAATTGCCCGGCGATCCGGCCGATCTTCACGACCGGCATCGCCGCGCCAAAGGTCAGCGCAACTGACATCTGAAGCAAAACCCGAAACGTGTCGCGAATATTGTTCGGGCGGAACTCCTTGAAGCTCTCGGCGCAGTCGCCGCCTTGCAGGAGGAACGCCTCGCCATTGGCGATTCGGGCGAGCTCGGCCCGCAGCGTCCGCGCCTCGCCGGCAAAGACAAGCGGCGGATAGGAGGCGAGCTCCGCCTCGACCGCCGCCAGCGCCGCAGGATCCGGGTAGTCGGCGGGCATGTGTCGGGCCGGCTTTGCGCGCCAGCTGTCGGGCGTCCAGGTCATCATTCCTCCGCGATCCCTTTCCTTTAGGGCCGCGATTGCGGCGTCGCAACAACGTGTTCGGCGAGCGGCTTCACCTTCCGCCGGGAAAGGTTAAGAAGCAGCGAGTCACCGGAGGGACGAATTATGAAAACGTATCGAGCGGCCGCGATCGCCGCCGTCGCAAGCTTTGGCGCGCCGGCGCTTGCACAGCGGGATTTCAGCGCGGTCGAGATCAAGACCACGGAGATCGAGCCGGGCCTTTATATGCTTGAGGGCGCCGGCGGCAATATCGGCCTGTCGACCGGACCGGACGGGGCGTTCGTGATCGACGACCAGTTTGCGCCGCTCGCGGACAAGATCCTGGCGGCGATCGGCATGGTCAGCGCCGAACCGGTTAAATTTCTTCTGAACACGCATTGGCACTTCGACCACACCGGCGGCAACGAAGCCTTCGGCGGCGCGGGCGCGATTATCGTCGCCCATGACCGCGTCCGCCAGCGCCTGATTGAGGGCATGAAAACCGACAGCTTCGAAGTCGCGCCGGCGCCGGAAGCCGCCTTGCCGGTCGTCACCTTCAGCGAAGAAGTGAGCTTCTACTGGAACGGTCGCAACATCCGCGTTGTCCATCCGGCGCCGGCGCATACCGACGGCGACGCCATCGTCTTCTTCGACGGCGCCAAAGTCGTCCATATGGGCGACACGTATTTCAATGGCGGCTACCCGTTCATTGATATTAATTCAGGCGGCGATCTTGACGGCTACATCGCCGCGCAGGAGACCGTCCTTGCCGCAATCGACGATCAGACGAAAATCATGCCGGGGCACGGGCCAATGGCGACCAAAGCCGATCTCGCCGTTTACAATGCAATGCTGAAGGACGTCAGGGGGCGGATCAAGAAGCTGGTCGACAAGGGTCTAGACGAGGAAGCGATCGTCAGGGCCGACCCGCTGAAAGACCTCAACAAGAAATACGGCTCGGGCTTCATCAATGGCGAGGCGATGACGCGCAGCGCCTTCAAGTCGCTAAATCGAAGCTGACCGCGATTATGCGAGAACGCCCGCGAAAGGGGTTGCGCGGGCGTTCCCTGAGGGCGCTCGTTCAGGGCGAGCGATGCGTCTGACGTCGTAACCGGCTTCAGGCCTTGATTTCAGCGCCCACAACCTTGCCGCGCTTGATCTGGCATTCGGCGAACTGCTCAATGCCGCCGGCGAGCGGGATCAGCTTCATTGTCACAGTGCGAAGCGACGCGCCCTTGATGCTGACAAATTCGGTCCTGAACGCGTCAGCCGGCGCAAGCCCCTCGGACTGCAGCGCGTCGGCGCACATCGAAATCTGCGCCGCCGACCCTGCGGCGTGTGCCGGCGTCGCCTGGGCGAAGGCGGCGATCGACAGGGCGGAGACGGCGACTGCGGTGATCAAATTCTTCATGGCGGAGTATCCTTTCAGGTTGAAGGCGAACGCGTTTGGCTTGTTTTTCTCGTTGTTGTGATCCTATTTACTATTGTTTTTTAAAGTGTCAATATCATTTTTGTGTCGGATCGAAAAATTTGCTATTATTTCGCCGAACACCAGCCGAAAGAGAGCGGGTGCGACGGGGAAACGTGAAAAGGGAATAAATGTCAAGGACTTACAATCAGGACTGTGTCCTCGCCTATGCATTCGATCTGCTTGGCGAGCGGTGGACCTTCCTGATCATTCGGGAACTTTTTCTTGGGCCGCGCCGCTTCGGCGATCTGCATGCGGCGCTGCCGGGAATCGGCACCAACCTCCTCAGCAAGCGCCTGAAAGAGCTTGAGGAGGCGGGGCTCATCGCGTCAACCGCAGACGGGCGCAGCCAGTATCGCCTGACCGACGCCGGCGAGGCGCTCCGACCGACGGCCCGCGAGCTGATGTTCTGGTCGATCGAATATTTCATGAGCCGCCCTGAACCGTCCGCGCCGAAAGAGTGTATTTTCTCAAACGACCTTGTGCCGGATTCGGTTGCTATGGCAGTCGAGATGTTCGCCGCCAAATGCGCAATCAAGCATTCAAATTATATTCTCCACCTCATCATCGATGACAATCCCTATACGTATTATTTTATGAACAACGAAATGACGTCGAGGCGCGGCGCAGATGCGCCGCCGGTCGCCCGGATCGAAACTGACGTTGCGACTCTGATGCAAGCGATGCGTAGCGAAATTTATCTCGACGAGGTCCGCAAACGGTCGAAACTCTCCGGCGCGCCGGACGTGATCGAGCATTTCCTGATGAGCTTCATCCCCGGCGCAGAGACGGCCTTTGAGGTCGGCGAGATCATCAAGCAACGCAAGCTGGAGCGCCGCACGCTGACGCCGCGCGTCAGGAAATCGCCGGTAACGGCGTAGCGCGCGCCGCATCGAGGTAGCGTGCGGAAACCGGCGACACCGACCCTTCTTCAAAGTCGAACAGCAAGGGATTTCCGGTCGGGATTTCGACATCGACGATCTTGTCGTCCGAAACATTCATCAAAAGCTTGACAAGCGCGCGCAGCGAATTCCCATGCGCCGCAATGATCAGCGACTGTCCGCTGCGCAGTTTCGGAGCGATATCCGTTTCGAAGATCGGCGTCACCCGGGCGAGCGTCATTTTCAGCGATTCGGTCAAAGGAATCTTGTCGCCAAGCGCTGCGTAGCGCGGGTCGCGCGCCGGATTGAAGGGACTGTCCGGATCGATCGGCGGCGGCGGCGTGTCATAGCTGCGTCGCCAGATCTTCACCTGCGCCGCGCCGTGCTTGTCGGCGGTCTCCTTCTTGTCGAGGCCTGTCAGCCCGCCATAATGGCGTTCATTGAGGCGCCAGTCCTTGATCACCGGAAGCCACAGGAGATCCATTTCATCAAGCGCTATGTTGAGCGTGCGGATCGCGCGCTTCTGCACCGACGTATAGGCGGCCGCCCAGGAAACGCCTGTCGCTTTGAGGAGGGCGCCGGCCTTCTTCGCCTCCGCCCGGCCCTCTTCCGTCAGATCGACATCCACCCACCCGGTGAACCGGTTCTGAAGGTTCCATTCGCTTTGTCCATGACGGACAAGGGCCAGTTGCGGCATGCGCGGGCGTTCCTTTTCTGAAGAGGCCGACAGGCAGTCTCATAAGACGGCGCGGCGCGATTGGCTACCGGCGAAAATGCGGTAAAAGGCGGCTGCCGAAAGGAATGTCCGATGTCGAAACCGTCGAAAATCGCGCTCGCGTTGCATGGCGGAGCAGGCGCACGCGCAGGCCGAGATTATGCGCTCGCAGAAAAGCATCTCGCCGATTTGTGCGCGCGCGGGGAGCAGATGCTCCAAGGCGGCGTCAGTGCGATCGATGTCGTCGAATCGATGGTGGTCGATATGGAGGCATCCGGTTTTTATGTCGCCGGGCGCGGCGCAGCGGTCAATCGCGCCGGCTATGTCGAACTCGACGCGTCGATCATGGAAGGCGGCCTGCCAGGTGAAGAAAGCCCTGCGCGGCGACGCGCCGGCGCAATAGCCGCGGTCGCGCATGTCAAATCGCCGATCCGCGCTGCGCGGCTTGTCATGGAAAGGACGCAGCATATCATGCTGGCCGGCCGCGGCGCGGAAAATTTTTGCAGGGCGGAGGGCCTTGAATTCATCGACGACGCCAAAAGCTATTACATCATGCCGATCGGCGTCACCGAAGCTGAAATGCTTGAAAGCGAACTGGGTCACGGCACGGTCGGCGCAGTTGCGCTCGACGCCGCGGGACGGCTCGCCGCCGCGACATCGACCGGGGGCGTCTTCGGTAAACTCGAAGGCCGCGTCGGCGACACGCCGCTGATCGGCGCCGGCACATGGGCCGACGAATATGTCGCCGCGTCGTGCACCGGTCTTGGCGAATATTTCATCCTCGCCGGCGGCGCGCAGGATGTGGCGAGCCGCGTGCGCTATCAGGGCGCCGAGCTCGGACAGGCGGCGCAGGGCCTTATCAAGGACGTCGCCCGACAGGGCGGAAATGGCGGCGTCATCGCCGTATCACGCGATGGCGAGATCGCTTTCGCGTGGAACGGCGAGGGCATGAAGCGCGCCGGCGTCGGCCCGGACCGGCCGCTGTTTTCGGCGACTTTCTAACTGGCTTTCAATTATCGCGGCGAACGCTGGCGCGGGAATTCCCAATCGTTCGCCCGCAGTCGCCAATCATCCGCTTCTTTTGATTTATCCTTTCCGAAGGACCCGATCATGTCGACCGTTTCCCTGCCGCCGATCAGAGCCGGCGCCGTCGTTGATGATGCGCATGTGCGCCGCATCTTTGACGGCGTTTGCGCCTGCACGCTGCCGCGCCCCGAATGGACGCACCCCGCGCATCTGGTTTTTGCAACTGCGCTGATCGGCGACCGCGGCCTTAAAGCCGCGGAGGATTCAGCGCCCGATCTTATTCGCGCGTATAATGCAAGCGTCGGCGGCGTAAATGACGACGCCCAGGGCTATCACCATACGATCACGCTGTTCTTCCTTCGGCGGATCGATCGGTTTCTGGCGCCGTTCACATCGGAAGGTTCAGGCGCGCGGGCGACGCGGCTCCTCGCCTCGCCGCTCTCGGCACCGGATTACGTGCTCGGCTATTATTCAAAGGAGCGTCTATTCTCCGTCGACGCCCGCCGCGGCTGGCTCGAGCCGGACATGAAAGCGCTGGCGTGGCTGGACGATGCCGAGACGCAATAAGTCGCTTCGTTCGCTGGCGTCAGACTTTTTCGATGATGCTGGCGATGCCCTGCCCGACGCCGATGCACATGGCGCAGAGCGCGTAGCGGCCGTCGCGTCGCTGCAATTCCTCGGTCGCGGTCAGCAGGAGGCGCGCGCCGGACATGCCGAGCGGATGGCCGAGCG
>JBGSSK010000273.1:0-39730 GCA_041737095.1 Parvularculaceae bacterium | reverse complement strand
GCGTCGCCGCGGTTGCGCTTTTCGGCGTCGGCGCGGCGATGAGTCTCTTTTCCGGGCGCAACGCGCTGATCGGCGGCGCGAGAATGCTGGCGATCGGCGCCCTAGCCGGCGCCGCGACCTTCGCCATCGGAAGCCTCTTCGGCGTTGCGACGGGTTGAGGCCACATTTGACTGGCTATCGGCGCCGACGCCATGGCAAAATAACAATGAATTTTCCGGCCATCCGGCCTTCAAGGAGATCATTGATGCAAATCCGCACCTTAATGCTGGCTGCGTCGCTAGCCGCCATCGCTGTCGCCGGTTGCGCGAAGTCGAAGGAAGATGCGCAGAAAGCCGCGCCGACGGAGAACGCGGCCAGCGCAGAGGTCGCCTCATCCTGGCCCGCGTTCATGGAGTCTTTTCTCGAGACCTATTTCACGCTCAATCCGGGCTTCGCGGTCTATCAGGGCCGCCACGAATTCGACGGCCGGCTTCCCGACTGGAGCGCCGAGGGGATCGCCGGCAATATCGCGATGCGCAAGAAAGCGATCGCGGACGCCCGCGCCATCGACGTCTCGACGCTGAGCGACGCCGAGAAATTCGAGCGCGATTATCTGATCAGCGTCATGGACGGCGACCTGTTCTGGCTCGAGGATGCGGACTGGCCGCGCAAGAACCCGGCCTTTTATGTCGGCGCGCTCGATCCTTCGACTTACGTAACGCGCCCCTACGCCGACGCCGCGACGCGCATGAAAGCGTTCATCGCGTATCTTCAGGATGTGCCGAAGGCCGCAGGCGACATCAAAGCCAACCTGAAACTCCCATTGCCGGCGACCTATCTGAAATACGGACAGGCGGGGTTCGGCGGCTACGCCGATTATTACAAGGGCGATGCGAAAGCCGCGTTCGCCGAGGTCAAGGATGACGCGCTGCAGGCGGAATTCGACGCCGCCGCCGAAGCCGCATCGGCGGCGATGGCAGATCTCGCCGCTCACATCGGCTCGGTTCCGGCGACCGATGACGGCTATGCGCTGGGGCCGCAGAAATTCGCCGACATGGTCCGCCGCACCGAAGGCGTCGATATTTCGCTCGAGGCGCTGGAAGCGATCGGCCGCGCGGACTTGAAGCGCAATCAGGAGGCGCTCGCCGCCGCCTGCGGCGTCTTCGCGCCCGGCCTCGCCATGGGCCCCTGCATGGAAAAGATGGCGGCGAACAAGCCGGCCGACGGCCCGGTCGAGGAAGCGCGCCGGCAATTGCCGCCCTTGAAGCAGTTTCTGATCGACAAGAACCTTGTCTCCATTCCGGGCGAGGAAGAAGCCCTCGTCGAGGAATCGCCGCCTTATAATCGTCAGAACTCGGCCTATATCGACATTCCCGGGCCGTACGAAAAAGGCCTGCCGTCGGTCTATTACATTTCGCCGCCTGACCCGACATGGGACGCGGCGACAATGGCCGCCTATATCCCCGGCAAGCTCGACCTGCTTGGAACCTCCGTACACGAAGTATGGCCGGGTCATTTCCTAAATTTCCTCCATGCCAACCGGGCGCGATCGCTGTTCGGAAAACTCTTCGTCGGCTACGCCTTCGCCGAAGGCTGGGCGCATTACACCGAGGAAATGATGATGGAGGCGGGCCTCCATGACGGCGATCCCGAAACCAAAATCGGGCAGCTTTCGAACGCCCTCCTGCGCGATTGCCGTTTCCTGTCGGCGATCGGCCTTCATGCGCAGGGAATGACCGTCGCCGAAAGTTTCGATCTCTTCCGCACGGAATGCTATCAGGACGCCGGCAATTCAACGCAGCAGGCGGCGCGCGGAACCTACGATCCCGCCTATCTCAACTACACGATGGGCAAGCTGATGATCCGCAAGCTGCGCGACGACTGGACCGCGAAGTATTTCGCGGCCGGCGGCGAGCGCGCCGGGTGGAAGGAATTCCACGATGAATTCCTCTCCTATGGCGGGCCGCCGATCCCGATGGTCAGAAAGTCGATGATGCAGGAAGAGACGGCGAAAGCGGTGTTCTGAGGGGCGACGCGGCGGACGACGAACCGGCGTCGTCTCGGTCTGAAGTTCTCGAGAAACGATCAAGCCGGACGTGGACGCGCCGGACGTGGACGAGCAGCCAGCGCATGCGCGATGCGCTGGCGCACCGATTGCTCAGTAAACGTCGTAACCGTTGCGCTGAAGGTTAGACGAGCATTCCTGGAAGCGCGCCCATAGCTTGGCCGGGGTCGATTTCGCGTCGCTGAGTTCATTGCGCCAAGCATCCCATGTGGCGCCGAAGGCCGCCGCGTTCGCCGTCTCGCCGACCCAGAAATAGGTGGTGAGATTTTCCGACTGCAGCGGCGCCGCGACATTTGCGCGATAGCCGTAGGTCGCGCCCCACACATTAAAATCAGCGACGATCGCCAGATATTTATCGAAGGCGCACTTGCCAGTCATCTCAAAGGTGATGACATCCCAGTGTTCGGCTGACGCTGGCGTCGACGCGGCGAGGAGCGCCGCGAGCAGAATTTTCTTCATACTGAATCCCCTCTGTCGAGTGAGTGTGAAATTATTCGGAGCAAATTGTCGGCCCCAATCGGGCGGGACGCTACAAGACACGCGTTAGAACCTAGACTGGGGGCGAGGTCAGGGCAATCATCGGTCAAATCCCGTCCGCGGATCACAGGTCGCGACACTTGCGCGACCGTCAGGATCGACGAACTGCGCCTCCAAGACCTCGCTTTCAGTCATTCGTCAGATTTCTGTCGACGAACCGATGATCGCCGCCGCTTGACTACATCTGTAGATACGTCTATCGTCTACAGATGTAGATTGGAAAGCGGGCATGGCCGACAAGATCAGCGACGCCGAATTCGAGGTGCTGGAAGCGCTCTGGGAAAAGGCGCCAGCCGCCGCGTCGGACGTCTTCGACCGGCTGAAGCGCCGCAAGGGCTGGAGCGCGCAGACCGTCAAGACGCTGCTCGCGCGGCTGGTCGACAAGGGCGCGGTCGCCCATGCGCCGGACGGACGGCGCTATCTCTATCGCCCGCTCGTCAGCCGTGACGATTACGCGCGCGACGCCGCGGCCTCAATCATCGACAGGCTGTTCGGCGGGCGCGCGGCGCCTCTTGTCGCCAATCTCGCCGACAGCGGCAAGCTGACGGCGCGCGACATCAAGGAATTGCAGGCGATCCTTGCGGAGCTGAAAAATGGGCGTTGATGCTTTTATTGGCTGGTTCGTCGAAACGAGTCTTGCGGTCAGCCTGCTGATCATTGGCGTCCTGATGATTCGCCGCCCGGTTGCGCGGCGCTTCGGGCCGGAGGCCGCTTACCTCCTTTGGCTGGCGCCGGCGTTGCGCCTCGTGACGCCAGAACTGGCGATCCTGCCGGCGTCCTGGAAACCGGCGGCGCAATCGAGCGATACGGCCTCGTGGGCGATTGAAACGACCGGTGCGGCGCCCACCGTCACCGCCGCGATCGCACCCTCGCCGCTCATCGACTGGCCGCTTCAGCTTGCCGCTTTCTGGACGATCGGCGCCGCGGCGTTTTTCTTCTGGCACCTTCTGGCGCAGCGCCGTTTCATGCGCCGCATTGAGGCGGATACGTCGCCGCCCTCCGCGGTCGTCGCCGCTGAAGCTGCCGTCATCGCCGACCGCGCCGGCCTCCCCCGCGCGCCGCGGCTTCTGGTCGCGAAGGATGGCGCGGGTCCGCTCGTCGCCGGGATTTTCAAGCCGACAATCGTCCTCCCCGCCGATTTTGAAGCGTCTTACACAAGCGTCGAACGCCAGCTCGCGCTTTCGCATGAATGCGCGCATATACGTCGCGGCGATCTCGCCGCCGGCCTCGTCGCCCTCGCTTTTCGCGCCGCGCAATGGCTGAACCCGCTCGCGCATCTTGCCTTTCGCGCCTACCGGATTGACCAGGAGGCCGCCTGCGACGCCTCCGTTATCGCCGGCAACAGGAATTTCCCCGATGTTTCCTACGTCTATGGCGCCGCCATCATGAAAGCCGCGTCGGGCGCGCGAAAAGCACCCTCTGCAAGCCTCGCCATGTCCAATCATTTGAAGGAGCGACTGATGCTGATGAAATCCGGAATGAAATCGAGCACGGGAGCGGCGCGCGCGCTCGCCGCCGCGCTTGTCGTCTCTGGCCTTGCCGCCACCGCCGGCTACGCCTACGCCGCCGAAAAATCGGGCAAGCACGAAAAGACAATCGTCAAGAAACAGCACCGCGCCGTCTCGGTCTCGGTGATCAGCGCCGACGACGACGAGATACTGAAGATCGACGGCGTCAAGGACGCCAGAAAAATCGAGATCCGCACCGAAGACGGCAAGCGTATCGTCAAGATGTGGGACAAGAACGGCAAGCTGGTCTCCGAAAAAACCTATGCAGCGGACGACAAGATGCCGTTTGAGGAGATCACGCTCATCGATGGCAAGGGCAAGGCGAAGATGATCGACATCTTGAGCCTGCCCGAGCATCCGACAGCGCCGATGTCGCCCGAATGGGCGGACGCGGACGGCGATCGCCGCATCATGATCTTCTCGTCGCAAGACGGCCATCCGACCGAAATCGATTGCTCAGGCGATGACGGCGAGATTGTCGAGATGGCGACCGCGGGCGACGGCAAGCGTGAGATCCGCAAGGAAATCATCTGCATCGGCGCGGTCGGAGAAGGCGGCGATCCGGCGTCGCGCGCCGAGGCGCTGCGCCGCGCCATCGATCACATGGAAGCAGAAGCAAAACGCCGCGACATAGCGCTCGCAAAATTGCGCGAGCAACTTGCGGCCGCCGAAAAGGATGCGAAGAAGAAATAGGTCGCCCTGCGCTCAGCGCTTGTAGACCTCGCCGCCTTTCATGACGAAGTCGACGCGCTCCATTGCGCTGATGTCGGTCAGCGGATCGCCGTCGACGGCAATAATGTCGGCGAGCAACCCCGCCTCAAGCCGGCCGCGATCGTTGACGCCGAGCAAATCGGCGGCGTTGACGGTCGCTGAGCGCAGCGCATGAAGCGGCGTCATCCCGCGCCGGACCATCGCGCCGAATTCCTTGCCGGTCTCGGCGTGGCGAATCACGCCGGAATCAGACCCCAGCGCTATGTTGACGCCCGCGTCGAGGGCCAACTTGAAGCTGTCATCGACGAAGGATGAGAGGTAATCCGACTTCTTCACAGTCCATTCAGGCGTATCCGGCGGCAGCGGGATGTCCTTCAGGTAAAGCGTCGGAACGAGATAGGTTCCGCGCTTCTTCATCTCCTTGACGATTTGCGGCGTCAGCATCGATCCGTGCTCAATCGAAGCGACGCCTGCCTTGACGGCGGCGAGAATGCCCTTGTCGCCATGCGCGTGCGCCATAACCTTCAAGCCCTGACGCGTCGCCTCCTCGACGATCGCTTCAAGTTCGGCGGCCGAATATTGCTGTGCGCCCGGCTGGTCTCCCTTGGAAAAGACGCCGGCGGTTGCGCAAACCTTGATGACCTTGACGCCATGCTTGGCCTGATACCGAACGGCGCGGAGAATTTCGTCAACGCCATTGGCGATCCCCTGATCCGGGCCAAGCTCGATGACGCCTGGCGCGAATCCGGTAACGTCGCAGTGACCGCCAGTAATTGAAATATAATGACCGGCCGGAAACATTCGGGGTCCCGGCACGCGTCCCGCATCGATCGCGCGCATGAGAGCGACATCCGGAAACCCGGGCCAGGTTCCGGCATCGCGCACGGTCGTGAAACCGGCTTCGAGCGTCTGCTTGCCGAACTGCGCGCCGTAGAGCGCCCAGTCCGCCGCCGTTTCGAAGACCGGCGCCGTGGTCCAGTAATCGCCGGTGTAATAGTCCAGCGTCACATGCGTGTGCATGTCCATCAATCCGGGCAGCAAGGTCCGATCGCCGAGGTCGATGACGGCCCCTTCGGGCGCCGGCCCCGCCGCATTGACGGATGAGATGAGGCCGTCGACGACGACAATCTCCGCCGGCGAAATAACCCGGCCGGTTGATACGTCGATCATGCGCTTGGCGCGTACGATCGTGACATCAGCCGACGCCACATCGGAAATCAGGAACGCCGCGAGCGCCAGAATGACAGGCGCGCATATTCGGATCATCGTCATTCTCCTGTCTCCGCCGCCGGACAACGTCGACATTGGTTCGTCGCTCAGCCGAACATTTTCTCGGTTTCGGTCCAGAGCCTTGCGGCGTCTTCATCGCTCGCCGCGTGGGCCTGCACATCGGCCCAGCGCGGCGAGGCGCCGTCGCCGAGCTTGGCGATGTCACAATTCTCGCAATAGACGCCGCCGAGCCCCTCGAGCAGCGGGCTTGTCGCCGCCCAGACCGTCGTCGATGCGCCCTGCTCCGGCGTCTTGAACATCGCCCGCGCCATTTCGGAAAGCTCGCCATCCGGCCCGAGCCAGCCGAGCGCAATCATTTCATCTTTCGCGAGATGACGCTGCAGCGGCGTCACGATGCCGCCAGGATGCACGGAGAACCCGCGCACGCCGTCGCCCTTCATGCGGCGGTCCGCCTCGCGCGCGAAAAGCGCATTCGCCGTCTTCGATTGTCCGTAGGCGACCCATTTGTCGTAGGGCTCCTTTGTGAAGTGAATGTCATGCCAGCGGATCGGCGAAATCTTGTGGCCGGTCGAGGACAGGCTGACAATCCGCGCGCCATTCGCCGCCTTCAGCATGGGCGCAAGCGCATTCGTCAGCACGAAGTGGCCGATATGATTAGTGGCGAACTGCAATTCCCAGCCCGGACCGACGCGGGTTTCCGGGCACGCCATGATTCCTGCGTTGTTGATGAGGAGGTGCACGGGCTTGCCGGAGGCGACGACATCGTCGGCGAATCTGCGGACGCTTGCGAGGTCTGAAAGGTCCATCGCGGCGACGCTGATCCTGCCAGCGACCGCATTCAGCGCGTCCTTCGCCCTCGCTACATCGCGCGCGGGAACGAGAATTTCTGCGCCGGCGCCGGCGATCGCCTTGACCGTTTCAAGGCCGATGCCGGAATAGCCGCCGGTGATGATCGCGTATTTGCCGGCAAGATCGACGCCCTTGATCGCTTCGGCGGCGGTCGACTTGGCGTGAAAAGGCGAATTGACCGGCTGCTGCGGGGTTGTCATTGCGTTCATCCTCCAATGTGTCCGAAACTTGAATAGGCGACACCGCCGTCGACGGCGATCGTGTCGCCGACGACGTAATCGCCGGCCCGGCTCGCGAGGAAAATCGCCGCGCCCGCCATGTCCTCGTCGGCGCCGATGCGACCGGCCGGCACCATCTTGCCCACTGCGTCCTCGTGATCGCGCGCCGCCTTGTTCATCTCCGAGGCGAAGGCGCCGGGCGCAATGCCGGAGACGCAGATATTGTCGCGGATGAGGCGCGCCGCCATTCTCCGTGTCAGGTGAATGAGCGCCGCCTTCGACGCCTGGTAGGAATAGGTCTCCCACGGATTGATGCGGATGCCGTCAATCGAGGCGATCATGATCACCTTGCCGGGCTTGTCAGCGCGCGCCGCCGCTTTCATCCGCGCATGAAAATTCTGCGTCAGGAAGAACGGCGACTTGACATTGAGATCCATGACCTTGTCCCAGCCGCTTTCCGGGAACTCGTCGAACTCCGCGCCCCACGCGGCGCCGGCGTTGTTGACGAGAATGTCGAGCGCCGTCTCATGCTTGCCATAGGCGCGTTCCAGAATCTTGCAGCCTTCGATCGTCGAGACGTCCTGCGGGATCGCGACGCATTTGCCGAATTTCGACAATTCATCGGCGGTCTGCTCGCATTGCTCGGACTTCCGCGACGAGATGTAGACGCGCACGCCATGCTCAAGGAAGCCGCGCGCGATCATCTTGCCGATGCCGCGCGACCCGCCGGTGACGAGCGCCGTGCGGCCTTCGAGGGAGAAGAGGTTTTTCATCGTTTGCTCCAGCTGGCTACCCGCCGCCCCTGCGGGCAAGCCGAAACTGCGCAGCAGTTTCATATGCGGGCGTTTTCATTTCTGATCGTTTCCGTGCATACATGATCCACGGCGCAATTGCAGCAGGATCACGCAGCATGTCGGCGTTGCGATGGATGGACCGGCGCGGGCCGCCAGCGTTCCTCGCCCTTTCCAAGCGACGCGCCATAATGGCGCGTATGCTCGGGACGAGGGCGATCATCTTGCAACGGTTGCAAAACTCTCATCCTGCGGAGGCGCAACGCGCCGTCTCGAAGGATGCATGGCGCGTGCGGCTGGCCCGCCGCCCCTACTCCGCCCCGAACTTCTGACGCCATTCCGCGACCTGCTCGTCCTCGATCTTCCTGAAAAGAACATCGGGCAGGCGGAATGCGCGGCCGGGCTTCAGTCGTTCGAGCGCCGCCTTCGCCGATGTCGGCCAGCGTCCGTCCTCCCCGGGGTCGAGATCGAAGATCGCAAACATCTTCGCCGCGGTCTGCGGGATCACCGGCGCCGAGAGCGCGGCGAACAGCGCGATCAGATTGAGGCCGGCGCGGACGCCCGCGGCGGCGCGCGCAGGGTCGGTCTTGTACGCCGTCCACGGCGCGGCCACCTGCAAATATTCATTGCCGGCGACCCAGATCCCGCGCAATTCAGCGAACGCCTTGCGGAACTCCATCGCTTCGAGCGCGGCCGTGTAGGCCGCGATCTTGCGGTCGAGATCGGCGATGAGCTTTTCTTCCGTCTCGCCATAGGCGCCGTCCGCCGGCACCGCCTCGCCGAATTTCGAGGCGCCGAATCTGGTGATGCGATTGACGAAATTGCCGAGGACGTCGGCGAGGTCCTTGTTCACGACCGAAGCGAAATGCTCAAGGGTGAACGACGCATCATCGGATTCCGGCGCGTTCGCCATCAAATGCCAGCGCCAGTAATCGGCGGGCAGGATCTCGAGCGCCTGGTCCATGAAAATGCCGCGCTTTTCGCTGGTCGAGAACTTGCCGCCATACCAGGTGAGCCAGTTCAGCGATTTCAGGGCGTCGACGGTCTTCCACGGTTCCTTCGATCCGATGATCGTGCAGGGAAACGAGACCGCGTGAAAGGCGACATTGTCCTTGCCCATGAATTGCAGGTAGCGGACATCGTCGGCGCCCTCGTCGAGCCGCCACCAGGAGCGCCAGTTGCGCCCCTTGCCCGCCGCCGCCCATTCCTCCGCACACGCAATATATTCGATCGGCGCATCGAACCAGACATAGAAGACCTTCGCCTCGAAGCCGGGGCGCGGCGCGCCATTCGTGGTGACCGGCACGCCCCAATAGAGATCGCGCGTGATCGAGCGATCCTGAAGGCCTTCCTTGATCCACTTGCCGGCGATCGCTTTCGTCAGCGACGGCCATTGCGGCTTTGACGCGACCCAGTCGGCGATTTCCTGCTGCAGGCGCGATTGCAGGAGATAGAGGTGCCTCGTCTCCCGCACCTCGATGTTGCGCGACCCCGATATCGACGAATAGGGATTTTTGAGGTCGATCGGGTCGAGCAGTCGCCCGCAATTGTCGCACTGATCGCCGCGCGCCTTTTCATGGCCGCAATGCGGGCAGGTTCCCTCGACATAGCGATCGGGGAGAAACCGCTGGTCGTCGACGGAGTAAATCTGGCGGTCGGTTCGCTCCTCGATGAGGCCGTTCCTTTCGAGGACTTCCGCGAAATGCTGGGTCAGTCTTTCGTTCTCGGGGCCCGACGAGCGGCCGAAATGATCGAACGACAATTCGAACGCGGCCGAAGCGCGCTTCTGGATCTCGTGTTGCTCCTCGCAATAGGCCTCGACCGTCTGGCCGGCGGCGCGGGCGGCGAGTTCGGCCGGCGTCCCGTGCTCGTCGGTGGCGCAAAGGAACAGGACCTCGGCGCCGCGGGCGCGCTCGAAGCGCGCATAGACATCGGCGGGCAGCATCGAGCCGACAAGATTGCCGAGATGCTTGACGCCGTTGATGTAGGGCAGCGCGGAAGTGATCAGGATACGGGTCATGGCCCGCCTATTCCAACGGTTGCGCCTCGGGCGCAAGGGTCGGCTGCGTTCTTCCGCGATCGAAGGGGTCGAAAGGCGCGGCTTGGCAGGGATTTTGCCTCGCCTCACCCATGTTCCGGATCGGTAAACCATTTTTCCTGCGAAAAGCGCACCAGAAGAAGACACTCGCCTTCCTCCTGGCGGCGGCCGCGCTCGAACTTGGCGTGGTCGCCTCTGGCGCGCTGATGCTGAAGCCGCGCGCAATCGCCGAAGCAGGCGAGCCGGTCCCCCGCCCGGCGATCCGGCCAGGCGATCGCGTGCCGGATATCGATCGCGCACTCCCGGTTGTCCGAAAAAGGGCGGCGCAAGGGTCAGGCGATCTCGCTTCGCTTTGCCTTGATCCCTGCGACCTGGCGGTCGCACGCGGCAAGGGCGCCCCGAAAATGAACGCCCTTGCGCTGATGTACCGCAATCCCGGCCCGAAAGACGCGCCGCTTGCGCTGGCGATGGGCCTCAGCGACACGCCGGGCGTCGGCAAAGGCGCCATCGGCGATGACCGGACGCCGCCGAACGGATTTTCCTCGGGTTTTATCGGGGCGATCGCCGGCGGCGCCTTTCCGTCAGCCGGAACGCCGGGTTTGGGCGAAACGCCGCCGCCGACCGCCGAAGTGATCCCCCCGACGGATGACGCAACTCCGCCGGGCGGAGAAACCTCCCCGCCGGTGGTCGATGTGCTGCCGCCGATCGAACTCGACCCGCCGGGCGACGGCGACATTGGCCCGCCGCCGATCGAAACGCCGCTGCCCGGCGCCTTCGCGCTCTTCCTCAGCGCCATCGCCGGGCTCACCCTGGCGAAGCGCCGCCGAAAATCCTGATCGCGTTTGATCGGAGAAGACGCCGACCCGCTACGCGGTCGTCGGATAGGTCTTCTTCATGTAGGCGATCGATTTGCGGATGATCGCTTCGAGAACCTTCAGATCGACGTCGGCGAGCTTGTTGATGTAGAGGCACGAGACGCTCATCTTGAATTTGCCGAGCTTCTTGAACAGCGCCTCGTCCTTCGGCGCGCAACCGAAAAGGTAGAAGACCAGCGCCGTCGATCGCGGCGAGAAGCCGGTCATGCACATGTCGCCTTCGCGGCCGCTTTCGTATTTGTAGTGATAGGCGCCGAAGCCGACGATCGACGGGCCCCACATTTTTGGCTGCAGGCCGGTTGCGCGCTTCATCAGCGCAAGCGCCGCCATGGCGTCAGCGCGGCGCGCTTCGTTAGCGATTCCGGCGACATACTTGTCGACGCTCGCCGCCGTCGGCTTCGTCTTCATGTCGGCGGATTTTTTCTTGGCCGGCGTCCGCTTTTTCGCAGGCGCCTTCTTCTTTGCAGGGGCTTTCGCCGTCTTTTTCATGATCGCCATCCATCGCCTCCTTCGAATACGAGGGCGCGCGGCGCCTCAGGTCTCGCGGGTCGCTTTCGCCCAGTCGTCGGGCAGTTTCTTCGCCGTCCAGAAAAACGCAAGGACCGCAAGGACGCTCGACGCCGCCAGCGTCGACAGCGCAAGGCGCAGCCCCGTCACTTCGCCATAGGCGGCAGCGAAAATATCCGATAGGCCGCCGACCCACAGCGGCGCAAAACCGAGCGCGATGATGTTGAGGATGAAGAACATGAAGGCGATCGCGAAAGCGCGCATCGACGGCGGCGCCAAGGTCTGCACCAGCGCCCAGGTCGGTCCGAGATAGAGGCCGAGCCCGACGAGGAACGGCGCAGTGAACACGAACGCCCAGAGAGGCGTCAGCGACCACACCTGCAAGAGACCGGCGGGAATAGTGATCAGCATGCCGATCGCCGGTATGATGGCGTAGGCGCCTTTGTTCTTGCGGCCGAAGCGATCCGTCAGCATGCCCCCCAGATAGGTGCCGACGCCGTAGGCGAGGCCATTGAGAAGGCCGAGCGGCACGGTGATCTCCTGATAGGAAATCTCGTAGGTGCGGCGAAAGAAATCGACCGCCCAGAGGCCGACGCCATAACCGGTGAACGACGCCGCCGTCGCCGCCACGAGAAGCCCCCAGAACGAGGGAATGCCGAGCAGCGCCTTGACGCCGGCGCGAAAGGCGATCGGCGGCGCCGCCTTGCCGAAATCCTTGGCGCCCCTTACCGGCTCCCTGACCGTCAGCTTAAGGACGATCGCGAGGATGACCCCTGGAATGCCGACAACAAAAAAGGCGTTGCGCCAGCCGAGATTTTCAAGCACCCAACCGCCGGCGAGAAACGCCAGCATCTGGCCGAACGGTATGCCGAGCGAATAAAGCGCAAGCGCCGTCGAGCGGCGTTCTTTCGGGAAATAATCCGAAATGATCGAATGTGACGGCGGCGAGCCGCCCGCCTCGCCGACGCCGACGCCGACACGCGCGAGCGCCAGCTGCATGGCGTTGGCAGAGAGCCCCGAGAGCGCGGTGAACCCCGACCAGATCGCGAGCGCGATCGCGACGATGTTGACGCGGTTCCAGCGATCGGCGAGCCAGGCGATCGGAATGCCGAGCGTTGTATAAAGAACTGCGAAGGCGAGCCCTTTCAGGAGCCCCAGCATCGAATCGGAAAGCCCGAGTTCTTCCTTGATCGCCGGCGAGACGATCGCGATGATCTGGCGGTCGACAAAATTGAAGGTGTAGACAAGCGTCAGGATCGCCAGCACGTACCAGGCGTAGGGATCGGTTTTTGTATGGTCGGCGGCAGTCTCAGCCGCCGGTCGAGCCTCGCTGGTCGGGCCCATTGATCAGCCGCTTTCAGCGAACGAAGCCGGTGACGCAGCCGAAGGCGGCGCGCCCGACCGCCGCGACGGCGCGCGGATTGTCGATCTTCAGCAGACTGTCGACCGCTTCCATCGCGCTGTCGGCGCGCGACAGGCCGACCGTATAGCGCGCAAGGTCCTGCAAATCGCGATCATCGAGCCGCTGATCGAGATCATCGACCATGCAATCGGCCATGTCGGGCGACAGCCCGATCGCGCGGAAACGGTCATTGAGCGTCGCCTTTGCTGCCGTCGCGCAAGACGCAAGCAAGACAAGCGCCAGCGCCGCTGAAACGATCCGCATTGAAATCCTCCGCCTTGACGCCGGCCCATGCCCATTGTGGCCGGCGAGACCATGCGCAATTGCGCGCGCCTAGGCAAGAGATGGTCGATCGGATCGTGTCTTACGGTGCGCCAACCGCCGAAAGGCATACGACATCAAGCAGAAAATCGGATTCGTCAAAATGACCGAAACTATTCACGAAAGCCGCAAATATGGCGTCGGACTTCGGGTGAAAGGCCAGAACCGCCGTCGCGCCGCCTGGCCTGTCGCCTCCTTTATAGACGATAACGCCATAAGGCTTGCGCGCCGCCTGCATCGCCCATACGCGCGATTCGCCCTCATCAAGATCGGCCATTCCTTCGGCGGCGGCCATCAGGAAACGACGGCTTTGCTCGGAGAGGAGATCGCCGCGAAAGAGGGCGCGTCCGAATTTCAGGAGGTCCCGAAGAGTCGACATGACGCCGGCGGCAGCATCAATTCGCTCCGCAGCGAGCGTCGTATCCAGCACTGGCGATCCTTCGATCACCTTGCCTTCGACCTCCTTGAAAATCGGGCTGAGGTCGATGAAATTCCGGTAGCGGATCGAAATACCGTCCGCATGCCGCAGCCAGCCGACAACCGCTTCGTCCGGAATTTCGGGCAGCTTCGCGTCGAGGGACAATTTTCTTTCGTCAGCGAGTTGGAGGATCACGACGGCGCTGAACGTTTTGGTGATGCTTCCGATGTGAAGCAGTCATGGGTTCGCGATGCGATCCCGTGTTCAAGATCGCCGTAACCGGCGGCGGCGAAAATTGGTCGTCCTCCCGCTTGCTCGATCGCCGCGCTGGCGCCGGGATAGCCCTTCTCCACGCCAATTTGCAGGGCGGCCTCAAGCCGGTCCGACTTAGTTGTCTGACACGAGGCGATGAGCGCCAATCCGGACAGCGCGACCAAGAACCACTTGGACGTCCGGGCACTCATGAAGGTCCCTTGCGCAATCGCCAATTCTGCTGTGTGCGGCCCCGAGCCGCAAGCCGTCGCGCCGCAAGCGGCGTTCTATCGAGCGCACGGCGCGGGGGGCGCCGAAGCGGGTTTATGGCGGAGCGAAGCGCAGCTAGTATCACCAGAGAGTTAGCATGGGAAAGTCTGATGAAAGCGATGATGAGCGTCGAAGCTGGCGGGCCGGACAGCCTCAAACTGATCGAGGTGGAAACCCCGGAACCGGGCGCCGGCCAGATCCGGATTGCGGTCAGGGCCGCTGGCGTCAATTTTCCCGACACGCTGATCATTCGCGACCTTTATCAGTTCCGCCCGACGCGCCCGTTTGCGCCGGGCGGCGAAGTCGCGGGGATCGTCGATGCGCTGGGCGCCGGCGTTTCAGGGTTCGCGAAAGGCGATCGCGTTCTCGCCATGGCCCTGCATGGCGGCTATGCGAGCGATCTCGTCGTCGATGCGAAGGCCGCCGTCAAAATACCGGACGCGATGCCGTTCGACGAAGCGGCGGGCTTCCTGATGACCTATGGCACCTCGCATTATGCGCTCAAGGACCGCGCGCAATTGAAGGCCGGCGAAACCCTGTTCATCCTCGGCGCCGCCGGCGGCGTCGGCGCGGCGGCGATCGAGATCGGTAAGGCGATGGGCGCCCATGTCATCGCCGGCGTTTCATCGCCCGAGAAAGCCGCCTTCGCGCGCGAGCTCGGCGCCGATGATTTCGTGATCTATCCCAAAGACATCGACAAGGACGGCCAGAAGACGCTCTCCGCCGCGATTAAGGCCGCCTGCGCGCGGCTCGGCTCAGCCGATGGCGCCGATGTCGTCTATGACGCGGTCGGCGGCGATTACGCCGAACCTGCCGTCAGGGCGCTCGCCTGGGAGGGGCGCTTCCTCGTCGTCGGCTTCCCGGCCGGCATTCCTCGCCTGCCGCTCAACCTGACGCTCCTCAAGAGCTGCCAGATTGTCGGCGTCTTCTGGGGCGCCTTCACGATGCGCGACCCGAAGCGCCATGCGAGCCACGTCGCCGAACTCCTTCGTTGGTATACGGAGGGAAAGGTCAAACCGCGCATCACCGCCCACTTCCCGCTCGAAAACGCCGCCGAGGCGCTGAAGCTTGTCGAAACCCGGCAGGTGCAGGGAAAGGCCGTTCTGACGATCGACTGAGGGCGGATTTTGCCGCGAGCGCGAAGGACATCGGCATTCCAACGCCGCGCGAACTCCGCTAGCCTGAGGGCCTATCGCCTCACCCGGCGATTTTCGCGAGGGTCGCAGACGCCATGATCGGGACCAGCGTCATATCCGCGCCGCCCGGCGGTCATCATGTGACCGATGCGGTCATCATCGGCGCCGGGCCTTGCGGCCTCTTTGCAGTGTTCGAGCTTGGCCTCCTTGGCATCAAGGCGCATGTCATCGACATCCAGGACAAGCCAGGCGGCCAGTGCGCCGAGCTTTATCCGGAAAAACCGATCCTCGACATTCCAGGCATTCCGGTCGTCACCGGCGGCGAATTGACGAGCCGCCTTATCGAACAGATCGCGCCGTTCGGCGCGATTTTTCACCTGAACGAAATGGCCGACGCGCTCGACAGGACCGCGGTCGGCTGGCGCCTCAGGACCGATCTCGGTACGGTGATCGACGCGAAAGTCATCGTCATCGCGGCGGGCGGCGGCTCATTCACGCCTAAGAAGCCGCCGATCCCCGGCATCGACGCCTTTGAAGGAAAATCGGTGTTCTACGCTGTCCGCCGTCGCGACGCTTTCGCCGGCAAGACGCTCGTCATCGCCGGCGGCGGCGATTCGGCGCTCGACTGGACGATCAACCTCCAGTCAATCGCCAGAGGGATCACGCTCGTCCACCGCCGCGACGATTTCCGCGCCGCGCCCGAAAGCGTCGAGAAAATGCACGCCCTCGTCGCCGCCGGAAAGATCGATCTCAAGATCGCGCCGATAAAGGGCCTCATAGGCGATGACGGCGCGATCACCGGCGTCGCGGTCGAGGACGCCGCGGGCGCGTCGGTGATCCCTTGCGACGCGATGCTCGCTTTTTACGGTCTCACGATGAAGCTCGGGCCGATCGCCGAGTTCGGCCTCCACCTCGACGAGGACCGGATCAAGGTCGACACCGAGAAATTCGAAACCTCCGTACCCGGCATATTCTGCATCGGCGACATGGCGACCTATCCCGGCAAGCTGAAGCTCATCCTCTCCGGCTTCCACGAAGCCGCCCTGATGAGCCACGGCGCCTTCCATTACGTCTTCCCGGACAGGAAACTGAAGTTCCAGCACACGACCAGCGCCCGGGAACTGCAAAAAACGGTGACCGGGCAGACGGTGACGGATTGAGCGCGACAGGCTAAACGCAGCTTTCAGCCGCCCTGGATCTGCCGGAAACGTCGGAAATTGGCGCTTTTTCCGGGCCCCGTCGCCGCCGGCGCGGGACCAAACGAGCGCTTGGCGCGGCCAGACGCCTTTATCGCCCGGCGCACCATCGCTAGGCTCGCCGCTTTCGACATAACGCCCGCCTCGACGCGGGCCATACGAGGGACACCATGAAACAGAGCCTGAAACTCGGCGCGGCGCTCGCCGCCATCGTTCTCGCCGGCGGCATTGTCGGATGCGCCAAAAAGGACGCCGCCAGGGAGACCGAGGCCGTCACGGCGCAAGCGCCGAAGACCGCTTACGGAACCTGGGGCGTCGACACGACGCAGGGCGACCCGTCGGTGCGTCCGGGCGATGATTTCGCGCGCTACGCCAACGGCAAATGGCTCGACGCATTCGAGATCCCGGCCGACCTGCCGGGCTTTGTCTCCTTGACCAAGCTGCGCCTCGACGCCGAGGCCGATGTCCGCGCGATCATCGAGGAAGTCGCTGCGAAAGACGCGCCGCAAGGCTCGCTCGAGCAGAAAGTCGGCGGCTATTACAAGACCTGGATGGACGAGGCTGCGGTCAACGCCGCGGGCGCCGCGCCGTTGAAGCCGCATCTCGACGCGATCTACGCGATTGAAAGCCGCGACGACCTGATGCGCGCGATCGCCAGCGTTCACAACGCCGGCCCGGTCGGCATGGGCGTCATTCCGGACCCGGCGGACACCACGAAATACATCGTCTTCGTCGGCCAGGCGGGCCTCGGCCTTCCTGATCGCGATTATTATCTGAAGACGGACGATAAATTTGTTCAGTATCGCGCCGGCTACAAGGACTTCGTCACCAAGATGCTGAGCTACGCCGGCGTCGCGGACGCCGCGGCGAAGGCCGACCGGATCATCGCCTTCGAAACGAAGATCGCAGAAGTCCACTGGACGCAGGAAGAAAGCCGTAACATCCAGAAGATCTACAATCCGATGAGCGCGGCCGAACTCGCAGCGGTCGCGCCGGAAATCAACTGGACGATCGTCTTTGAGGAACTCGGCCTCACCTCGGTTCCGACTTTCCTCGTCGCGCAGCCCTCGGCGATCGACAAGGAGGCGGAGATCTTCGCCGCCGCCGATCTCGGTTTCCTGAAAGACTGGCTCGCCTTCCATTTCATCAACAACCACGCGCAATATCTTTCCAGCGATTTCGACATGGCGAATTTCGAGTTCTTCTCGAAGACGCTGCGCGGCGTTGAAGAGCAGCGCGAGCGCTGGAAGCGCGGCGTCAACCAGATCGACGCCTCGCTCGGCGACGCGGTCGGGCAGATCTATGTCGACAAGCATTTCCCACCGGCGAGCAAGGCGGCGATGGATGGTCTTGTCGCCAACCTGATTGACGCCTTCAAGGAGCGTCTCGAAAAGAACGAGTGGATGGACGAGGCGACGCGCGAACAGGCGCTGTTGAAGCTGTCGACCTTCGAGCCGAAGATCGGTTATCCGACGAAGTACACGGATTATTCGACGCTCGAGATTTCGAATGACAGCCTGTTCGAGAACGCCCTCGCCCTCGCCGAATTCGGCTGGGCCGACCAGATCAAGGAACTCGGCAAACCCGTCGACCGCGAGCGCTGGGGCTACCCGCCGCAGACGGTGAACGCGTCCTACAATCCGCTCCTCAATCAGATCACCTTCCCGGCCGGCATCCTGCAGCCGCCGTTTTTCGATCCGAACGCCGACCCCGCCGTCAATTACGGCGCAATCGGCGCCGTCATCGGCCACGAGATCGGCCACGGCTTTGACGATCAGGGCCGCGAATTCGACGAGAAGGGCCGCATCCGCAACTGGTGGAGCGAGGCGTCGAACGAGGCGTTCAAGAAAAAGACCGAAAAGCTCGGCGCGCAATATGACGCGTACGAACCCCTCCCCGGCGCCAATATCAGCGGAGAGTTGACCATGGGCGAGAATATCGGCGATCTCGGCGGGCTGCAGATGGCCTACGCCGCCTATCGCCGCTATCTAGACCAGAATTCCGGCGGCGAGGCCCCGGTCATCGACGGCCTCACCGGCGACCAGCGCTTTTTCCTCGCCTGGGCGCAGGTCTGGCAGGGCAAGTACCGCGAGGACGAGGTTCGCCAGCGGCTCGAGACCGATCCGCACAGCCCGCCCTATTTCCGCATCAACGGCCCGGTCCGCAATCTCGACGCCTGGTACGAGGCGTTCGGCGTCACCGAAGAGGACGATCTCTACCTGCCGCCGGAACAACGCGTCCGGATCTGGTGAATTCAGCCCGGCCGGCCGCTTGAACATGGCGACGGCCGGTCCTATTTTAGGCCATCAAGGGGTGCTGGCCGCCTGTTTGCGCAGGCGGCCGCACCTTATTTGCTTTTTTGGCTTTGACTTACGGATGCTGCGATATGGCGATGGAAAAGGTTCCGATGACCCCGGCCGGCTATGAGCGGCTGGACGGAGAATTGCGGCGTCTGAAAAACGTCGAGCGTCCGGCCGTCATCCAGGCGATTTCGGAAGCGCGCGCCCATGGCGACCTCTCGGAAAACGCCGAATATCACGCCGCCAAGGAGCGCCAGGGCTGGATCGAGGGCCAGATCCTCGAGCTGGAGGACAAATTCTCGCGGGCCGAGATCATCGACGTCTCGAAGCTCGCCGGCGACACGATCAAGTTCGGCGCAACCGTCACCCTGATCGACGAGGACACCGACCAGAAAAAGACCTGGCAGATCGTCGGCGACTATGAGGCGGACGTCAAAGCCGGCAAGATCTCGATCTCCTCGCCGATCGCCCGTGCCCTTATCGGCAAGAAAAAGGGCGATTCGGTCGAGGTCTCCGCCCCCGGCGGGGCCCGAACCTACGAGGTCGGCCGGGTCCAGTTCGTCTAAAGCCTTGACAGGCGGGGCGCCGCCGCTATTTTCCGCCGCTCGATTTCAGGGAGCCTTCCATGGCCAAGCCGACCACCATCAAGATCCGCCTCAACTCGACCGCGGACACCGGCTTTTTCTACGTGACGAAAAAGAACTCGCGCACGATGACTGAAAAGCTCGTGCTGAAGAAATACGATCCGGTCGTTAAAAAGCACGTCGAATTCAAGGAAGGCAAGATCAAATAGGATCTCCGCCCGAAGATCGACGCAACGCATGAGCCGCCCCTCGCCGGGCGGCTTTTTGCTGGGCGCGACCGGACCTATCGGCGGAGATCAAGATCGAGGAGGCGGCCGACCATCACGACGCGTCGGAACCCACGATCTCCACTCCCCACCGAACGCGCAGCTCCTGTTCGATCATCGGCAGAAACGCGTGATAGTCCTCAAGGATCGGACGGTAGGCCTGCATGCGCTCCATCGTCAGGTAACTGACCGCCGAAACCGCCAACGCGACACTCGGCTCCCGGCACAATTCATTGATATCGTGGATGACGCCGGCATGATGTTCCTGAATGAATGGATCGGGAATAACCCGGCTGACGTCGTAGCGCACCCGCCGCTCGACCTCGTAACGGTGGGGCGCAAGGGTCTCGACCGTCTGATCGAATCCGAACGCCCGCCACTCGACCAGCGCGACAATGCGGGCGAGCTCCGCAACAAGAGCGCTGTTGCGAATGAGGTCTGTCCGCCCCGCCGCCGCGATTTCATCGATCGTCCGTCGGTAAAGCCGGGGCGGATTGACATAGCCGAGTTCGGCAAGCCCCCTCTGAAACCTTTCATCCTCGTCCGGCGCGACGCGGCATTCATCGAGCGCCGAAAGGATCATCGCCTGATCTGCAATCTGCTGTTCAAGGAAAGCGATGTCCCGCGCCTGCGTCGCAATACTCTCCCTGATGTCCGAATGCAGACGGATCAGTGTTTCGCGCTCAGTCTCGCGGTCTATCCGCGCGGCGTTCCAGTTCGAGACCTGAAGGCCGACAAAGACGCCGGCGACAACGATGACGAAATCAATCGCGATCGCCGTCCACTCCTGGCTGCGGAAATGCGCGATGACGCGGCGGAGGATCATCGGGCGGCGGCCCCCTTCGGTTGGTTCGACACTCTGAGCGCTGTTCGCGGGAGGCGGCAACCTCGCGCCGTCGGCGGCCCCTATCCCCGTTAACCATGGCGCGCCGGCAAACCGTTGATTCAAATTCGAAAAATAAACTTATCCCCCTCCCTCCAGCAGGGCTTATCATGCCCGTGACGGCTTGTTTGAGGAGGATTGGTGCCCGCCGCTGCGGATCGCTGGAATGCCCCTGCCGGCCCGACGATGTCGCCGGCGCGCGGCTTTGCGGGCCGCGAAAAGGGGCGCCCTTTTGCGTGCTGGAAAAGGGCGCCTTTTGCGTCTGGACCCCGCGGAAAAGACCGAAATTTGAAGGAGGCGCCGTATGCGGAAGGGCGCCCAATTAGCCGGCTGGACCGGTCAGGCGGCGTCGCTCTGGATGACGCGGTTGCGTCCGCCGGATTTGGCGACGTAGAGCGCCTCGTCGGCCCGCTTGATCAGCTTCTGGCCGGTGTCGTCTTTCAACCCGTCCTCGGTCGAGGAAAGACCGATCGAAACAGTGACGGCGATCTCGTCGCGGCCGCTGTTCAAGGTGACCTTGTGCGCGGCGATTTCCTGGCGAAGACGTTCGGCGACGACTGCGGCGAAGGAAAAATCCGTGTCCGGCATCGCGACGAGGAATTCCTCGCCGCCATAGCGGCAGGCAAGATCGATCCCGCGCACCGAATTCCGGATGAGGCCGGCGATTTCCTGGATGACCTTGTCGCCGATGTCGTGGCCGTGCGTGTCGTTGATCGGCTTGAAATGATCAATGTCGAGGATCATCAGCGACAAGGGCCGTCCGGTCCAGAAGGCGCGGTCGAACATGCCCGAGAGGTGGCTGGCGAGATAACGCCGGTTGTAGAGGCCGGTCAGCTGGTCGGTGACGGCCATCTCAAGGCTCGCCTCGAAGGTCGAGCGCAATTGGTCGACATAGCGCTTGCGGCGGATCTGCGTTGCAACGCGCGCCGTCAGCTCATTGCGGTCGACGGGACGCGCGAGATAATCGTTGACGCCGATGTCGAGCGCGCGAACGAGCTTTCGCGTATCGCCCTGCCGGACGATCGCCAGCAGCGGCGTCAGGCGCGTTTCCTCGAACGACCTGATAGACGAGCAGAGGCGCAACGGGTCGGTGTTCTCAATCGACATGTTGATGATGACGAGATCGAATTCGCCAGACTTCGCCCTGCTGAGCGCAACCTCCGGATCGGCCTCGACCGCGACGTCATGCGCATCGCCGAGGAGCGCGCGCACGCGTTCGGCTTGCTCGGGCTGGTCATCGATCAGGAAAATCCGCGCTTTCGCGTTGTTTTCCGATTCGGACATGTCTATCGCGCCGACGACGCCGAGCGACTTGCCGGTCGCATAGCGCATACGTAATTCATCCGTCATCATCTTGAGACGCGTCAGGCTGCGCACGCGCGCGAACAGCGCGACATCCTCGACGGGCTTGGTCAGGAAATCATCGGCGCCCGCCTTGAGGCCGGCCACTCTGTCCGCCTGCTGATCAAGCGCCGTGACCATGACAATCGGGATATGCGCCGATTCGGGCGTCGCCTTGATGATCCGGCAGGCTTCAAAGCCGTCCATGCCCGGCATCATGACGTCGAGAAGGATGATGTCCGGCTGGTCCCTGACCGCCCGCTCGACCGCTTCCTTGCCGGAATAGGCGGCGAGCACGTCGAAGTACTCCGCCCGAAGCTTGGCTTCGAGGAGCTTGACGTTCGGTTCGAGGTCATCGACGACCAGTACGCGCGCCGTCATTGGGCCTCCGCATCAATCCGGATAAAATGTCCGTAATTAACGCTAGTCCAAATACCTTTTCACTTTCTCAAGAAACGCGGAAACTGAAATCGGCTTTGCAATATAATCCCGGCAACCGCCGGCCCGGATGCGCTCCTCGTCGCCCTTCATCGCAAAAGCGGTGACGGCGATGATCGGAATGTCGGCGAGCGCTTTATCCTTAAGAATTTCTTGCGTCACCTGCAGCCCGGAAATTTCCGGCAGCTGGATATCCATCAATATGAGATCGGGGATCGACCGGCGCGCCGCTTCGAGCGCTTCCGGACCGGTCCGGGCCTGGACGACGCGATAGCCATGAGCCTCAAGAAGATCGTTGAACAGCTTCATGTTCAGCTCGTTGTCTTCGACAACAAGCACGGTCTTCGGATAGGCCGACGCCTCGATTTTCTCCATTGCCGCCATGCCGGGTCGCAGCGCCTCGGGCTGAAAGGTAATCATCGACGATAATATCGCTCGAAAGGTATTAATCAGATGTTTATCGTGTCGGCCGGATCGCGGCCTGGGCCCTGGAATGGCGGAATTGCTCGAAATCTCTGCGCTATGCCTCGCCTGCGGCGCGGCGGCGAATCAGGTTGGCGGCCGCGGATGCCCGGCCTGCGGGTCGCGGCGAATCATCCGTCACGCCGAACTCTTCAGCCTGACGATCGCCCATGTCGACTGCGATGCGTTCTACGCCTCGATCGAAAAGCGCGATGATCCGTCGCTGGCCGACCGACCGGTGATCGTCGGCGGCGGAGTGCGGGGTGTCGTCACGACCGCCTGCTATATCGCGCGCACCTATGGCGTCAGGTCGGCCATGCCGATGTTCGAGGCGCGGCGGCTCTGCCCCGCCGGAGTGATCGTCAAACCGAATTTCGAGAAGTATTCCGCCGCCGCCCGTGAAGTAAGACGGCTGATGGAAGAACTGACGCCGGCCGTCGAACCGGTGTCGATCGACGAGGCGTTTCTCGATCTTTCCGGCACCAGCCGCCTTCACAAACACCCGCCCGCCGCGGCGCTTGCGCGGCTGCAAGGCGTGATCAAAGCGCAGGTCGGCATCACGGTGTCGGTCGGCCTTAGCTGCAACAAATTCCTGGCGAAGATCGCCTCGGATCTTGAAAAGCCGCACGGATTTTCCGTAATCGGATTAACCGACGCGAAGGAACGCCTCGCGCCAATGCCGGTATCGGCGATCTGGGGCGTCGGCGCGGTATTCGCGAAAAGGCTCAACGACGACGGCTTTAGGAAGATCGCCGATTTGCAGAAAATCGATGCGTCGATCCTGGCGCGACGCTATGGCGACATCGGCGTTCGCATCGCCAGCCTGTCGCACGGGCTCGACTACCGCAAGGTGAAGGCCGCGGACGAAACGAAAAGCGTCTCCGCTGAAACAACTTTCAACAAAGACCTAACCGATATCGGCGCGCTCGAAAACCAGCTGTGGCGACTTTGCGAGCGGGTCGCCCTGCGGACGAAAGCCAGGGGATTGCTCGGCGAAACCGTGACCCTCAAATTGAAAACGTCGTCGTTCAGGACAATTACGAGGCGCACGACGCTCAAACGGCCGTCAAATCTTGCGCGCACCCTGTTTGACGCCGCGCGCCCGTTGCTCGCCGCCGCCGCAGGCGGCCAACCTTTCCGCCTGATCGGCGTCGGCTATTGCGGGCTGTCGCAGCAGGGCCCGGCGATCCAGAACGACCTTTTCGGCGCTGGAGATGAAAAAAAGCGCAAGGAAGAGCTCGCGATTGACGCCATCCGCGAAAAATTCGGCGACGACGCCATTGCGCTCGGCCGGACCTATGCGATCAAGGGAGCCGGAAAGCCCAATCAGCCGAAAAACCCGAGGTCACGATGAACAGGATTGAACAGCGCTTGAAGGATGCCGGCATCGACCTCCCGAGCCCGGTTGCGCCGGTGGCGAACTACGCGCCGCACGCGATCTGCGGCGCGCAGCTTTATGTTTCCGGGCAAGTGTCGATCGGAGCCGCCGGTCTGATCAAGGGCAAGCTCGGCGCCGACCTTGATTTCGATGCGGGCGTCGAGGCGGCGCGCGCCTGTGCGATCAATATCATCGCGCAGGCCAAAGCGGCGCTCAGCGGCGATCTTGATCGCGTTCGCCGCATCCTGAAACTGACCGGGTTCGTCAATTGCACAGACGATTTCATCGACCAGCCGAAAATCATCAATGGCGCATCGGACCTCATGGTGCTGGCGTTCGGCGCGGCGGGTCGCCACGTTCGCGTCGCAGTCGGCGCTCCGAGCCTGCCGCTCGGCGCGGCGGTCGAGATCGACGCGATCATTGAAATCGACTGATGGCGGATGGTCGCGACATTTCGGGGCGGCTCGCGCGCACGCATGCGGCGATCGCCGAAATATCGCCCGACCAATGGAACGCTGTCGCGAACCCTGTCGGCGCGCCGTACAACCCATTCGTATCGCACGAATTTCTCGATGCCCTTGAGAAGACCGGCTGCGTCGGCGCCATGACAGGCTGGACTCCCAGCCATTTGACGGTGGAGACTGCAGGCGCATTCGCCGCCGCCGCGCCTGTTTATTTGAAGGGACACAGCCTCGGCGAATACGTCTTCGATCAGCACTGGGCGGAAGCATACGAGCGGTCCGGCGGGCGCTATTATCCGAAAGTCCTGTGCGCGGCCCCTTTCACGCCGGTTCCAGGCCCGCGCCTCCTCGCCGCCCGTCAGGACGACAGGGTCGCGATCGCAGCAGCGATCGTCGAATTGGCGCGCGCTGTTGGCGCTTCCTCCGCGCATGTCAACTTCATCGACAAAGCCGACTCGCAGGCGCTGCAATCCGCCGGATTTTTGACGCGACGGGGTGTCCAGTATCACTGGAACAATTGCGGCTATCGCACCTATGAAGATTTCCTTGCTGGCCTTTCCTCCCGAAAGCGAAAGGCGCTGAGAAGGGAGCGTCGCCTTGCACAGGATGGAGTGACGATCCGGCGGCTGATCGGCGATCAGATCGACGAGCGCTGCTGGGACGCGTTTTGGGGATTTTATCAGGACACCGGGTCGCGCAAATGGGGCCGGCCCTATCTCACGCGCGCGTTCTTCGAACAGATCGCGCAGTCAATGACCGATCGCCTGATGATGGTCGTCGCGCTCGACGGCGAGCAGCCGATCGCCGGCGCCTTGAATTTCATCGGTGGAGACGCGCTTTACGGCCGCTATTGGGGGCGCAGTGAAGACCGCCCGTTTCTGCATTTCGAGGTCTGCTATCATCAGGCGATCGACTTCGCGATTGAACGCGGCCTCGAGCGGGTTGAGGCCGGCGCGCAAGGAGAACATAAGCTGGCGAGAGGGTATGAACCGGTCGCGACGCACTCGGCGCACTGGATCGCCGACGCCGGATTTCGCGCCGCAATAGAAAATTACCTGGAACGCGAGCAAAGGCAGGTCGCGGCGGAGATCGAGGCGCTGGGCGACTACACACCTTACCGCGACTGACCTTATTCATACGGCCCTCCGTTGATTCTCCTCAGATGAACGGTCAAAATCGCATCGTCCGTCCGCGTCGTGCAAAGAGAGGAACTTTCGGCTCCGTATGAAACGTTTGAGAAAAATCGCTTCGATCGTCGCAGCACTCTTCATTTGTGCGGCGGCTGGCTGTGCACAACGGTCCGACCAAACGGCCGATGCCGCGCTTCGCGCGCTCGACGACGCCTATGTCGAGGCATGGCGGATCCAGGACCCGGCGGAGCAGGAGAAGGCGGTGTTATCGCTTTTCGACAACGACGCCGTCATCATGCCAGGCGGCGGGGTGCAGCCGGAAGCCGGCGTCGACAGCCTTCAGAATTTCTGGTTCCCGGAAGGCCAGCCGCCGAAGCAGGTTTCGCATTTCACGCACGAGATCGATCAGATAGAGGCGAGCGAATCCTTGGCTGTCGTCGCCGGGCGGTTCACCCTCAGCTTCACCTATGAGGGGCAATCATATGGGCAAGCAGGAAATTATCTCTTCGTCGCCGGAAAAAACGGCGACACGTGGCGCATCAAGCGCATGATCTGGAACGACCAACCACTCACGGAAGTGTAGGGAGCTTTTCCGATGCCCCTGTCGACGCCCTATAACGCCGACAATATTTTTGCAAAGATTGTCCGTGGCGAAATGCCCGCCATCAAGGTTCATGAGGATGAAGAAGCGATCGCCTTCATGGATATTTTCCCGCAAAGCGATGGCCATACGCTTGTTATTCCAAAGGCGTTCGGCGCGACAAACCTGCTCGACGCTGATCCGCGCCTGCTCTCGGCTTTGATCGGGCGCGTTCAATTGATCGCTCAGGCGATTACACATGCGCTTCGGCCGGACGGCGTTCGCATCATGCAATTCAATGGCGCCCCGGCGGGGCAGACGGTTTTTCACCTGCATTTTCACATCATCCCGGTTTTTGAGGGAAAGCCGCTCACGCGCCACGCCGGCGACAAAGCCGACGCAGCGCAGCTCGAAATGCTCGCCACGAAAATCCGCAGCGCGCTGCGGGCCGATTAGCGATTATTACAAGCAAAGGTCTCGCCTGTGGACATGATGATCCATCGAACCGTCTTCTCCGCAATCGCTCTGCTATTCAGCCATGCGGCGTCGGCTCGGCCCTATGATGAAATCGTCAGCGAGGCGCAGGCTGCTTACCAGGCCGAGGATTTCGAGACCGCCCGCCTCCGTCTCGACGAGGCCCAGGAACAAAGGCCCTATTCGCTGTACCTGACCCGCAGTCGCGTTCTTGTACGAATGCTCGCCGGCCGCACGGATGAAGCGCTGGCGATCGTCGAAGAAATCGCGGCGCGCGGGCTAACGCTGGGCCTCCCGGACCACGAGGCGATGCGGCCGCTGATCGACGATCCGCGTTACGCCGCAATCGCCGAAAGGATGGAGGCGAACCGGGCGCCCGTCGGCGCCGCCGTGACCTCAGCTGTCTATGACGAAGCCGAATTGTTGCCGGAGGCGATTTCGAAACGAAAAAAGCGCATTTTGGTGGGTTCTGTGCGAAGCGGCGAAATCGTCGTTGCGGCCGACGCCCTACAACCATTCGCCAAGCTTGACGGCGGCGTCTTTGACATCGAACAGACCCGCAATACCATCTACGCGGCCGTCAATAATCAGCTTGCCTATCTCGATGAAACAGCACGTCCGCCATTCGCTGCGCTCGTCCTGCTTGATCCGTCAGCCGGATCGGAACGCGCGCGCATCGGCGTTCCCTTCGAGAGAGCGCTGATCGGCGATATCGAAATCGACCGGAAGGGCGTCATATACGCATCGGACAGCTTGACGCCGAGAATTTTTGCTGCGCGCCCGGGCGAGACGGTCGTCCGCATTCTTGCAAGCGACACGCGCTTTGTGAATTTGCAGGGGATTGCGCTCGATCCGGCTGGCGATCGGCTCTACGTCGCCGATTACCTGACAGGCATCTTCATGGTCGATTTGCCGACGGGCGCCGTCACCGCTATCGTCAATCCGAGCGGCGCGCATCTTGGCGGCATCGACGGCCTTTACCTCCACGAGGGCGACCTGATCGGCGTGCAGAACGGGACGACGCCGCAGAGAATCGTCCGTATCCGGCTGGATCGCACCGGCGTAATCGCCGAACGGCTCGAGGTTTTGGCGCAAAATCAGCCTGCTTGGAACGAGCCGACCCACGGCTATGTCGAAGACGGCGCTTTCCATTATCTGGCGACCAGCAACTGGCCCGCTTACTCGGCGACCGGCGACCTCGCAGAAGGCGCGCAACTGTCGCCGTTGCGGATCATGTTGGAACCGCTGAATTAGCCCGGCAGCCAACTATTTCGACCTGATCATCTCATTGACGATGCCGGCAAGGCCGGTCTGACGACGGCGGCGCAAGCGTTCGGCCAGCAGGATCGACCGTAACATATGTTCCGATTCATCGAGATCGAAATTGATGATGACGTAATCGTACTCCGCCCAGTGCGACATTTCGGAATCGGCTTTGGCCATGCGGCCCTCAACGACGTTTTCCGGATCCTGATTGCGGGCGCGGAGGCGACGTTCCAGCTCCTTGCGCGAAGGCGGCAGGATGAAAACCTTAACGACATCGCCGCCGGCGACCGCATCAAGCTGTTGCGCGCCCTGCCAGTCGATGTCGAAGAGGACATCCGTGCCGGCGTTCAACTGGTCAAAGACCTTGGCGCGGGGCGTCGCATAATAATTGCCGAAGACGTTCGCCCATTCAAGGAATTCGCCACGATCGCGCATCTGGAGGAATTTTTCCTCGGACACGAAATAATAGTCCTTACCGTCGACTTCGCCAGGACGCGGCTTACGTGTCGTCACTGAGATCGACAGGCGGAGCTTGTCGTCGCCCTTTAACAATCGCTCGGCCAGCGTCGTCTTGCCGGCGCCGGACGGGCTCGAAAGCACGAACATCAGCCCGCGCCGCGCGACCTTGGTCGCGTCAATTCTGACGTCACTCGACATTTTGCACCTGCTCGCGCATCTGGTCGATCGCCGTCTTCAAATCAAGCCCGATGCTTTTCAGGCTCATTTGCTGCGCTTTCGAGCAAAGCGTGTTGGCTTCGCGGTTCAGTTCCTGCGTCAGGAAGTCAAGGCGGCGCCCAACCGCCGATTTTTCCTTGAGCAGCGCGCAACCCGCCGCGACATGCGCTTCGAGCCTGTCAAGTTCCTCTCGGATATCAGCCTTGACCGCCAGCATCGCCGCCTCTTCGGTGATGCGCGCTGTCTCAATCTGGCCCGCCAGCAACTCGCCGAGCTGCGCCGCGATGCGTTCACGGATCGCCGCAAGATCGGCGCCCGGCGATACGCGCGCCGCATTCGTCAAGTCGCCGATCGCATCCAATTGCCCTTTGATCACATCGTGGAGCGCAACGCCTTCCTGACGCCGCGCCGCCGCCAGCGCCTTGACGCCGTCTCGGAAACTTCCAGTCAGCGATTTGCCGAGTTCGGCGCGGCGGTCCTCGTCATCGACCATCGATTCCGCCTCGATCACGCCCCGAAGCGCAAGGACGCCTTCTGGTCTCGGCTTTTCGCAATCAATGCGCAGACGAATGTCCTCAATCATCGCAAGAGCGCTTTCGAGCGCCGCGCGATTGACGGACAATGCCCCCTCGACCGCTGCGCCCTTAAGCGACAAAAACACGTTGAATGAGCCGCGTGAAAATTCTTCGCCAAGGGCCTTGCGAAGATTCTGGTCGAGAAAATCATACCCTGGCGGAAGCCGGAACCGCGGTTCGAGCCCCCTGCCATTGACGCTTTTCAACTCCCAGACCCAGCGGGTTTCGCCGAGCGATCCCTCGACCCGCGCAAAACCCGTCATCGAGGAAACCGGCATCGTCTACCCTTCTTCGCGTTGCCGGCGCTCGATGCGCCGCCACTCGGCGACGTTGCGATTATGCTCATCGAGCGTCGCCGAGAAGACGTGCCCGCCGGCGCCGTCGGCGACGAAATACAGCGCATCGGACTCGGCCGGATGCAGCACCGCCTCGATCGCCGCTCGACCGGGGTTAGCGATCGGGGTCGGCGGAAGGCCGCTGATGACATACGTGTTATAGGGCGTCGCCCGTTCGATTTCGCTAACCCTGAGGCCGCGGCCCAACGGCTCGCCGCCGGTCAAACCGTAGATTATGGTCGGATCCGATTGCAGTCGCATCTTGAGCCGCAGGCGATTGGCGAAAACGGCGGCGATCATCGGTCGCTCCGCCGCAACGGCGGTTTCTTTCTCGACGATCGACGCCAGGATGATCGCCTCTTCGCGCGTCGCAAACGGCAGGTCCATCGCACGGCGATCCCAAAGCGCATCGAGCACCGTGTCCTGCGCTTCGATCATTTCGGCGATGAGCCTGTCGCGCGTCTGGCCCCGGGTGAACGCATAGGTCTCCGGCAGGAGTTCGCCCTCGGACGGTGTCACGGTCAACTCGCCCTGCAATATGTCGCTCTCGGCGACGAGGCGCAAAACCTGCGCGGTGGTGCGCCCCTCCGGCACAGTGAAGTAATGAAGAATGCTTTTTCCTTCGACGAGGAGATCAATGATCTTTACGACGCTTGACGACGCTTCGATCCGGAACTCGCCGGCCTTCAGGGATGAACCGTCGCCGCGCACGCGCACGGCCGCGACGAAAAGCCTTGGATAGCGGATCGCGCCAACCTCGTGCAGCATGTCGGCGATCGAGGAGACGGATGCGCCGGGCTCGATCAACACGATTGCGTCCGTCGGCAAGGGCCCTGGGCGCGACGCTTCGCGCCAGGCGAAATAGCCTCCGGCGCCGACGGTCACGATCGCCAGAAGCAGCAGACCGGCCAGAAATGACAGGAACGACTTGACCGCTCCGCCCCGCTCGCCCGCCGCCATCATCGCCTCCACCAGAACCGTGATCGAGCTTAGCGGTCAACGCGGCCGACGACCAGACTGGCGTTTGTCCCGCCAAATCCGAATGAATTCGAAAGCGCGATGTTGACGGTCTTTTTGACCGTCGCATTCGGCGCGAGATTGATCCGGGTTTCGACGGAGGGATTGTCGAGATTGAGGGTCGGCGGACACATCCCGTCGCGAATCGCCAGAATTGAAAAAATCGCCTCGACGGCGCCGGCGGCGCCGAGCAGGTGACCGATCGACGATTTTGTCGACGACATGACGAGCTTGTCGGCGCCGTCGCCGCCGAACAGCCGCTCGACCGCCCGCAGTTCGATTTCGTCGCCAAGCGGTGTCGATGTGCCGTGCGCATTGACATAATCGATGTCGTTCGGCGCAAGCCCGGCTCGTTCAAGCGCCATTTTCATGGCGCGAAAGCCGCCGGAACCATCCTCGGCCGGCGCCGTGATATGATAGGCGTCGCCGGACAGGCCATATCCGAGGATCTCGGCGTAGATCTTGGCGCCGCGCGCTTTGGCCTTCTCGAATTCTTCGAGAATGACGACGCCGGCGCCCTCGCCCATCAGGAAGCCGTCCCGATCACGGTCATACGGCCGCGACGCCGCAGCCGGATTGTCGTTGAAATGGGTTGTCAGCGCCTTGGTTGCGCAAAAGCCAGCATAGCCGATCGGGCAGATCGCCGACTCGGCGCCGCCAGCGACCATGAGGTCCGCATCGCCGAGGGCGATCATCCGCGCCGCATCGCCGATCGCATGCGCGCCGCTTGCGCAAGCCGTAACGACGGCATGGTTCGGGCCCTTCAATCCAAAGCGAATCGAAACCTGTCCCGACACGAGATTGATGAGGCTCGAGGTGATGAAAAACGGCGAGACGCGCCGCGCGCCCTGCTGATGAAGAACGAGGGTCTGCTTTGCGATGCCGTCAAGGCCGCCGATTCCCGACCCGATCAGGACGCCGGCGCGTTCTTTTTCCTCTTCGGTGTCGAGCGAAACGCCGCAATCCTCGAATGCCATTTGCGCCGCCGCGATCCCGAAAAGGATGAAATCCTCGATACGGCGCTGATCTTTCGGCGATACGAACTTATCCGGATCAAATGCGTCGGCGCCGATCGCCGCGCCGCCGGCATAGCCGTCGGTGCGCGGAACTTCTGCGCCGATCTTGCAGGGAAGCTCGGAAGTGTCGAATTTCTCGATCCGGTTCGCGCCCGATTCGCACGCCACAATCCGCCGCCATGTCGCTTCGACATTGGCGGCGAGCGGCGAGACCATGCCAAGACCTGTGACGACAACGCGCCTCATGCCGCAGTCTGATCCTCCGGCTTTACAAGGTGTCCGCCAAGCCGCTGTGGACGCGCGCTGACTATCCCCTCCATCGCCGGCGCGCGGCTAGCGAAGGCGTTCAGCCCTTCTGTTCCGAAATGAACTTGATTGCATCGCCGACGGTCTGGATCGTTTCCGCCGCGTCATCCGGGATCTCGACATCGAATTCTTCTTCGAACGCCATGACCAGTTCGACAATGTCGAGACTGTCCGCGCCTAGATCGTCAATGAAGCTCGCCTTGGGCTCAACTTTGGCCGGATCGACGTCGAGGTGCTCGACCACGATTTTCTTCACGCGTTCAGCAAGATCAGACATTCGAAAGGCTCCTTCTAGAAGTTGCGCCCGCGGCGAGCGGGTAGATTAGTCATTGCCGGGCCTCGAAAGCGAGTCCGAAGGCGCCAATCGCCCCAGCGGCGGATTTCGGGGGCGATTACGGCAAATTGCCGAATGTTGCAACGCCAAACCACAATGGCCGCGCCCAGCCGCCGCGGCCCTCCTCAATGGGCCGATCACGGCCCACCCTAAACCATCGCCATGCCGCCGTTCACATGGAGGGTCTGGCCTGTCATGTACCGCGCTTCGTCGCTGGCGAGATAGACCGCCGCGGCGGCGATGTCTTCTGGCGCGCCCATCTCGCCGGCAGGAATTTTCCCCAGAATCGCCGCCTTCTGGGCGTCGTTCAGCGCGCCGGTCATTGCGGTCGCAATAAAGCCCGGCGCAATGCAGTTGACGGTTACGTTACGCGACGCGATTTCCTGGGCCAGCGATTTCGTCATGCCGATCATGCCGGCTTTCGACGCCGCGTAATTCGCCTGACCGGCATTGCCGGTCACCCCGACGATCGACGTGATGCCGATGATCCGTCCGAAGCGCTGTTTGGTCATGAAGCGGAGCGAGGCTTTGGCGAGACGGAAATATGCCGTCAGGTTGACGCGAATGACCTCGTCCCACATTTCGGGCTTCATCATCATCATGAGCGTGTCCCGGGTCACGCCGGCGTTCGATACGACGATATGCAGTCCGCCCATCTTTTCGGCGGCGGTCTTCGGAAGCACGTCCACGGCTTCAAGGTCCGACAGATCGCAGGGCGCGACGAAAACACGTTCCTTCAGGTCAGCGGCGAGCGCATCGAGCTTGTCGACCTTGGTGCCGGATATCGCGACTTGAGCGCCCTGCGCATGCAACGCGCGGGCTACCGCGCCGCCGATGCCGCCGGTCGCGCCGGTGACCAACGCCGATTTGCCGGATAGATCAAACATCAAAAACCTCGTTCCCGTCTTTCAGAATTTCATGAAGGCGTCGATATCGGCCGGCTCGCCGACGCTGATCAGCGCCGCGTCCTTTAGGATCCGCTTGATGAGGCCCGCCAGCACTCTGCCGGAGCCAAGCTCGATAAACCTGTCGCCGCCCTTCGCGCTCATATACGCGACGCTCTCGGTCCAACGCACGCGACCGGTCACCTGACGATAAAGAAGATCGCGAATTTTCGCAGGGTCGCTGACTTCCTGCGCGGTGACATTCGCAACAAGAGGCGCAACCGGCGGCTTGATTGCGACTTTCGACAAGGCGTCCTTCATCTTTTCCGCGGCCGGGGCCATCAGCGACGAATGAAACGGCGCCGACACCGGCAGCAGTTTGGCGATCTTGGCGCCGTGCTTCTTCGACAGCTCGCAGACGCTTTCGACCCGCGCCTTGACGCCGGAAATGACGACCTGTCCCGGCGCATTGTCATTGGCGACTTCGCAGACGCCGAGCGTCGCGTCCGATTCGCTGATCGAAGCTTCAGCGCCGGCGATGTCGATTCCGATTAGCGCCGCCATGGCGCCGACGCCCGGCGGCGCGGCTTCCTGCATCGCTTCGCCGCGAGTGCGCAGCAGCCTCGCTGTATCCGAAAGAGTGATCGCACCGGTCGCGCACAGCGCTGAATATTCGCCGAGCGAATGCCCCGCGACGCACAGCGAATCCGCAATATCCAGGTTTGCTTCTTTCTGGAGGACACGCAGGACGGCGATCGAATGCGCCATTAGCGCCGGCTGCGTGTTGGCGGTCAGGTTGAGCTGTTCCGCCGGCCCGTCCCACATGATCTTCGAAAGGCGTCGGCCGAGCGCGTCGTCAACCTCTTCGAACACCTCGCGGGCGACCGGAAAAGCTTCGGCGAGCGCATTGCCCATACCGACGGTCTGACTGCCCTGTCCTGGAAAAACGAAGCATCGCGGCATGATCGGTCCCCTTTGAACGCTTCACGTAACGCAGTCGCTGAAGGCTGGCAAACACCCTCACTCAGGATCGCCAGAACGCCGGCATCAGGAGTACGAGCAGAGTGAAGAACTCCAGCCGGCCAAGGATCATCAGGAACGACAACAACCATTTGGCGGCGTCAGGAAGAGATTGGAAATTTCCGGCGGGTCCGATGACGTCGCCAAGTCCGGGGCCGACATTGGCGAGCGCGGTCGCCGCGCCGGTCAATGCGGTCACAAGGTCGACGCCCATCCAGGCGAGCAGGAAGGTCCCGGCGATCAGTCCGAACAGCAGAACGATCAAAAACGACATGATCGCGAATGAGACATCGTCCTCGACCTTGCGGTCATGATAGAGGACGGGATGAATTCGGTTCGGCGAAATGATCCGGCTCAAATGCGACGCTGCAAGCCGGCCGAGAATCTGGAACCGGTAGATCTTGACGCCGCCGGCGGTCGAGCCGGAACAGCCGCCGACAAAAGTCAGGATGAAAAAAACGCCGACCGCAAACGGTCCCCACAACTGATAATCTTCACTTGCATAGCCGGTTGTGGTGACAATCGAGACGATATTGAAGGCTGTCGTCGTCAGCGCCTCGCCGAGAGCGGTATCCGACCGCAGCGTGCGCGTGATGGCGACGATGATTGTCGCCGCCGTCAGGAAAACCAGGAACGCCCGCAGCTGGATGTCGCCGAGAAATGCGCCGATCTTGCCTTTCGCGGCGCGAATGAACGCGACGAACGGAAGCGCCCCTGCGATCATGAAAAACGTCCCGGTCCACAAAATCGCCGACGAACCGAAATGACCGATTGACGCATCATGGGTCGAAAAACCGGCCGTCGAAACCGTTGTCAGCGCATGATTGATCGCGTCGAACCAGCTCATGCCGAATGCTTTGTAAAGGCTGGCGCAGGTGATCGTCAGCAAGGCGAAAATTCCGAAAATCCACACGGCGAGATCGAATGCTTTGGCGACGATCTTTTCGGATTTGTCGGAGCTTTCGGTGTAGAAGAGCTGCATGCCGCCGACGCGCAGAAACGGCATCATGATGATGCCGAGGACGATGACGCCGACGCCGCCGATCGCCTGCATCATCGACCGCCAGAGCAGGATCGGGGGGCTGGTCGTATCAAGCCCGCTCATCACCGTCGCGCCGGTCGTCGTCATCGCCGACACCGCTTCGAAATAGGCGTCGGTCGGCGACATGCCGTGACCGACCAGCGGCAAGGCGCCGAACGCCGGAATAAGCGTCCAGGCTAATGAAGTGATCAGGAAGCCTTGCCGGCGGTTCAGTTCGATCGCGCCAGTCGCCGGGCTGAGGGCGATAAGCGCAACCCCGCAGAAAGAGGTCGCCAGCGCCGAGAGGATGAAATCCGCGCCCGGCTTGGTCAGCAGCGCCGGTGCGACGAGCAGCGGGGCCAGCATAAACGCCGAAATCGCGATCAGGAGGCCGCCAAGGACTCGAATGACTGGGGTCAAGGAGAGCACGGGCTGAGCATCTAGCCCTGTTCCGGGGGGCGGAAAAGGGCGACCGGCGCGGCCTTGCAAGTCGCGCGGCGTTGGGCTAGGTCCGCCGCTTCCGAGCGATGGCTGGAGCCGCCGCGCGCCCTTGGCCGCGGTTTGCGGGATGGTCCCGTATGGCGACAGGCCAAAGGCGGCCGGCGTCACCAGCAAGACGCCAGTCCCGTCTCCATCGCCAAAGTGGAGCTGGCTTGATGCCTCTTTACGAGCATATCTTCATTGCGCGCCAGGATATTTCACCGGCGCAGGTCGAAGGGTTGACCGAAACCCTTCAGAAAATCGTCACCGACAATGGCGGCAAGATAGCCAAGGCCGAATATTGGGGGCTGCGCAGCCTCCAGTACAAGATAAAGAAAAACCGCAAGGGCCATTACAGCCTGTTCAATATCGATGCGCCCGCGGCGGTCGTGCATGAACTCGAGCGGCAGGAAAAGATCAACGAGGATATCCTGCGGGCCCTGACGATCCGCGTCGAGGAGCATGACGAGTCTCCTTCGCCGGTTCTGTCGCGGCGCGACCGCGACGGTCGCGATCGTGAGGGCGGGCGCGACGGCGGTCGTGAAGGCGGACGCGGCGACCGCGATTTCGGCGACCGCGGCGACAGGGGCGATCGGGGTGATCGCGGCGACCGGGGCGATCGCGGCGATCGCGGCCGCCGGTTTTAATCAGGAGCGATAGATCATGGCCAAACCATTCATGCGTCGGCGCAAGACTTGCCCGTTCTCCGGCGAAGGCGCTCCGAAAATCGACTACAAGGACCCAAAACTCCTGCAGCGTTTCGTCTCTGAGCGCGGAAAGATCGTGCCGTCGCGGATCTCCGCCGTTTCCTCCAAGAAGCAACGCGAGCTTGCCCGCGCGATCAAACGCGCACGCTTTCTTGCGCTCCTTCCTTACGCAACGGAGTAACCATCATGGATGTCATCCTGCTCGAACGGGTCGAAAATCTCGGCCAGATGGGCGAAGTCGTCAAAGTTCGCGCCGGCTTTGCGCGCAACTACCTGCTTCCGCAGAAAAAGGCGCTGCGGGCGAACGACGACAACAAGAAAATCTTCGATGCGCAGCGCGCCGATCTTGAAGCGCGCAATCTCGAGCGTCGCAAGGACGCCGAAGGCGCCGCGAAGAAACTTGACGGCCGGTCGTTTGTCGTCATTCGCCAGGCGTCAGAAGCGGGCCTCCTTTACGGGTCTGTGTCGACGCGCGACATCGCCGAGGCCGCCGAAACCGAGGGCGTCAAGGTCGACCGCGCGCAGGTGCGTCTCGACAAGCCGCTCAAGACGCTCGGCATCTCGAAAGTCCGCGTGATGTTGCACCCGGAGGTTTCTGCGACCATCGAAATCAACATCGCACGCTCCGCCGACGAAGCGGAACGTCAGGCGCGAGGCGAAAACGTTCTTCTTCGCGTTGAAGAACAGGAAGAGGCGGAAGGCGCTTCTCCCGCTGAGTTTTTCGATGAAGGCGCTCAAGCCGCGCCGACGACGGAGTAACAGCGCAATCGACGGCATGGGGATTCGTGTTGAAAACCGGCCGCTCGACGGCCGGTTTTTTTTGTGGTTCATCAACCAAATGGCCGATGGCGCAAATCCTCTGAAATCGAACCGCAGTCCCGATTCGCAAGTCGCGCCCGATCGCACGCCGTTCAGTCTTGAATCGGAACAGGCGGTGCTCGGCGCGATCCTCTTCGACAACGAGATTTATCACAGGATTTCGTCGTTTCTGAAGACCGAACATTTTTTCGATCCCGTTCACCAGCTGATTTACAATGCGTGCGGCGCCCTGGTCGTTCAGGGACGCCTCGCCTCCCCGGTGATGGTCGATGCGTCGCTCGCGGCAGCGCCCGGCTATATCGAAGCGGGCGGGCGGCGCTATCTCGAACAGCTTGCGGCGACGGTGCCTTCGACCGCCGGCGCGCCGGACTATGCGCGCGTCGTCTTCGACATGTCGGTTCGCCGCGGCCTGATGTCGGTCGGCTCGGAAATGGTCGATCGCGCGCGCGACGCATCGCTTGAAGATCAGCCCGCGACGCAGCTCGCCGACGCTGAGCAGGCGCTCTACAAGCTCGCCGAAACCGGCAAATACGGCGGCGGGTTCAAGAGTTTCCGGACGGCGATCGCCGAGGCGATCGACATCGCCGACGCCGCCGTCAAACGCGACGGCGGGCTCGCCGGCATTTCGACGGGCCTGCGCGATCTCGATCATACGCTTGGCGGCCTGCATTCGTCCGACCTCATCATACTCGCCGGCCGGCCGTCGATGGGAAAATCGGCGCTGGCGACGAATATCGCGCTCAATGCGGCGCGCGCCTACAAGGCCGAGCGCGGGTCCGATGGCGCAGTCAAGCCTGTTTCGGGGGCCGTCGTCGGCCTCTTTTCGCTCGAAATGTCCGCCGACCAGCTGGCCACGCGCATCATCGCCGAAGTCTCGGGCGTGCCGTCGAATGAAATCCGGCGCGGCGAGATCGATCAGGAACAGTTCGAGCGCATTTATCATGCGGCGCGGGAGCTTGAGTCGCTGCCGCTCTATATCGACGACACCGGCGGCCTTTCGATCGGCCAGCTGGCGGCGCGCGCGCGCAGGCTGAAGCGGCAACACGGCCTCGGACTCCTCGTCATCGACTATCTGCAATTGCTGTCCGGCAATGGCGGCAAGCGCAATGACGGACGCGTCCAGGAGATCACCGAAATTTCGATGGGTCTCAAGACACTCGCCAAGGAGCTCGCGGTGCCGGTGCTCGCGCTCTCGCAATTGTCGCGGCAGGTCGAACAGCGCGACGATAAGCGGCCGCAGCTTTCCGATCTGCGCGAATCCGGGTCGATCGAACAGGATGCGGACGCGGTCCTGTTCATCTATCGCGAGGAATATTATCTGCGCCGCGCCGAACCGCGCCCGGACAGCGAGGCTCATGGCAAATGGATCGCCGATTGCGACGCCGCGCACGGGATCGCCGAAGTCATCATCAGCAAGCAACGCCATGGCCCGATCGGCAAGGTAGAACTCGCCTTCGAGGAGAAGCTGACCAGATTCTCCAATCTCGATCGCCGGTACGACAATCAATCGCGCTATTGACGGACAGGAAACCGCGGAGCGCGCGATCATGGAATGCGCCCGTCGCCTGCGATCGCGCCAAGCTTCGCCGGGTTTCTGATCGCAAATACAGCGACGATCCGTTCGCCGTCGGTTTCGATCGACAACGTCTGGTCGAGCGCATCGCCGATATAGATGAGAAACCCTGGCGCGCCGTTGATCTGCGCGATCTCGACACGCCGGCGCGCCCCCAAAGACATGCTTTTCTTTTCGACGCCGACAAAGAAGCGCGCAATCCGATCAGACCCGCGGATCGGATTGAGGGCCGCCGGCTTGACGCCGCCGCCGTCCGAATAAAGCACGGCATCGTCTGCGAAGAGCGCTCTTAGATCCGCTTCGCCGCCCTCGGCGACGGCGCGCGCAAAGCGCATCAGCATCGACTGATGCTCGGCCGCCGACACGATGCGGGTCGGCCGCTCGCGTCGAACTTCTTTGCGCGCCCGCGCCGCAAGTTGCCGGCAGGCGGCTTCCGATCGGCCGATGATCCGCGCGACTTCCAGATACGGCACATCGAAGACGTCATGCAGCAGGAACGCCGCACGTTGATGCGCCGTCAGCCGGCCAAGGGTCATTAGCAACGCCAGCGACAGATCGTCTGCATACGCCGTCGCGCTTTCGGGCGTCATGCCGTCGGTGTCGGGGATCGGCTCGGGCAGCCATTGGCCGACATAGACTTCACGCTGCCTACGCGATGCTTTCAGTTGATCGAGGCACAGCCTCGAGGCGATCGTCACGAAATAGGCTTCCGGCGTTCGCAATTCCGCGGCGCTGGCGCGCGAGGCGCGCAGGTAAGTCTCCTGGACGATATCCTCGGCGTCTGCGGCGCTCCCGAGCATTCGGTAGGCGAGACCGAAAAGCCGCCGGCGCGATTTAAGGAAAGCCTCTTCGAGATCGCTCATGCGGCCTTCCGTGGGCTGATCGTTCGGGCGCCGACACGGATGCGGGCGCATTGCTCGGCATACCCCAGCCCAAGCTTCACCATCGGGAAAAGCCGGCTGAGTTGCACGCCCAGGGTCAGATCGATGACGCCCTTGTCGCCCCAGTGGGCGCGGACCGCATCGCGCGCCGCGACGAGGTCATCGCTCTTTGCCGTCAGGGCGTCGGCAAAGCGGAAGCCGAGCGCGGCGTCGGCGCTGGC
>JBGSSK010000260.1:0-3790 GCA_041737095.1 Parvularculaceae bacterium | reverse complement strand
GGCGCTCGACGACTGGGGCCACGCCGAGCCGCACCTGCGCGAACTGGCGCAGAGCCTTGAGGTCGGCGCGGCCCCGGTCGAGCGTTTTCATGAGCGCGACTGCGCCTCGCCGCTGCCGCGCAGCCATCAGTGGGCGGACGGTTCTGCCTATGTCAATCATGTCGAGCTCGTCAGGAAGGCGCGCGGCGCCGCCATGCCGGAGAGCTTCTGGACCGAGCCGCTGATGTATCAGGGCGGATCCGACAGTTTCCTCGGGCCGCGCGACGACATCGTCCTAGCCGAGGATTCCGGCTGGGGCGTCGACATGGAAGGCGAGATCGCGGTCATTCTCGGCGACACGCCGATGGGCGTCGGCCCGTCCGAGGCGCTCAATTTCATCCGCCTCGTCATGCTGGTCAACGACGTGTCGCTGCGCGGTCTCATTCCGGACGAACTTGCGAAGGGTTTCGGCTTCTTCCAGTCGAAGCCCTCCTCGGCGTTCAGTCCCTGCGCGGTGACGCCTGACGCGCTCGGTCTAGACTGGCGCAACGGCAAGCTCTGCCTGCCGCTTCTCGTCACGCTGAATGGCGAGCCGTTCGGCCGCGCCGACGCCGGCGTCGACATGACATTTCATTTCGGCCAGCTGATCGCGCATGCGGCGAAAACCCGGCCGCTCGGCGCCGGGACGATCATCGGCTCGGGCACCGTGTCGAACAAGATGAACGGAGGACCCGGCAAGCCCGTTTCGGAAGGCGGCGCCGGCTATTCCTGCATCGCCGAGATTCGCATGATCGAGACGATCGTCGGCGGCGCGCCGAAAACCCCCTTCATGAAATTCGGCGACCGGGTCGAGATCGATATGCTCGACGCCAAAGGGAGATCGATCTTTGGACGGATCGATCAGACTTTGCGCCGCTACGAGCGCTAGCCCCGCCGCGGCTTAGCCGGCGACGCGCGCCGCAGCCCAGTAGCCGGCGCCCGCCGCCGCCGCCGTCAGGAAGACGCCCCAGACGATATCGACGACCGCGACGGCGACGGGATAACCGCGCAAGGTCGCGAGATTGGTCATGTCATAGGTGCCGTAGGCGAGGAGGCCGACCAGCGCGCCGTTCAATAGCGCCCGCCCCATCCCGCCCGAGGCCAGCGCCGGCGCAACCGCGAAATAGATGATGCCGGCGATGTAGCCGACATAGAAAACCCCGGCGACAAGATAATCCGGGCGCGTTCGGATGAGATCGCCTAGCCGCGAGAAGTAGAAATTCTTGGCGACGCCGGCCAGCCAGACCATGTCCAGCGCAAAAAATACAAGCGCGGCAGCGCCATAAGCGGCGAGATACGTCATGAAGCGGTTCCTGTTGTCGTATCCGTCTTACGCCCGCAAAGGATTGGCGGTTCAGTCGCCTGCGTCGGCGATCAGCGCTTTGCTTGCCGACACGAACATGTCTTGCTCTAGCGCGGCGGCATATCACCAAGCCCAGAGCCGAAGGCCGAGCAGCCCGATCGCCCACAGCCAGCATGCGATGCCGAGGACCGCCAGCGACGATGCAAGCGAGTGGGCCGCCACCATCTTGCTGCGCTGCCCGCTGAAAGTGCGCAGCCCCTGGATAACTCCGGTCATCGCCAGCACGCCAAACAGCCAGCCGAGCGCGCTGAACAGGATGGTTTTGATATTGGGCCCTAGCATGTCGGTCAGGCGCAGCTGGGTCGCCGTCGCGATTGCCGCGATGAAGACCAGCGTCGCCAGCAGCGGCCACGTCCGGGTAGAGAGGTGGGGGACGTTGCGCAGGCCGCCAAAAATCCAGCGCGGGGCCCATAGGAGAGCAAAAAGCAGTGTGCTTAGCATCAGAAGAACAGCTGCGACGATGCTGTATTGCGGCAGCGCCACTTTCAACCACGATCCGCGCACATAGGCTGTATCGATGTCGGTGAAAGCCCTGCGCCCTTCCGCGTCGTCAAAAAAGACGCCGGTCGCCAATACATTGCCCGGATCGCGGAATTGTCCCTCCGGCATTGGGAAATATTCAATCGCCGCGAAAGGCATAATCGGCGGCGCAAAACTGTAACGGTCGGCCAGCGCGGAGAGTTTCGCGCCATTCATGGTTCGCGCGATGCCGCCCCATAATGAATTGGATGGATTGACTGGATAGTAATAGCCAGTGTTGGCGGGATCCGGGACGGCGCCGAAGTCCAGCGAGCCTTCCGTCGGTTTCTCGAAATTTTGCAGCAGATAGTTCGCCGCAAGTCTGCGCACCCGCGCAAACACATCATAGTCACCCGTGGCGACCATGACCGCCAGAGCGACATCCAGTTCCCGCGAGTAGAGGACTGTCGACAGATAGCCGGGCAGCGTACCATCATGTCCATGGAATGCGCGGTTGTTCACTTGGCGCGTATAATTGCCCATTCCATAGGCAAAGGTCAGTCCGGCGCGCGCCGAAGCCGTCGTCTCCGCCCGTTCCATGCGCGCCAGCGACGTTTCGCTCAGCACGCCGGGCGCGGATTGCCCGCCGCTGACCAGGAAGACTGCGAGCCTCGCCATATCGCGCGGGGTCGAAATCAACGCTCCCGCAACGCCGAGCTTTAGATGCTGCCATGATGCAGGCCCTCCGCCTTTCTCAAAGCCTTCCGCCAGGGACGACCCGGCCGCTTCGCGCTTCCAAAATGTTTCGTCCATGCCGATCGGGCCCAGCAGCTCACGGTCGACAAATTCCTCGAAACGCATGCCGCTGGATTTTTCCACAAGATAGGCCGCAGCCGCATAGCCGGGATTGGAATAGGCGTGCCACTGACCCGGTCGCCAACGCGACACGAGTTCTGCGTCTAGCTCGCGCATGACGTCCGCCAACGGACGTTCCGACTGCGTCAACCAGTTGCGGTAATGCATGTCGTCGAAGCCGGCAGTGTGCTCCAGCAAGTGAACGACTCTGACAGGATCTGTCTCCGCCCATTTGTTCCGCACCGGCAACTCCGGAGCCAGGTCAGTCACGGAATCGTCAAGAGCAAGTTTTCCGCGTTCAACTTGCTTCATCACCGCCATCGCCACGAACATCTTGGAGACGGACCCGATGCGGTAGTGAGTGTTAGCATCGGCGAGACGCCCCGTCGCGCGATCAGCGACGCCGACGCCGCCATGCCAAGTCACCTGGCCTCCTTCGATTAACGCAAGACCTGCCGACGGGGCTCCTCGCGCAGATTGCAGGACAGCCTCGACTTGCTCGCGAAACTCTTCAACCGACTTTGGCGGCGTGTCGGATGACGCCGCCGACCCCGGATAGGCGGCGGCCATAAATAGGACCATTGCATAAAATAGTCTTTTCACGGCGTTCTCACGAAAGACCAATAAAGTCGACAGACCTGCCAGACACGGGGGAATTTTTCAAGGCCCCGAGAATCTGGTAAAGGTCCTTTCATCGTGAGTCTTGCGGACTCGCGTGATCTGGCGCCCCAGTAGCCCGCGCTCGCGGACCCTCTTATGCTTGCCCAGCCGAACCTGCCGGAGCACTCGATGCCAAGCCTTAATGCGCGCCTCATCAACCGCTATGTGCGCGTGAAGATGAAAGCGCTGCCCCTGCCGGATTTCGAACCAATGGTCCTGCGGGCGAAGATGGAGAGGGCCTCGCTGCAGGTGTTGCCGAAAACGGTGATGCTAGAGGCGGTCGCGGCGCCGGTCCGCGGCGAGTGGCAGAGGCCGGCCAACGCTGCGCCGGGGCGGACCATTCTTTATCTTCACGGCGGCGGGTATGTTTTCGGCTCGCCGCGGCTGATGCGGCCGATCAGCTGCCGCCTCGCGGCGGCGGCGCGCGCGCCGGTC
>JBGSSK010000256.1:0-4053 GCA_041737095.1 Parvularculaceae bacterium | reverse complement strand
CGGGCGGCGGCGGCGCGCCGCCGATCCGGCGTATCGCGTGATTGGCGATCCTTAGGCGCGCCTCGTCATCCGACGCCCGGCTTCGCCAGGTGATCGAAAAGGAAACGCAGGGAGCGCCGCCGGTCTTCACCCAGTGCGGCGCCTTCACCGGGACATAGAGCGCGTCGCCGGGCGCAAGGTCGAAGATTTGCGCCGCGGCCTCAAAATCCGCGTGGTGCGCGAGGTTCCGGTGCGCCTTTCCGACATGGTAAAGCTCATGATGCCGGTCAGGTATGATATTTCGATCTCCCGGGTAGAGCGTCATATTTTTAGGCCCGGCGAGATGCAGGAGGATATTGTGCTCGGGGTCGAGGTGCAGAGGCGTGACCGCATTCGGCGACGAGATGAATACGTAGCCGGTTTTCTTGTGCATCGGGCCGGTCGCCAGCGTGATCGCCGGGGCGATTTCAGCGAGACACCGATCGAGCACGGCGCCGTATTGCGGATCCTGTTCGACATTGTGCAGCGCCATCCAGGAATTGCAGTCCCTGATGCGCCGGATCGTTTCCTCGACCGAGAGCCCGGTTATCGGCGTTTTTTCCGGGTCTTGGTCAATGGAGATGTCGCCCGAATTATACTCGATCGAGGCAGGCGGCAGACGGCGAGCGAGGTCAAGCAGCGCCGGCATCGCAAAAAGCGGATGACCGTCGAGGCGATGGCGGAGCCGCGCGGGATTTGACGGATAGGCGTCGGCGAGCGTCGCGTCGGGATCAACGAAGATCGTCATGTGATCCCTCATCGTCAGGCGTCGCCCGGCGTCGCCGCATCGCGTCGCCCGCCTTTTCAAGACCGGTCAGAACGCGGAACAGGATTTGAGCGCCGGCGCTGCTGCTGACATTAAGCGCGGCGATGGTGCGCCGTTCGCGCCAGAGCGCGTTGATCATCGAATGGTCGCTGGCGGCGCAGGAATCAACGAAGGAAAGACCGGGGAGTTCCTCCAGCGCGCGCATCATCTCGATTTCGAGCATGACGCCCGGCGAGTAGCGCGCGAATTCCTCGTCATGCGCGATCTTGAAGGAATAGGCGGCGGCGCCTTCAATAAAATTGACGATCATGGCGATCGGACGCGCGCCGACGCGGAGCCGATGGAAGAGCAAGCCGCCGCGATCGAAGGCGCTCTTGAGCGCTTCTGTGAAAAACCGGCTGGCGGCGGGATCGTTTGCGAGCGCTGTGCCCGCCCGACCTTTCCATCCAGCGGCTTCGAGCGCGAGGAAGTCGGCCGTCCAGTCGGCGAGCGCGCCCGCATCCTTCAGCGTTTCAAACACGACGCTTCCCTCGCCGTCGAGCCGCGCGCGAAGGCGCCGCAGTTCCTTGCGCTTCTTGCCGCTGAGCACCTCGCGAAGATGGGCGCCTGTTTCAAAACCGCCCCTCAGGAGGGCACGGCGATAACGCGCGGAAGGCGCGACGCGGCGGTCCTTCGCGGCGCGCAGCGCAGCCTTGAAGGCCGCGCCTTCTTCATCGAGATGACAAAACCGGAAGAACGTCCCCTCCCGTTCGACCAGATCGAAGAACGCCGCCAACGCCTCCTCTTCCTTGCCGCGCCGGATCAGCGGCGCGCCATAGAAACAATGCGGGTGCAGCCAGGTCGCGAGATAGGAAACCGGCAGGCGCGAATAGCCGAACTGGCGCACGACCGGGAGAAGCAGGATCAGCCGCCCGCGCTCGTCTCGGACAATCGCAATCCTGACCGTCTTGTCAGCGAAGGCCGAGAGCGCCGGGGCCAGCATCGACGGCGAAAAGAACGGGTTTGCCTCAATGCTGTCGGCGGCAAGCGCTGTCCATTCGTCATGAAGCGCGGCCGTCTCCTGCGGCGACAGGAAACGGGCCTCGACAGCGAACGGCGCCGACAAAACAACCCCATCACAGGCGGCCGACTGCCGCCGTTCCGTCGATGTCGGCGAATATTTACGGACGCTCTCCGGCATCTGTCCCAATATGACCCAACTGCGGGCGCGCATGCGCCCCGCGGTTCATCATTGCGTGCACGGATTATTCCTTTCCGGGGCGTCGCGGCGACTGCGGCGTTAACCGTCGGAATGATTAGGGCGCCGCCCTCAGGCGGCGTCCTCGCCGACCAGAATATCGCGTTTCCCGGCGTGGTTCGCGGTCCCGACGACTCCTTCCTGTTCCATGCGCTCGATCAGCGTTGCGGCGCGGTTATAGCCGATCTGCAGCCGTCGCTGGATATAAGATGTCGACGCCTTGCGGTCGCGCAGGACGATAGCAACCGCCTTGTCGTAGAGCGCGTCGCCCGATGACGTGTTGCCGCCGATGTCGAGGCCGTCATAGGCGCCTGCATCGTCCTCGTCGCGAAGTTCGGTGACCTCCTGAACATAGGACGGCGAGCCCTGCTTTTTGAGGAAGGCGACGACCTTTTCGACTTCCTCGTCGGAGACAAACGCGCCATGCACGCGGCGGATGCGCCCGCCGCCGGCCATGTGCAGCATATCCCCCATGCCGAGAAGCTGCTCGGCGCCCTGCTCGCCGAGAATAGTGCGGCTGTCGATTTTCGACGTGACCTGGAATGAAATGCGCGTCGGGAAGTTTGCCTTGATCGTCCCCGTGATGACGTCGACCGACGGCCGCTGCGTCGCCATGATGAGATGAATGCCGGCGGCGCGCGCCATCTGCGCCAAGCGCTGCACCATGCCTTCGATGTCCTTTCCGGCGACCATCATCAGATCGGCGACTTCGTCGATCACGACGACGATGAACGGCATCGGTTCGTATTTCAGCTCTTCCGTCTCGTAAATCGGCTCACCCGTCTCTTCATCATAACCAGTGTGGACGCGGCGGGTCAGTTCCTCGCCCTGCTCTTCGGCTTCGGCTATCCGTTGGTTGAAGCCTTCGATATTCCGTACGCCGACTTTCGACATCCGGCGATAGCGTTCCTCCATCTCGCGCACGGTCCATTTCAGGGCGACGACGGCTTTTTTCGGATCGGTGACGACCGGAGCGAGGAGATGCGGGATGCCTTCATAGACGGAGAGTTCCAGCATCTTTGGATCGATCATGATCAGCTTGGCGTTGTCGGGCGACAGCCGGTAGAGGAGCGACAGGATCATCGTATTGATGCCGACCGATTTCCCGGAACCCGTCGTGCCGGCGATCAACAGGTGCGGCATGCGAGCAAGGTCGGCGTAGATCGGCTCGCCGCCGATCGATTTGCCGAGCGCCAGCGTGAGATCGCCGCGGCTGCTTTCAAATTCTGCGGCGCCGAGAAGCTCGCGAATATAAACGGTCTCCCGGTCGATATTCGGCAGCTCGATGCCGATGACATTGCGTCCCGGCACAACCGCGACGCGCGCTGCGACAGCGCTCATTGAGCGGGCGATATCGTCGGAAAGGCCGATGACGCGCGAGGATTTGACGCCCGCCGCCGGTTCCAGCTCATAAAGCGTGACGACCGGACCAGGGCGCACATTGATGATCTCGCCCTTGACGCCGAAATCGGCGAGGACGTTTTCAAGCATGCGCGCATTTTGCTCCAGCTGCTCGTCGGACGCGACCTTCGCGCGCTGTGCGCCGGGTTTGGCGAGCAGGTTGAGGGCCGGCAACTCATAGGATCCCGGCTTGAAGACCGGCAATTCGGGTTGCGCCTCGCGCGCTTCGCGCTTGCCAGGTTTCTTCGTTTCGTTCTTGCGGATTATATTGCGCTTGCGCGACGGCGCGACAAGCGGCGGCTCGCCTTCGGCGTCGCCGAATTCTTCTTCATTTCTTGCAAGATCGCCGGTCTCGACGACGACGTCTTCCCGCGACATTGCATCATAACGTTCGGCGATGAAGGCGCCGATTACGCGGCCGAGCTGTTCGATCTCGATGATCGCCGCCTCGATCCGCCAGAGCGTCAGGCCGCAGGCGTAGAGATAGGCGCTGGCGCCCGCGGTGAACAACAGGAGAAATCCGAAGACGGCCGGCGCGGGCGCCCGGAGCGCTTCAAGCACGGCTAGCGCAGCGAAGCCGAAGCCGTCGCCGATAAGGCCGCCAAGCGCCGTCGCGTAAGGCCAGCTCGCC
>JBGSSK010000217.1:0-2320 GCA_041737095.1 Parvularculaceae bacterium | reverse complement strand
GCCGCTCGCCGAACCGCCGACGGCGCCGGCAGCGGCGCAGGCATCCTTCGCCTGGCCCTACCAGGACCCGCTGGTCCGCGACGGCGGCCCAGTCTGGATCAATACGAATGCGCCTTTCGCCGACGAAACCGAAAGCGCCGCGCTGCTTTGCGGCAAGGCATGGGCTGCTGTGACGGGCTCTGCATCGGAAGAAGGTCCGGATGGCCGCAATCTCGAACGCTCGGCGATCCGCGCGCGCCGCGCCATGAAGGCGGCGACCGCCTGGATCGACGCGCATTCGTCCTGCGGCCCGACGGTCATCCTCGGGGTCAGCCTCGGACAGCATTCGCCACAATTCGCCAAAGGCGCCGTGGGCGCCTCTGATACCGCCTATCAGCGGCAGGTCCTTGTCGTATCGCGGGCCCGCGGCGCAGCCGAAGCGCCGCTGACTGTCGCAGACGCACAGCGCGAGCTCGAAGCGTTCCTCGCCGCGCCCTCTGACCGCGCAGCGCTCTACTCCGGGCGAACCTTCCCGGAGGAGCCGGTTGTCATTGTTCCCTGATGGTGCGCCGATTGGCGTCCGGCGCCGACTGCGCCTATCTAAGGCGGTATGAGCGTCCTCAACGATATCGACGCGCGCGCGCGCGAAATCTTCAAGCAGATCGTCGAAACCTACATCGCCAGCGGTGAGCCGGTCGGCTCGCGCACGCTGTCGCAGGACAAGCGACTGGCGGTGTCGGCGGCGACCATTCGCAATGTCATGGCGGACCTCACTGATCTCGGGCTGCTGCACGCGCCGCATATTTCGGCCGGCCGACAGCCGACGGAACTCGGCCTTCGCCTGTTCGTCGACAGCCTGTTGCAGCTTGGCGATATTTCCGAAGACGAGCGGCGCGCGCTTGACGTCGCCGGTGAGGAGGAAGGCGCCGGGACGGTCCTCGAACAGGCCGCGGCGAAGCTTTCCGGCCTGACCCGCACGGCGAGCCTTGTCGTCGCGCCGAAGTCCGAAGCGCCGCTCCGGCATATCGAGTTTGTCGCGACGAGCCCCGGCCAGGCGCTTGCGGTGCTCGTCTTCGATGACGGACGCATTGAAAACCGCGTGATGAAAACGCCGCCCGGCCTGCCGGCGTCCGGCCTCCTCGCCGCCGGCAATTACCTGTCGGCCCGCCTCCGCGGCCGAACAATCGGCGAAACGCGCGAGGCGATCCTCAAGGAAATCGAAAGCAACAGGGCGGCGCTCGATGAATTGACGTCTCGGCTGGTCAGCGAGGGCGTCGCCGAAATATCGAACGCCGAGCGCACCTCTCTCATCGTGTGGGGCCGCGGTCGTCTCCTTGAGGAAGCCGCGACCGCCGATCTCGAGCGGGTCAGGATGTTGTTCGACGATCTTGAGCGGAAGCGCGACGTCATCGACGTGCTCAACGCCGCCAAGGAAGCCGAGGGCGTCAAGATTTTCATCGGCTCGGAGAACCGGCTGTTTTCGTTGTCCGGTTCGTCGGTAGTCGCCGCGCCCTATCGCGACGCGCAGGCCAATATCGTCGGCGTCCTCGGCGTCATCGGGCCGACCCGGCTGAACTACGCCCGGATCATCCCGATTGTCGAATATGCCGCCGAAGTGGTCTCGCGGCGCATCAAATAGACGGCCTCGGCCGGCTTGACCCGGCGGAGGTTGAAATGCGCAGGCGCGACAGTTACATGGCGATCGACCTTCAACGCCATCGATCGACGAAACATGAGCAGCGACACCTATCCGCCGAATGACGGCCAGTCCGAAGAGGCGCGCAAAGCCGCCGCCCGCGCCCTCCGGGACGAAGAAGACGTCGCCGCGTCCGATGCCGCCGACGGCGAAACAGGCGACGCGGCCGGCGCGCCTGTCGAACTCGGCGAGGCCGAAGCGCTCAAGGCTGAAATCAACGCGCTGAACGAAAAGGTGCTGCGCCTCGCCGCCGAAATCGAGAACACCCGCCGGCGCGGCGAGCGCGAAAAGGCGGACGCCAGTCGCTACGCGATCGGCTCATTCGCGCGCGACATGCTCGCTGTCGCGGACAATCTCGAACGCGCGCTCGCCAGCGCGCCGGATGACGGGGCGAGCGGCGAGGTCGTAACGACCTTCGTCACCGGGGTCAGGATGACCGAGCGGACACTCGCCGCCGCTCTGGAGCGGCATGGCGTCAAGCGTATCGATCCGAAGGGCGAGAAATTCGATCCGAACCTGCATCAGGCGGTGGCGCAGGCGCCGTCGCAAGGCGTTCCCGCCGGCCATGTCGCCGAGACCGCGCAGGCCGGTTTCATTATCGGCGAGCGCGTGCTGCGCGCCGCAATGGTGATCGTCTCGACGGGC
>JBGSSK010000199.1:0-2279 GCA_041737095.1 Parvularculaceae bacterium | reverse complement strand
GCTGGCGCATCGCCGGCGCCGCCTGACCTGACGGCTCCCCAAAGCGCAATTGCCGACCCGGACGGAGCGGCGTAAGCCACGGGTTTTCGGGCAAGCGGGGTCTTTCTGTCGGCGCGCGAACTCACCGTCCTTTTCGTCCTTTGCGTCGTTTGGGGCTTTCATTATGTCGTCATCAAAATAGCGGTCGCGGAAATCCCGCCGATCTTCTATGCGGCGATGCGGATGACGCTGGTCGCGCTCGTCCTCGCGCCGTTTCTGCGCTGGCGCGCCGGACGGATGCGCGCGGTCATACTCGCCGCATTCTGCTTCGGCGCCTTCAATTACGCCTTCCTGTTCAGCGGGCTCAGCTATGCGACGGCGTCGGCGAGCGCGATCGCCAATGAGCTTTATGTGCCGTTCGCAACGATCCTCTCGGTGCTGCTGCTGAACGAAAAGATCGGCTGGCGCCGCGTCACCGGCATTACGCTCGCAATCGCCGGCGTCGCGATCATCGCGCTTGATCGCGAGGGCGGGCCGGTCGACGCCCGCATCGGCCTCGGCGTCGGCCTTGTCGCCACGGCGACCTTGATCGAGGCGTTCGGCGCAATCCTCGTCAAGAAGGCGACCGGGTTCAAACCGTGGGAGCTGCTCGCCTGGTTCGGGGCGATCGGCGCGCCGTGCCTCTGGGCGATCAGTTTCCTTGTCGAGCGCGACCATGCGGCGGCCCTCGCGGAAAGCGACAAGCTGATCGTCGTCGGCGCGATTCTCTATTCAGCGCTGATCGCCTCGGTCTTCGGTCATACGACCTATTACTGGCTGATCCAGCGCCGCCCGGTGTCGGAGGTAGCGTCCTCGACGCTGCTGACGACGTTTCTTGCCGTGGTGTTTTCGGTCCTCCTCCTTGGCGAAGGAGTGACGTTGATTATTCTGATCGGCGGGGTGATGACGCTGGTCGGCGTCGGCATCGTCGTCCTGCGCGCGCCGGCGATGGCGCCGGAACCGGGCGCGCCTGAATCGATCGTGGTCGCGCCGCCGAAGGAGGATCAGAGATGACGAAGCTGAAGATCGTCGCGGCGCCGACGCCGAATACGGACGAACGCGGCCGCAACGTCGACATGATCATCCTGCACTATACGGGGATGCCTTCGGGCGAGGAGGCGTTGCGCCGTCTCTGCGATCCTGCGGCGCGCGTCTCGTGCCACTATCTTGTCGACGAGGACGGAACGATCCACGGCCTTGCGGCGGAGGCCAAGCGCGCCTGGCACGCCGGCGTCAGCAGCTGGAAGGGCGAGAGCGACATCAATGCGCGCTCGATCGGCATTGAGATCGTCAATCCGGGCCATGAATGGGGCTACCGGAAATTTCCCGAGCCGCAGATCGATCAGGTCGCGGCGCTCCTTAAGGATGTCCTGACGCGCCATCAGATCGCGCCGTCGCGCGTCCTCGGCCATTCCGACGTCGCGCCGCAACGCAAGGAAGATCCGGGCGAGCTGTTCCCGTGGGCGCGGCTGGCGCGCGACGGCCTCGCGATCGGCCCCTATGAAGGTGAGGGCGATCCGACAATCGCCTTTGACGATGCGCTCATGTTGCTGCGCGCGATCGGGTATGACGCGCCTGACAGGATGCACGCCGCCGCGCTCGTCGCCTTCCAGCGGCGCTTTTGTCCAAAAGCGCTGGCGCAAGGCGTGAACCCTCTCACCAAGGCGGCGCTGAAATGGGCGGCGGCCCGGATGACCTAGGGCGGCGGGCGAACAAGTCGAATCGCCGGTTTGTCGCAATCCCGACAAGACCAGGCGATGATTGGGCCATCGTGCGATCAAGATTGTTCGCCTGAAGGCCTAAGCCGTCGACACCAGCCTGCGGCCGTAATCTTCCTTCTTCGGCGGCGTTTTTGCAGCGCTTTCGAGTTCCTGCTGTTTCACCGCTTCCTTGGCGCGGACATGCAGGAACGCCTTGCGCGCCTTCGGCCAGTCGCCGAGGAGCCGCGCGGCGACCGGCGATTCAGTTTCGGCGCGATGGCGCTCAATCAGCGCTTTCAGCCTTTGCTCCGCCGCCGCATCGGGCGCGCCGACAAGGACCGTGTCAGGATTGACGAGCGCCGAAAAATCGCCGGCTTCGTCGAGGACGAAAGCCTCGCCGCCTGTCATGCCGGCGCCGAAATTGAGGCCGACCTGGCCGAGCATCACGACAACGCCGCCGGTCATGTACTCGCAGCCATTGGCGAGACAGCCTTCGACGACGGCGGTCGCGCCGGAATTGCGGACGGCGAACCGCCCGCCTGCGCGCCCGGCGGCGAACAG
>JBGSSK010000162.1:0-2924 GCA_041737095.1 Parvularculaceae bacterium | reverse complement strand
CCGACGCTCGAGGCGGCTCCAGCCGACCCGGTCGAAATGCCGCCCGCGACCGCTCCCGAAGAGCCTGCGGGCGAGCCCCAGGACTAGGTCTAACCCCTTGCTTTCATGGGCGCGGTCGCGGGTTTTGGCCGCCCGCCGCTGAACCCGGGCCGACAATTAACACAAAGCCGTTTGCCCTTTCCGCCGGCGGCGCTAAGACGGGCGTCCATGGCGCGGTATATTTTCATCACCGGCGGCGTGGTTTCCTCCCTTGGAAAAGGCGTCGCCGCAGCGGCTCTCGGAGCCCTTCTTCAGGCGCGCGGATATAAAGTCCGCCTCCGCAAGCTCGACCCCTATCTCAACGTCGATCCCGGAACGATGTCGCCCTATCAGCACGGCGAGGTTTTCGTCACCGATGACGGCGCGGAGACCGACCTCGACCTTGGCCATTATGAACGTTTCACCGGCGTATCCGCCTCACAGGGCGATAATGTCACGACCGGCAAGATCTACCAGGGCATCATCGAGCGCGAGCGGCGCGGCGATTATCTCGGCGCGACGGTGCAGGTGATTCCGCATGTGACGGACGCGATCAAATCCTTTGTCACCGCGCCGGCGGGCGACGCCGACTTCGTCATCTGCGAGATTGGCGGCACGGTCGGCGACATCGAGGGACTGCCGTTTTTCGAGGCGATCCGGCAGCTCGGCAATGAAGTGCCGCGCGGCGACGCGGTCTATGTGCACCTGACGCTGATGCCTTACATCCCGTCGGCCGGCGAGTTGAAAACCAAGCCGACACAGCATTCGGTCAAGGAGCTGCGCGAAATCGGCATTCAGCCGAATGTGCTGCTGGTCCGCGCCGACCGCGACATTCCGCAAAGCGAGCGCAAGAAGATCGCACTGTTCTGCAATGTCCGGGCGTCAGCGGTCGTGCAGGCGCTCGATTGTCGGACGATCTATGAAGTCCCGCTCGCCTATCACAATGAGCGGTTCGACGACGAGGTGCTCGCCGCTTTCGGCATCGACGCGCCGCCGCCGCTAGATCTGTCGCGCTGGGAGGAAGTCGTCCAGCGCATCACGAAACCCGACGGCGAAACGCGCATCGCGGTCGTCGGCAAATATACAGTCCTCAAGGACGCCTACAAATCGCTGATCGAGGCGATCAGCCACGGCGGCATCGCCAACAATGTCCGTGTCGAGATCAAATGGATCGACGCAAGCGTATTTGAAGAAGAGGAGCATGCGCTCAGCGAGCTTGAGGACGTTCACGGCATTCTGGTGCCGGGCGGCTTCGGCGAGCGGGGCGCGGAAGGAAAGATCAAGGCGGCGCGATTCGCCCGCGAACGCGGCATTCCCTATTTCGGCATCTGTTTCGGCATGCAGATGGCGGTGATCGAGGCGGCGCGCTCGCTTCTCGGCGAGGCGGATGCGACGTCTTCGGAATTCGGCCCCGGCGGCAAGCCGATCGTCGGCCTCTTGACCGAATGGGTGCGCGGCAACGAGACCGAGCGCCGCTCGGCCAAGGGCGATCTCGGCGGGACGATGCGGCTTGGCGCCTATCCCGCGGTCTTGAAGCCCGGCAGCCGCGCCGCCGAAGCCTATGGCGCACTCGAGATCGCCGAGCGCCATCGTCATCGCTTCGAGGTCGACATTGCCTGGGCCTCGCGCCTCGCCGCGGTCGGCGTCGAATTTTCGGGCGTGTCGCCGGACGGATCGCTCCCCGAAATCATGGAGATCCCGGATCATCCCTGGTTCGTCGGCGTGCAGTTCCACCCGGAACTGAAATCGCGCCCGTTCGAGCCGCACCCCCTGTTCGCATCATTCATAAAGGCGAGCGTCGAGCGGTCTCGGCTGGTCTAGGAGGGGCCCGCCGCCTCCCGCGAACGCTTCGCCGCAGGCGGTCTTGCCGCGCCCGCCGTTCCGTCCCAGTTTTGCGGGGCGGGCGGATCAATCAATAACTGGCCGGGAGACATAACGTCCGTCAGCATGCGTTGCTCGCCGGCCGGATGACACAGCCAGAAGGAACCGACCATGACAGCAAGGACAATTTCGGCGCAGCGTATCCCCGCCGGCGGCATCGTGCTCGCCGGCCTCGCCGCTTTCGGCATGATGCTGGCGACGCCGGCCATGGCGCGCGACGTCGTCATCAATGTCGGCAAGGATCGCGACCTCCTCGAACAGCTGATAGAGCTTGACCGGGAAGACATCGACGAGCTGCGCGCCGAGTTCGCCGAAGCGCGCGCCGACATCGCGGAGGCGATCGGCGACATCACGGAAGCGCGCGAGGATGTCAAGAATGTTCCGGGCGCCAACATCGTCGTCAAGATCGCCTTCGCGACGGCGCGCGCCAGCATCTCCGCCGCCGCCAGCGAGGCGCTCGGGGAGGTTCGCACGGAAATCGACAAGGCCGAGGTCGCGCTCAAGGCCGCAGACGTCAGCGATGAGGAGCGCGTCGAGACCCAGGACGCGATCAATGTCCTCAGGACCGAGCTTGATGCGCTCGAAACGGCGCTTGGCGATTTGCGCGACGCGCTGCGCGCCTGAAGTTGACTGCATATCGAATGTGAACGGGGCGCTGGACGGCGCCCCGTTTTTTTGCGTCACAGATCGGTGAGCGCCAATGCGCGCGCCACAGTTTGACCAAAATCCGGAGGCGAAATCCGAGTGTCGGCGTTGCGGCGCCGGCTGCGAAAGAAGGGCAAGGCGACGGGGCGCGGAACGATCAGGGCCGATGCGGATATCGGCCAAAAGGAGCGCATTATGGCCTACGCATCGCCACAGGAATTGTCGCCCCGATCCGCGCTGTATTATGCGCCGCCGACAAAGCCGGGCGCGCTCGATTATGAACGCTTCGGCGCCGCGAAGACCATCGTCAAATTCGGACAGGGGGCCGCCGCGGCGCTCGCCGCCGCCGCCGGCGCCAAAAACCTGACGGGCGCCTCCGC
>JBGSSK010000160.1:0-1742 GCA_041737095.1 Parvularculaceae bacterium | reverse complement strand
CGGCGCCGTTGCCGCCGCTGGTGTTTGCGCTCGGCCTTGCGAATGGCGCGTTCGCGGTCGCCGCGATCGGCTCGATGATGACGCTGGCGAGCGCCGGCGCCGAAAACCGGGAAGGCACGCGGATGGGAGTCTGGGGCGCGGCGCAAGCCGTCGCCTTCGGACTCGGCGGATTCCTCGGCGCCGTCTCGCTCGATCTCGCCCGCGCGGCTTTCGGCGACGCATCAACGGCGTTCGCATCTGTCTTTGCGGTCGAAGGCGCCGTCTTCCTGATCGCCGCTGCGCTCGCTCTGCGCGTAGGACGCACGAGCGCGGACGACGCGACGCTTCCGGCGTTTCCGGCTGGAGAAATTTATGCGGCGGAATGAGCGCCTGAAACAGGAAAGAGGACCGACCATGGCCTTTGATGCGAAAAGCGATGCAGACGCCTTTGACGTCGTCGTTGTCGGCGGCGGTCCCGCCGGCGCGACGGCGGCGTGCGATTTGGCCAATGCAGGGCGCAGCGTCCTGCTTCTCGACAAGCGAGGGCGCATCAAGCCCTGCGGCGGCGCCGTCCCGCCGCGCCTCATTCGCGATTTCGACATTCCGGAAAGCCAGATCGTCGCCCGAGCCAAGTCGGCGCTGATGGTGTCTCCCACCGATCAGCGCGTCGATATGCCGATCGACGGCGGCTCGGTCGGCATGGTCGACCGCGAGCATTTCGACGAATGGCTGCGCGAACGCGCGAGGGCCGCCGGCGCTGTCCGCATTGACGGCGACTTTCATCATATCGAACGCGCCAATGACGGATCGGCGATCGTCTGTTTCCGCCCGAAGGGCGCAGGCAAGGATGCGCCGCTCCAGAAATTCCGGGCGCGGATGATCATCGGCGCGGATGGCGCGAATTCCGCGGTTGCGCGTCAGTCAATCAAGGGCGGCGGCGAAACGCCGTTCGTCTTCGCCTACCACGAAGTTATCCGGTCGCCCGATCAGTCGCGGCCGGATTTCGACGGGTCGCGCTGCGACATCTATTATCAGGGAAAGTTGTCTCCGGATTTCTACGCCTGGGTTTTCCCGCACGGAGAGACGACCAGCGTCGGCGTCGGCAGTGCGAACAAAGGATTTTCGCTGCGCAGCGCCGTCAGCGCGCTACGCGAGCAAACGCATCTAACAGACGCCGAGACGCTCAGGTGCGAAGGCGCGCCAATCCCGTTGAAACCGCTGAAGCGGTGGGACAACGGACGCGATGTGCTGCTCGCCGGCGACGCCGCCGGATGCGTTGCGCCGGCGTCGGGCGAGGGTATCTACTACGCCATGTATGGCGGGCGGCTCGCCGCGGAGTCGATCGATGAGGCGCTGCGCACCGGAGACGCGAAGGCTCTCGGCCAGTGTCGAAAGCGCTATATGTCGGAGCACGGAAAGGTTTTCTTTGTGCTCGGCGTCATGCAGCACTTCTGGTATCGCAACGACAAGCGCCGCGAACGGTTCGTGTCGATATGCCGTGATCCGGACGTGCAGCGGCTGACCTGGGAAGCCTATATGAACAAGAAACTTGTGAAGGCCGACCACGCCGCGCACGCAAAGATCTTCTTCAAGGATCTTGCGCATCTTCTTGGCGTCCTCTCGCCGCAGCGATAGGAAATGAACAGGCAGCGCCCCATCGTTTTCGCCGCCGGCGCCGCGCTGCTGGTCGCCCTGATCGGCGGGTCGATGACGACGATCGGGCCGTGGTATCGCGCGCTGGAGAAGTCGCCGCTGACGCCGCC
>JBGSSK010000152.1:0-6312 GCA_041737095.1 Parvularculaceae bacterium | reverse complement strand
GCGCGAGCCGCGTTTCGGGCGCTCGCTGTCATTGCTGTTGGCGGCATTGTTCGCATGCTCGCGGCGCGGGTCATTATTGCCCTTGACGCGAACGTCGCCCTTCTGGCCGCGGTTCGGATTATCGCCGCCATTGCGGTCGTTGAATTTGCGCGGACCCTGCCCGCGATGCGGTTTCCTCGCCGCTGGCCGCACAAGCTCCTGCGGCGCGGCGTCGGCGATAAAGCCATCGGGCAACGGCGCGATCGCGATCGTCTGACGCGTCAGGCGTTCGATGTCGCGCAGATAGCTGCGCTCCTCGCCGCTGACGAAGGAGATCGCAACGCCTTGCGCCCCGGCGCGCGCCGTGCGGCCGATGCGGTGGACATATTGCTCGGGCACGTTCGGCACTTCAAAATTGATGACGTGCGAAACATTGTCGATATCAAGGCCGCGCGCCGCGATGTCGGTCGCGACCAGGAACGGCATGCGCCCGGCGCGGAAGGCTTCAAGCGCCTTTTCGCGCTGCGGCTGGCTCTTATTGCCATGGATCGCCGCGGCCCGCAGACCCGATTTTTCGAGGCTCCTGACAACCTTGTCGGCGCCGTGCTTGGTCCGCGTGAAAATCAGGGCGCGGCTGACCGACGTATCCTGCAAGGTCAGCGACAACAGCGCCTGCTTGTCGCCCTGACGGACGAAAGTCGCGAATTGCTCGACCTTCTCGGCGGTCGTCGCAACCGGCGCGACGGCGACGCGCACCGGGTGATCCTGATACTGATCGGCGAGCGCAGCGATCGCTTTCGGCATCGTCGCCGAAAAGAGCAGCGTCTGGCGCGCCTTCGGCATCAGCGGCATGATCGTACGGAGCGCGTGGATGAAACCGAGATCGAGCATCTGGTCGGCCTCGTCAAGGACCGCGACCTCAACGCAGTTCAGCCTCACCGCCTTGCGGTCGATGAGGTCGATGAGGCGTCCCGGCGTTGCGACGAGCACGTCGACGCCGCGATGAAGGTCGCGGATCTGGCGGTTGATCGGCACGCCGCCGAAGACGGTCGCGACCGAGACGTTGATGAAGCGGCCATAGGCGAAGAACGACGCGGCGATCTGCGACGCGAGTTCGCGGGTCGGCGCGAGCACCAGAACGCGCGGGCTTTTCGGCCGCAGCGGCGTTCTGTTGCGGGCGAGCCGGTCGAGGATCGGCAGCGCGAAGGCGGCCGTCTTGCCGGTGCCGGTCTGGGCGATGCCAACCAGGTCCTTGCCGGCGAGCACTGGCGGGATCGCCTGCGCCTGGATCGGGGTCGGGATCGTATAACCTTCGGCGGCGACGGCCTTGGCGATCGGTTCGGCGAGGTTGAGGCTAGAAAAATTGGTCAAAACAAAAGTCCAATGCATTTGGCCGCGCCGCCCCTGACGCTGCGCGTCGGACGGATCGGGCCCGGGTGAAACGACCCGCGTGACTCAGGGCGTAAGGGGGGTTAAGTCTGAAGAGGAGGGCTCAATGTCGGGATTTCTCCCCGCAGCGCTTCACGCCGCCCTCATCATGCAGCCGGTGAAGGCGCAGACATTGGCCGGCATATGGGGGCAGTCTGATTAATTGTCAATGAAGAATCAGGGCTATTTTCCTTTTCCCGCTGGAAAAGGACTGCGCGATGCGCCGGTTGAGGGTGTCGGACCATTGGCTTCGCTACCCGCGCCCGGCAATGCTGCGCCGCGCCGGCCTCTCGCAGAGGGAAAGGTTAAGATAGCCGCGGCTCCCCGATATCCTCGTTCCAGAGCGCCGGATTGTCCCGGATGAATTTCGCCATAAGGGCGATTGAGTCAGCGTGCTGAAGATCAATCACCTCGACGCCGCGCAGACGAAGGAAATCCTCGTTGCCGCCGAAATTCTTCGTGTCGTTTATGATGACGCGCGGGATCTTGAACTGCACGATCGTCCCGGCGCACATCATGCAGGGCGACAGCGACGTGTAGAGCGTCATCCCGTTGTAGCTGGCCTGGCGGCCGGCCTTGCGGAGGCAATCCATTTCGCCATGAGCGATCGGGTCGCCCTGCTGGACCCGCTGATTATGGCCGGACGCGATCAGCCTCTCGCCCTCGGCGAGCGCCGACCCGATCGGCAGGCCGCCATTGTCGGCGCTTTTTTTCGCTTCCATGAAGGCGAGCTCGGCGAAACGACGGTCCCAAGCGCTGAGGCTGCCCGCATCCATGATCCGCCCTCGCCATTCCGCCGCGTCGTCTGCTTGCGGCGTTTGCAATTAGAACGCAAAGTCGCGTCATGACAATAACGATCGTCACCCACCCCCTCGTCCAGCACAAATTGACGCTGATGCGCGAGAAGACGACGGATAACGCCCTCTTCCGACGGACCCTCCGCGAGATTTCGTTTCTTCTCGCTTACGAGGTGACGAAAGGGCTGGAACTTGGAGCGCGCGCCATCGAAACGCCGCTTGAAAGGGGGAGTTTTCCCTGGCTCGAAGGTCGCCGGATTTGCTTCGTGTCGATCCTGCGCGCCGGCAATGGCCTTCTCGACGGCATGCTTGACCTTATTCCCGACGCGCGCGTCGGCCATATCGGACTCTATCGCGACCATGAAACGCTCGAGCCCGTCCAATATTACCTGAAGCTCCCCGAAGCGCTCGCCGAGCGCGAGGTGATCGTCGTTGATCCGATGCTGGCGACAGGCAATTCATCGATTGCAGCGTTGACGATCCTCAAACGCGCCGGCGCAAGGCGCCTCAAATTCATGTGCCTGCTCGCCGCGCCCGAAGGCGTCGCCGCCCTCGAAGCGGCGCATCCCGACGTGCCGGTTTTCACCGCCGCAGTCGACCGCCAGTTGAACGAGATCGGCTACATCCTGCCCGGCCTCGGCGATGCCGGAGATCGCATCTACGGGACGGCGTAACTAACGCGATCGAACCCGTCGCCAGCAGGCGCGCCCCGAAACTTCCCAGCCGCCGCCGCTATTCCGCCCCGATCTGTCGCTTTTATCCGCGACGGGTTAGGGTTGCTGGATTGTGCGGGAGACTGCTCTGCCAAAGGCGTGTGCATCCCTGGCGCGGCTGGCCGCCCTGTTCGGCGGCAAGCCCGATCCGCGCGTCTTTCAGATCGCTGCACTCGCCTCGCTGCTCTGCTTCGGCCTCGCCGCGCGCGCGTTCCAGATCGCGCCGGTCGAGATCGGCGTGATTTTTACGACCGCGCTCGCCGCTCAATGGGCGATGTCGACGATATTCGCCATTCGCTTCGAGGCGAAAAGCGCGCTTATAACGGCGCTGTCGCTGACGCTGCTGTTGCGCGCCAATACGCCCTTGCCGCTCGCCGCCGCCGCTTTCATCGCGATTTCGTCGAAATTCCTGCTGAGGAGCCAGGGCAAACATATCTTCAATCCGGCGAATATCGGCATCGTCGCGGTGACGCTTTTCTCAGGCGCCGCATGGACGACGCCAGGCCAATGGGGGACCGCGATGTGGCTTGCGGCAATCATCGCCGGCGCCGGTTTCTTCGTCACCTATCGCGCGTCGCGGCTCGACACGCCGCTGATTTTTCTCGGCGCCTTTGCGTCGCTCATTATTGCACGGGCGCTGTGGCTCGGCGACCCCTTGTCGATCCCAATGCTGCGCCTGCAGAACGGCGCGCTCATCCTTTTTGCGTTTTTCATGATTTCCGATCCGAAGACGACGCCCGACGGCTTCTGGCCGCGCGCTGGTTTCGCCGCGGGAACCGCCGTCCTCTCGTATATTTTCATTTATCATTTCTATCGCGCGGACGGCGTTTTTTACGCGCTGGCGCTCGCTTGCCTCGTGCGGCCGGCGATTGATTTCTTCGACCGGGCGCCGTGTTACGAATGGGAACGCCAGTCGGGCGGGAAGAGGAATCTGAAACTCGGCGCGATGCCGGCGGAATAATCAACGAGGGAGACAGAACCATGAAACGATCCTTGAAAAAGACGCTGATCGTTGCCGCTTCCGGGCTTGCGGCGGTCGCGATGACCGGCGGCGCGGTCGCGTTCTGCGGATTTTATGTCGCAAAGGCGGACACCAGGCTTTTCAACAAAGCGTCAAAAGTCGCAATCATGCGCGACGGCGAGCGCACCGTCCTTACAATGTCGAACGACTATCAGGGCGATTTGAAGGAATTCGCGATGGTCGTCCCGGTGCCGGTCGTCCTCGAGGAAGGCCAGATTCACGTCACCGACAATGCCGTCATCGATCATCTCGACGCCTACACCGCGCCGCGCCTTGTCGAATATTTCGATGAAGACCCCTGCCTTGTTTACGAACGCATGGAAATGGCGGCGCCGATGTCGAGCAGCGATGACATCATCGTGACCGCCGCCAAGCGCAACAAGGGTCTTGGCGTCACGATCGAAGCGGAATACACGGTCGGCGAATACGACATTGTCATTCTCTCGGCGAAGGAATCGGGCGGCCTTGCGACGTGGCTGCGCGAAAACGGCTACAAGCTTCCCGAGGGCGCCGATCAGACGCTCGGCAGCTATATCAGGCAGGGAACGAAATTCTTCGTCGCCAAGGTCAATTTGAAGGAACAGTCGAAGACCGGTCTCAAATATCTCCGCCCGCTGCAGATTGCGTTCGAATCGCCGAAATTCATGCTGCCGATCCGGCTCGGCACCCTCAACGCCGACGGCAAGCAGGAATTGTTCGTCTTTGCGCTGACGAGAACGGGGCGCATCGAGACAACGAATTACCGCACCGTCAAACTGCCGACCGGTTCGAACATTCCGGTCTATGTGAAAAACGAGTTCGGCGATTTCTACAAGGCGATGTTCGCCGAGCAGGTCGAACGCGAAGCCGAGCGCGCGGTCTTCCTCGAATACGCCTGGGACATGAACTGGTGCGATCCATGCGCCGCCGATCCCCTGTCGAACGAGGAATTGCGCGAGCTCGGCGTCTACTGGACCGACAGCGCCGATGATGGTCAGCCGATCACGCGGCGCCGGCCGGCGCCTTCCGGCGGCGCGCAGGACGTTTTCGTCACGCGCCTCCATGTCAGCTACGACGCCGCGCATTTCCCTGAGGATCTGATGTTCAAGGAAACCGGCGATCGCGAGAATTACCAGGGCCGTTACGTCCTCCGTCACCCTTACAGGGGGGACGCCAAATGCGAAGCCGCGACTGACTACCGGGCGAGCCTGCCGAAGCGATTCGAGGCGGAAGCACAGACGCTCGCCTCGCTGACAGGCTGGGAGGTCGACGACATCCGCAGGAAGATGAAGAACGGCGGCCAGACCTTCACGCCTCCGCCAAAGGAGAAATGGTGGGAGCGGCTCTGGGGAACCGGCGACAAGAAGGTCGGCGAATAGGGGCTGATGCGCGCGCGCGATGCAGGCTAAACTCCGCCGATGGCCAATCTGCTGACCCTCGCCCGCATCGCGCTCATTGTTCCGTTTGCGGCGTTATTCTTTATTAGCGCCGCCTGGGCGCTGAAGGCTGCGTTCGTGATTTTCACGATCGCGGCGCTCACCGATTTTTTCGACGGACGTCTCGCGCGGTCGCGCGGCGAAACGACCGCGCTCGGCGCGGCGCTTGATCCGCTGGCGGACAAGCTGCTGATCGCCGCGGCGATCCTCCTTCTCGTGCGCAATGGGGTCATACGCGATTTCAGCGTTCTTGCGGCGATGGCGATCCTCTTGCGCGAATTGCTCGTCGGGGGGCTCCGTGAAGCGCTCGGCCGTTTCGACGCGACCCTGCCGGTCACCGGTCTCGCCAAGATGAAGACTTCGCTGCAATTGCTCGGCGTCGGCCTCCTCGTCGCCGCGGCTCCTGCCGGCATCGCTGGTTATGCGCTGCAACCTGTCGCGCTCGCCGTCTTCTGGCTCGCCGCGCTGCTGACCCTTGTCACCGGCGCCGAATACACGCGGCAGGCGGTTCGCCTCTTGCGAAAAGCGCCCGGCTGACTTCAAAGACGGGACCGGCAGGGATCAAAGCCATGGCGAAGTCGATCGAAGAGCATTCCGCGCATATCCTCGTCGTCGACGACGATGACCGCATCCGCGCGCTCCTGAAACGCTATCTGAGCGAGAACGGGTTGCGCGTTTCGGTCGCGAAAGACGGCGCCGAGGCGCGCGATCTGATGACCGGGGTCGAGTTCGATCTCCTGATTCTCGATGTCATGATGCCTGGCATGTCCGGCTTCGATCTGACCGAGAAGATCCGCGCGGCGTCGAATGTGCCGATCCTTCTCCTGACCGCGCGCGGGCTGCCCGAGGACCGCATCGAAGGGCTGGAGCGCGGCGCCGACGATTACCTGTCGAAACCGTTCGAGCCGCGCGAATTGCTGCTGCGCATCGGCGCGCTGCTGCGGCGGTCGCGGCCGATC
>JBGSSK010000126.1:0-2421 GCA_041737095.1 Parvularculaceae bacterium | reverse complement strand
CTCGACCGCCGCGCGCGCGTCGCCTGTCGACGCCGGCGACAGCGTGCTGCGCAATTCCCAAGCGCCATTGATACGCTGTTCGAGATCGGCGCTGACGGTCATCCCTGATCCTCTCCTCGCGGGCGTTGCGATCGGCCCTCAGGCCGGCGTCCGGGTTTCGACCATGCCGAGAAATCCCGCAAGGTCGTCGGTGACGTGGTGCACATGCGCGCCATGGGCGTCGCCGGGCGTCGCGGGGCGCTTATCCGCCGGCTCGTCGCCGAACCAAGCGGCGTCCTGGCAGACGAGGACCGTCGTCATGCCGAGCGCGTCGGCGGCCTCGAGATTATGGGCGAGGTCTTCGAACATCGCCGATTCCCTGGGCCGAATTCGGTGCGCCGCGAGGAATTTCTCGTAGGTTGCGCGATGCGGCTTCGGCGTCCAGTCGGCGGCGCGAATGTCGAATACGTCGTCGAAAAGGCCGTCAAGGCCGATGCGCCCCAATACCTTCTCGGCATGGGCGGTCGAGCCATTGGTGAAAATATAGCGCCGGCCGGGGAGGCGCTCGATCGCGCGCCGCAGTGGTTGGTTCTCGGGGACGACCGAATGGTCGATGTCGTGCACGTAGCTCAGGAAATCGTCAGGCGCGACCTTGTGCTCGATCATCAGCCCACTGAGCGTCGTGCCGTATTTCACGTAGAAATGCTTCTGCAGCCGCCGCGCCTCATCATGATTGACGCAAACATTGAGCCTGATGAAGTCGGTCATTCGCGCGTCGATCTGCCGGAAGAGATGGCACTCGGCCGGATAGAGCGTGTTGTCGAGATCGAAGACCCAGCTTTCGACGTGGCTGAAATCGGCCATCTTCTATTGCGCCGGCGGCGCTTCGGCTGGCGGCGCTTCGCCAGGCGTCGTCTGGCTCGGCGGCGCGACGAACCCGTCGGCGGTGAAATCGAAATTCATGTTGCTCTGGCCGCCGATCTCGATGCGGCGGAAGACCGCTTCCTCGAGTTCCTGATCGTCGCAGGTGGTGTCTGTCGACGAGGAAAACCGCACGGCGTTCACGCAGAAGGACTTATCGCCGCCGGCGAGCCGGCGCTCGCCGCGCGGGTCCTCGATGACGCCGTAGACATAATAATGATCGGCGGTGAGCGCGCCCTTGATCACCTTCGCGCAGTCTCCTGCCTCGACTTTCCACCAGCCGCGCGCTTCGTACCGGCTTTCGCCCTTCGGCTCGGAAAGCGCCGACCAGACGGGCGCCTCGGTCTTGTTGCAGAAGAAGAGGCCGAGCTTGGCCTCGCGCGCATTGGCCTCTTCGATCATCGCGTCGATCGTCGCGTCATCGATGACCGGGCCTTCGCCGATGTTCTTATCCTTGCGGTAGACCGTCAGGAGACGCTGCGTCTCGCGGCCGAGCGAGCCGTCGATGCGCGAGCTGGCGAGGCCGAGATCGTTGAGCAGGCGCTGCACGCCCGCGACCTCGGCGCTGTAGACTGTATAGTTGGCCGCTTCCGCGAAGTCCGACTGCCAATTGCCGCCGGCCGCCGGGGTCACTTCGACATCGAAGAAATTGCGCTGACGCGCCGGATCGTCGCGGCAGATTTCCTGGTTTCTGAGATTGAAAAAGCCGTTATTCTCAACGCAGAGCGGCGTGTCGCCGGACCAGGCGCGCAAGGGGCCCTTGTGGCCGGGGATTGCTTCCGCATAAACGAAATAGCGGCCGGGATTGGTCGGCTCGGTCAGGACGACCTTGCATTGGCCGGGGCGCAGCCGCCACCAGCCGCGGGTCGCGAGGCGATCGCCGTCGACATAGCCGATCGACGCTGAAAGGGCGTAGCTCGTTTTGTTGCACAGGCTGTATTTCGCCGCCGCGGGAGAAGACATGAGGATGCTTGCGCCAACGAAGGATGCCAGAAACAGGATTAGATTGCGCATTGCGTCGCCACGCCCTCGAAACACCAAGCGCCGTCACCCCGTCGGCGCGGCGTAATTCACCCGAAACCGGCCTGAGGATCAAGCTTGTCAGACGCGAAGGAGCAGGAAGACCCGGGAAAGGGCGAGGAGGCGCCATGCCGCCGGGTCAAGGTGCTTTTTCCACTGCCGCTCGCCAAGGCGTATGATTATCGCGCGACCGGCGATCCGCCGCCGGGCAGCTGGGTCATGGCGCCGTTTGGCGGCCATACGATACTCGGCGTGGTCTGGTCGGGGGAGCCTGACGACGTTGCGCAGGAAAAGCTGAAAACGATCGAGCGCATCCTGCCGCAGCCGCCGCTTAGCGCTGAAATCATCGACTTTGTCGCGTGGGTCGCCGCCTACACGATGTTTCCGCTTGGCGCGGCGTTGCGCCTCGTCATGCGCGCTGGCGATGCGCTGGATCCGCCGGCCGGGCATGCCGCTTATGAGCTGACCGGCGCGGAACCGGCCCGGATGACGTCGGCGCGT
>JBGSSK010000105.1:0-2883 GCA_041737095.1 Parvularculaceae bacterium | reverse complement strand
CATCGGCGGCGCATCCGCCGGAAGCCGGATCGCCGAGGCGTCGATGAACGCCTTCAGGCTTTCAAGCGGCGGGCGCGCGTCGCTCTCGAAATCGTCGGCGTCGGCGGCGGCGCGCCAGTTGATTTCGGCGGCTGACCCTTTGGCGCGCCACACTGCATCCGGCCGGACGCCGATCACGGAATAACGGCCGAGCGTTTCGCCGCCCTCGACCGATTCAAGCAGGAACGCATTCTTGCGCCGCGCGGCGATTTTCAGATAGGCCGACACCGGCGTTTCGAGATCGCTGACAATGCGCCGCGTAACGATCTGGGGCTCGCCGGCGTCATAGCGTTTCCTGAACGCATCGAAATCCGGCGACGAAATCATTGCCCTTCCGAATACATCTGGTCGATCTGCGCCTGGTTGACTTTGACGCCGAAATCGTCGCGCACGGCGGTCGCGTAGGCGTCGATCAGTTCCTGCGATAATTGCGCGCCGACATACTGGCTGAAGGCGGCGATTTCATCGGGTCCAACCTGCGACTGGTCGAAGGATATCCCGTCGATCGAGACAACAAGTTCCGCCTCGCCGCCCCCCACGGGGCCGGATATCGTGTCGCCAATCGACGCTGAAAAAATCTGCTCGACGAGCGGCCCGTCCAGATTCTGGCCGGGCGAGCGCCGGGTCACGATTTCAACGATCGGCGCCCGGTTGATATCAGCCGCCGCCTCTTTCAGCGACTTGCCTGAGTCGGTCGCGGCGCGGAGCGATTTGACGACGGCGTCGAGGCGCGCCTTCCGGTCGTCCTCGCGCCATTTCGCCTCGACTTCTTCGGCGACTTTTTCATAGGGTATGACGGCGGTCGGCGCGATTTCGGTGACGGCGACAAAGAAATACCCGGAGCCGTCCGCGAATTCGAGCGCTTCTGATTCTTCGCCCTCTTCGGTCTTGAAAGCGGCCTTGAGGACATCGCCCGGAATGTCGGCGATTATTTCGCCGCCGGGGCCGAAACTGAAATTGTCGACCGGGCCGTATTTTTCATGCGCGATCCCGGCCTTTTCCGCTGCGTCGGCGAGCGGCGCGCCGGTGTCGCGTGCGTTTTCGATTTCCTCGATCGCGTCGAAGAGCTTCTTCTTCGACTCGCGCGACTGCGTTTCGGCTTCAAGCTCCGCCCTTGCGTCTTCGAAGGTCTGCACGGTCGCCGGCGAGATCGCGGCGACTTGCGCGATCGTGTAGCCGAAGACGCCCTTGATCGGACCGACGACTGCGCCAGCTTCATCGGCGCTGAAGGCTGCGCCGCCGACCTTGGGGTCGAGGACGTCTGCCTTGAGAATATCTGTGAGGGCGATTTCGTCGAGTGTCCGGCCGTTCTCCGCTGCGATCGTTTCGATCGGCTTGCCGCCTTTCAGCGCCGCTGCGGCATCGGCCGCGGCTTTTTCATCGGCGAAGGTGATCTGGTAGATCGTCCGCCGCTCGGGCGTTTCGTAGCGCGCCTTGTTGGCGTCATAGAGCTTGCGCAGCTCTTCCTCCGATGTCGCCGACGTCTCCTCGTAGTCGCTGCTTTTCAGCGTCGCGACAGTGAAGGTGCGAAACTCCGGGGCCATGAACTGGCTGGCGTTCTTGTCGTAATAAGCCTTGAGGAGGTCGGGAGTCGCCTCGGGCGCCGGCGCCGCGAGATCCTCCGTGATCGTCACATAGCTTATCTCGCGCTTTTCGGTCTCGCGCAGGACCAGCGCATCAATGATCGCCGCCGGCGCGAGGCCGCCGGCGTTCAGCGCCGATGTCAACTGATTGCGCAGGAGGTCCGATTGCAGCCGGTCCTCGAATTCGCGCGGCGTGAAATTGTAATCGCGCAGGATGCCGCCGATCGCCTCAAGGTCGAACTTGCCGGTGCGAGGGTTCTGGAACTGCTCGCTCGTGTTGAGATATTCCTTCACAGTCTCGCGCGGAACGAGGAGGCCCATGCGGCGCGCATCCTGATCGAGCGCCGAGCGGACCGCGATCGAATCGACGATCTGGTTGACGGCGCCCGCCGCAATCGCCGCCTCGCGGTCGAACTGGCCGTCATTGGCGAGCCGCCGGTTGGTGACGAAGCGGTCGAATTCCTTCTGGACGTCGGTCGTCGAGAACCCGTCGCCGCCGACGCGGATCGTGTGGTTCTGGCTGAACTGCCGCATTTCCGGGACGCCCCACGCGGCGAAGGCGATGATCAGCAGGATAATGATGACGATCGCGAAGACATTTTTCATCGTCCCGCGAATTTGCTTCAGCATGGCCTTGTCCTGTCGCTTGCGGGCGTCGCCTGATCGCGCGCCCTGCCGAAAAATCGGCGCCAACCTAGTTGCGCCGCCCCGCGAGAACAAGGCGCGTCGGGATCGGCCCCCGGCGGCCGCCGTTTCTGGACAAAATCAGGGCTTTCGCCTAGATCATCGGGCGCGATTGTTGAATCGCGCCCGATGATCAACGCATTATTCCAGCGCGCTTTTTCGCGCAAAACCGGCCTTTACTTTTGCGCCCGGCGCGCTAGGCGGACAGCGGCAATTAAAGGAGCGTCGATGAAAACGCTGATCGCCGGCAACTGGAAGATGAACGGTCTCGCGTCCTCGGTGGAGGAGGTCGAAAAGCTGATCGGCCTGCTGTCCGGGTCGGTTCCGGCGGATATCGAGATTTTGATCTGCCCGCCGGCGACCCTCGTCGGCCTTTTCGCGACGGAGTTCTCCGACGAAGGGTTTGCGATCGGCGGGCAGGATTGCCATGCCGAGGCCGCCGGCGCCCATACCGGCGAGATCAGCGCCGAAATGCTCGCCGACGCCGGCGCCGCCTTCGTCATCGTCGGCCATTCCGAGCGGCGGGCGGATAACGGCGAGACCGATGCGATCGTCCGCGCCAAGGCGGCCGCCGCCT
>JBGSSK010000077.1:0-3996 GCA_041737095.1 Parvularculaceae bacterium | reverse complement strand
TGTGCTCTTCCGATCTCGGCGACGTCGAAAATCGGCGCAAATCGCGCGAGACCGTAGGCTTTCGCAGCGACCCTAATCGCATCGCGCGCGTCATCCGTCGCGGCGGCAAGCGCCGTCAGGGGCGTTTCCGCTTCGGCGAGGAAGGCCTCAAGATCGGCGGGTCCAGAAAATTCCGGCTGATAGAGAAGGCGCGCGCGTCCGTCGATGAGCGACTCGGCGAGCGGTCGCGAACGGCCATCGATCGCGCTCGACCTAGCCAGCGCTTCGACGACCGGGTGGCTCCTCACCGCGCCGCAGGCGACAATTTCATCCAGCGCCTCCCGCCACCATTGAAGGCGGATTTCGCCGAGCGGCGGCTCGCTGACGATCGCCGGGATGCGACGCAGCTCGACTTGAAAGGCGAAAAGCGCCGCAAGGCGCAGCCGGTCGGCCGGCAGCGCGAAGCGAAACGACAGGCCGAGGTCCTCGTCATACCGCGCGACAAGCTCTTCGCAATAGACGGACGCGGAAGATGTCGCCACGTCTTTCCTTTCTCGCATTCGCATTCGCGCGCCCATGAAGGCGCATGGTTGTCGCGCCAAAAAAACGGGGCCCCGCGAGGGGCCCCGCCAGTCTCGCTTGAATTTGAATCCTAAAAGCTTTTGCGCAAGGACACAAAGGCTGTGCGGCCCTGAAGATCATAGCCGACGCCGACCGGCACGTTGAAGACCGATGTCAGAACGCCATCGGCATCGACGAGTTCCGGCCCGCGATTGAAGACATTGCGAAGGCCCGCGGTGAAAACCCAGTCAGCCGGGGCCCAGGTGAACGACAGATTGTGCACGAAGTAATTGCCGGTGAAATAGACCGGCTGGCACAGGACGCCGGTCGCCAACGGCCGATTGGGTCCGACCGCAGGACACGCGACATCGTTGCCGAGGCCGAGGGGTTCTTCAGCGCCCTTGCCGATCCAGCGCGTCAGCCAGTTGGCGCGGAAATCTCCGGTCCCGACGATCAGGTTGGCGTTCCCGCGCCATCTCGGCGACTCGGTCTCGGTCGCATTGTCGTCAACCGATCCCAACACTTCGACTTCCTGCTCGAAGAGTTGCGACAGGCGAACGTCAAGCGTCGCATCGAAGGGCCTGTCGAACGCTTCGAAATCCTTGGTGAGCAGGACATTGTAGTCAATGCCTTTCGATGTCAGGCGACCGATATTGATAAAGCTCGTATCGAGCAGGTCAATGAAGCCGTCTGTGTCGCGTCGCACCCTGGTGCAGAAGGCGTCAGAAGCGCCGGACTGGATTTCGAAGCAATTGTCCATGACGTCCGCGATGCCCGGCTCCTCGACGCTGTCCGTCACCCTGATGTCGTAATAGGTCGCCGAAAGAGTGAGACCGAACGTATCGGTCCACGGCTGCTCGACGACGACGCCGGCTGTCCACGCCCGCGATTCTTCGTCCTCAAGCTGGTCCGAACCGCCGGTCAGAATTTCCGTGCTGGCGACCGGATTGACGGCGGGCGCCGTCGTGATGCCGAGGCTGAACGGATCGACGCCCTGTGCCTGGCACTGCGAAATCGTGAAGGCCGAGCGCGTGTCGAGCAGGCCATTATAGGCTGGCGGGATCGACGGATTGGGGTTGGCGATCCGCGCCGCTTCCGGCACGATGCATGGGTCAGTCACATTGTTGAAGCCGGTGCCGCCGAGCAGGAACTGCTCGCGCGCATTCGGCGCCCTGTAGGATGTGCCGTAAGTGCCGCGCATCGTCAGCCAGTCCATCGGCTTGTAAATGCCCTTGAGACTGTATGTCCACGCCGACCCATAATTGCTCTCTTCAGTCCAGCGCGCCGCCGCGTTGATGTTCAACAATTGGGCGAAGGGCTGGTCGGAAATGAGGTCGGCGTCGATCTCTGCGAAGAATTCATAGAGATCGCGCTTGCCGGTCGCGCCGCGATCGGAGGCGCGGTTATGGATCCGGCCGTCGCGAACGACTGCGGACGGGTTCGAATTGATGGCGTCTTCCCGCCATTCGCCGCCGAGAACGACCGACACCGGGTTCTGGTTCCAAGGCAGGGTCGCGACCTGGCCGGTGACGAAAACCTGCGCGAGGGTCTGCTCGACAACCGTATTGAAATCGGCGTCGACAATCAGGTACGCCGCTTCCTCCGGCGTCAGGAATCCGCCGCCTTCCTGGAAGATGTTCGGCGCGAAGAGATTGACCGGAACGCAGTCCGCGCTCCCCGGGACATTGGGAACGCCGCAGGTGACTGAACCGTCCGGATTGCGGACGGCCGTGCGCGTCGAGAGAAAGAGACGGTCGGCGTCGACGCCCTGGAACCGGTCATCGCCGTTCGAGCGCGAATAGGATCCGGAAGCCTCCCACGTCACGCCGTCAAAACCGAGCACGCCGTCAAGCCATGGGATCTCGCCCTTCAGGCCGCCGACGAAACGGAACTGCGAGACTTCGACTTCGCGGAAATCACGGTCGCCGTTAAGATTGATGATCGGATCGATGTCGTCGAGCGATCCGAAATCAACGCCGAAAAGTCCGAGGCAGTTAACGCCATTCGGATTGATCGGATAATCGTCAGACGGGTCGAGCGGGGTGCCATTGTCCGCGAGATCCGTATTGCAGGGATTGAACGGATTTGTTCCGGGCACGTCGACATTGAAGAACTGCGCTCCGGGCGTGTATTGCTGCGTCTGGCGATTGGCGTACATCGCCTCGAAGAAAGGCGTGATGTTCCCGGCCCGGCCGGTATTGTATTCGCCATAGGCGTAGATAGAGAATTGCTGGTTCGCCGGCAGCCAGTCGCCATTTTGCGCCGTTTCACTCGCATCATAGGCGTAGAACGGATCCTTGAAGTCGACATCCTGCAAGCCGTCGCCGTCGAAGTCGAATATGCCGCTGAGTTGCGTCTCCGAGAAGTTCGGGATGCCGATGTTCGACTGGCCGGGGGTGTAATAGACAGACCCGAAGCCGAGCGGAATGAAAACTCGATTGGTCAGCGGGAACTGAACGCATTCGTTGATCGTCACGCCCGGATTTTGGTCAATATCCTGGTTCAGGATATTGCCGTCGCCGTCGACATAGAGTTCCTGTTCGCAGCGCCCGAGATAGTCGCGCTGATTGCGGGCGGTCCGATTGGTGGTCTGGTACTCGGCGCCGAAACCGAGATAGCCATTGTCGCTGCTGACGCCCCATGAGGCGCCAACGGTGTATTGCTCGCCGCCGCCCTGCGTCGGCAGCGATGCGTCAGCGTCGATCTGGAAGCCTTCAAAGTCGCGGCGCAAGATAACGTTTGAGACCCCGGCTATGGCGTCCGAGCCGTAAACGGACGACGCGCCGTCAAAGAGGTTTTCGATCCGGTCGATCAGGATTGTCGGAATGAGCCCGAGATCGGGCGTCGTCGGCGCGCCGCCGACGCCGGCCGGCGCCATCCGACGCCCGTTGATCAGCACGAGGGTGCGCTCCGGGTCGAGGCCGCGGAAATTGACCTGGGTTGCTCCAGGACCGTTATCAAGCACAAACGGCGCGAAGGACTGGTCGATCTGGAATCCGGTCGACTGCGGCGTCGTTTGCAGGATTTCGTCAATATTGAACAAGCCGGATTCACGGGCAATGTCGCCCTGAGACCCCATGTCCGTCCCGGCTTTGAAGGCGGCTCGTCTCGCGACATGCCAGTGTCGAGGGTTGATCGGGTTGGCCGATCAGAGCCTCAGGCATGGGAGACGAGCCATGAAGAAGAATACGGCATTTGTCGCGTTCGATGCGAGCAAGGAAACGATTGCGGTCGCCGTCGCCGAGGACGGCAAGCGCGGCGAGGTGAGATTTTTCGGCGCGATCGCAAACCGCGTGGAAACCGTCAGGAAGCTGATCGAGAAGCTGGCTGGGCGGCACGGGCGGCTGAAGTTCTGTTATGAAGCCGGGCCGACGGGGTACGCGCTTTACCGCACGATCCGGTCGCTCGGCTACGACTGTGACGTGGTGGCGCCGTCGATGGTTCCGGTTCGCCCAG
>JBGSSK010000341.1:0-3894 GCA_041737095.1 Parvularculaceae bacterium | reverse complement strand
TTCCGGCGAAGATTTCACCGGCGACCGCGCCGCCCGCCGCTCCGAGCGCCGCGCCGTAAAGCGCGCCTTCGCCCGTTGACTGGCAACCCGCCGCCGTAAGACCAAGCGCCGCCGCTCCAATCAGCATCATTTTCATGTTTTACCCTCCTGCCATCGCGGGGACCGGATATTGAAAACGCCACTGGCGGACCCGCTCGCGTCCTTTCACCTGGCTCTTATCCGGTGCGCTCGCGGCGAGATTGGGGCGAAAACGCTGTCAATTGAGGCGGCTCTGCGGCGGAGCATTGCTATGTCGCGCGCGGTCGGTAAATTGCGCGCGATCAATCCGGAAAAACAGGGAGACCCGCGATGGGCGAGAAGAGCGGCAAGGCGATCTATCTCAAATCCTATCCGGCGGGCCTGCCATCCGCCGCGAATTTCGACATGCGCACAGTGAAGACCCCATCGCCCGGCGACGGCGAAATGCAATTGCGCACTGTCTGGATGTCGGTCGATCCCTATATGCGCGGCCGCATGCGCCCGGACGTCAAAAGCTATATCCCGCCCTTCACGCTGACCGACCCCCTTGAAGGCGGCGCGGTCAGCGAGGTCATCGCGTCGAATCACAAGGGGTTTTCCGTCGGCGATTATGTCGTCGCGTTTCAGGGCGGCTGGAAGGAATACTGGAACTCCAACGGCGACGGCCTCACCAGGGTCGATCCCAAACTGGCGCCGTTGTCGGCCTATCTCGGCGTCCTCGGCATGCCGGGCCTCACCGCCTGGGCGGGCCTGACGCAGATCCTCGAGCCCAAACCCGGCGACACGGTCTTCGTCTCCGGCGCCGCCGGCGCCGTCGGCTCGCTGGTCTGCCAGCTTGCGAAAATAAAGGGCGCGCGCGTCATCGCGTCGGCCGGCTCAACCGAAAAATGCGACTGGCTGACGAAGGAATGCGACGTCGATGTCGCGCTCAACTATCGTGATTACAAAAACGCCGGCGAATTGACGAAGGCGCTCGCCGCCGCAGCGCCCGAGGGCGTCAATTGCTATTTCGAGAATGTCGGCGGCATGCACATGGAAGCAGCGCTCAACACTATCGCCTTCGGCGCGCGCATTGCGCTTTGCGGCATGATCTCGGTCTACAACAACGCCGCGCCGGAGCCCGGGCCGTCGAACCTCGCCTTCCTGATCGCGCGCAGCGCAAAAATGCAGGGCTTTGTCGTCTCGATCTATCTGCACCTCGCGCCGCAATTCGCGGCTGAGGTCGCACCGCTGCTCGCTGGCGGCAAGATCAAGTTCCGCGAGTCCGTCTATGACGGCCTCGACAAGGCGCCGGACGCGTTCATCGGCCTCTTCCACGGAGAAAACTTCGGCAAGGCGGTGGTGAGAGTCGGGCCGGACAGGGGTTGAAGCGGTCGGGTTCATCCTCAAGCAGAGTGTCGCTCGTTGGCCCATTCGCCAAGCGCTGGGCGTTTTGCCGCCTCACCGATATGCGAATGTCTCGGCGGGGTCGGGAACTGCTTGCTTGCCGGCCCGATCCGCTTCTCTCGCCGCTTGAGGCGCCATATACTTGCTTACCCGTGACGAGGACGCAGTGGACGAACAGGGGTCGGCAATCGGCAGGCAGGCTCGCAGACCGGCCACGGTCTTTATCAGCTACCGGCGCGCCGATGAGCGCTGGGCCCGGCTGCTGCACGGCCAGCTGAAGGAGCAAGGCGTCGAGGCGTGGTTTGACGCCTATGTCGGCGCTGGCGAAGATTGGCGCGCCGCCACCGCGAAGGCGCTCGAGGAATGCCATATCTTCGTGTTGCTGTTTTCCGCCAGCGCCGCCGCTTCCGACGAAATCGCCAAGGAGCTGGCCGCCGCGACTCTGGAAAAGAAATTTGTCGTGCCGGTTCGGCTGGAGAATATCGCGCCGAAAGGCCCATTTCTCTACGAGCTTGCCAGCCGCAACTGGGTGAACGCATTCGAGAACACCGAGGGCAAGCTCGCCGAGCTGGCCCGTGGCTTGGCGACGCTGGAAAAATCGGGCGTTGTCGATGAGAGTATCATCCCGTTCGACCGCAACGCCGGCATGGCGGTCACTGCGGCCGCCGCACCCGCTTCCAGACGAACGGTTTTCTCCCCGAAGCTCGGCCTGGCGATTGCTGCCGCAGGCCTGCTTTCGCTGTTGGCGGCTGCCGGCGCATGGTTTGCGCAACGGCCGCTCGACGACGCGGGTCACACCATGACGGTTCGCCTGGCGGGGTTCCAGCTCCTGTCAGCAGACCTGCCTGCAAATTTCCGCGAGACTGTCGATGCGGAGATCACCGCGGCGTTTAACGTCGACGGCGTCGTGGGTGTTTCGTCTGCGCCAACGCCGGCGCCAGGCGCGGGGCCAGCCTATGCAATCGGCGGGACGATCCAGCGGGACGGGCAAATAATCCGTGTCATCACTCATCTGATCAACGAGCGCTCTGGCGCAACCTTGTGGTCTGACACCTTCAACTACACAGGGGATCAGGTTTCAAAAGTTCCACGACACATCGCCGTGGACGCCGGCAATTTCGTTCGCTGCGGATTGTTCGGAGCGTCCACCTATTCGAGGCCGCTGCCTGACGCGGTCCTCAGGGATTACATGCAGTTCTGTCAGGGACACTGGGCTCCCAATCAACTGGAGGGACGCAAAGCTCTTGTTCCCGCGCATCGGGTCGTCGCCGCCCTACCGGACTTTTCGTGGGGTTGGGCGGCGGTCGCCGCCGCGTACTGGAAAGTTGCGGGTAGCGCGGACAGCAGTCGCATCGCCGAAGAGGCGCGCGCGAGCGGACGTCAGGCGGCCGACCGTGCGGTAGCGATCGACAGCAGAAACAGCGAAGCCCTTTACATCAAAGCCATGTTGCTCGATCGGCGCGACTGGATCGGTCGGGACGATTTGTTGAAGCGCGCCGTTGCGGCCCAACGGCTGGATTGCGGATGCGAACACCATCAATATGGGGAGTTGCTGGTGAATGTCGGTCGGATCGCTGAAGCGGTCGAACACCTGTACCAGGCCAATGACATGCTGGCCCTCTATGTTTATACGCCATTGAGTTTGGCTCAGGCGCTTGTCGTCGCGGGGAAACCTGATGAGGCGAAGCCGTTTTTTGATGCGGCGATTGGTCTTGCTCCGGATGCCGGCTTTGCGAAAGACATCGAGAGGTTCAGGGCAATTAGAATCGGCGAAGCGAACCTCTTTGTCGACCCGACCTTGCAGATTTCTCCAGAACGGCGCGAGGCCTTGCTGCAAGGCTATCGGGCGCTGGCGTCGCGTGACTCCGGAGCCAAGGCGCAGGCCATTGAGGCCCTCCTTGCGCTGACGGAAGACCAACAGAGCGATGATGTGGCTACGCTGCTCGCCAGTCTCGGCGCCAACCGGGAAGCGTTTCAAATTGCGGCCCGGATTGCGACCGCGCGAGACTATCCGAGGCCATCGCTTTTCTGGGACTCTCGAATGCGCGGCGTCCTCGACGATCCCGGCTTCCCGGCGGTTGCCGAGGGCCTCGGCCTGTTGAATTATTGGAAGACGACCCGCACCAGGCCCGATGTTTGTAACGAAAACGCCGCCCCGCCGTTTTGCCGGATGATCTGACGCCGCATCTCGGGCTTCGATCTCTGCGCCATTTCGCTCGCCCGAAGGCCGCCAACATCGCTTCAGGGCGACCTTCCTCCATCGTTATCGGCCCATAAGACCCCGGTCTTCCATTCCGCCCGGTTCGTCTTATGTTCGCGGCATGCCGTCCCGCACGCAAAAACCGAAACGACCGACGTCGCAGCCGACGACGCCCGCCGCGGAGATCACCGCCGGCGGGTTCAGCGAGGCCGTGTCGACCTATCATGAGCGCCTCGGGCAGCCGCTGACCGTGTGGACGCCGCACCGGCCGGAACGGCCGGTTTCCCGCG